>NZ_DHXT01000207.1:0-1974 GCF_002413825.1 Rhodoferax sp. UBA5149
ATGGGCATGGTCAGCGGTATTTTGCCGGTGGTGGGCGTGCCGCTGCCCTTCATCAGCTACGGCGGCACGGCCATGGTCACGCTGGGCATGGGGCTGGGGATCCTGATGTCGATCGCCAAGTCGAAACGCCTGGTGCAGTCGTGAACCCGGTCCTGAACGGGTTCCAGGTTGCCATCGTCGGTGTCGGCAACATGGGCGGCGGCATGGCCGCGCATTTGCTGGGCCAGGGCTGGCCGCTGCGGCTGTGCGACCTGGATCCGGTCAAGGCCCGGGGCTTTGAAGCTTTTGGGGCTGTAGCCCTCGCCATAGTGGCTGGATGGTGATAAAGCCTAAAATCAAAAAATGATCTCTCGCGAACCCACTATTGAACGCTTGGCCATTGCCAAGTCCCTGCTGCTCACGCCCTTTGGCCTGGACGAATCCCACCTGATCCGCGCCCTGGCCGAAATCAAGGCGCACCGGGTGGACGAGGCCGACCTGTATTTCCAGTACACGCGCAGCGAGGGCTGGAGCCTGGAAGAAGGCATTGTCAAAACCGGCTCCTTCAGCATCGACCAGGGCGTCGGCGTGCGAGCTGTCAGCGGCGAGAAAACCGCGTTTGCCTACTCGGACGATATTTCAGAAGCCTCGCTGCTGGATGCCGCCCGCACGGTGCGCACCATATCGAGCGTGGCCCAGGCGGGACGGGCGAAGACGGCTACTAAAAAGATAGCATCGGCGCGTTCCTTGTACAAAGGGCTGGACCCGATCGCCACGCTCGACAGCACGGCCAAGGTCAAGTTGCTGGAAAAAGTGGAGCAGCTGGCCCGCGCCAAGGACCCACGCGTGGCCCAGGTCATGGCCGGGCTGGCCAGTGAGTACGACGTGGTGATGGTGGCGCGTGCCGACGGCACGCTGGCGGCCGATGTGCGCCCGCTGGTGCGCCTGAGTGTGACCGTGATCGCCGAACAAAAAGGCCGGCGCGAAATGGGCTCGGCCGGGGGCGGCGGGCGTTTCGGTCTGGCTTATTTTGACGAGGCCATCATCAACCAGTATGTCGATGAGGCGGTCAAGGCGGCGCTCACCAATCTGGACGCGCGCCCCGCGCCGGCCGGCGAAATGACCGTGGTGCTGGGCCCGGGCTGGCCCGGCATTTTGTTGCATGAGGCGATCGGCCACGGGCTGGAGGGCGACTTCAACCGCAAGGGCTCCAGTGCCTTCAGTGGTCGCATCGGCCAGCGCGTGGCGGCCAAGGGTGTGACGGTGCTGGATGACGGCACCATTGCCGACCGCCGCGGCTCGCTCAACGTGGACGACGAAGGCAATACCAGCCAGCGCAATGTGCTGATCGAGGACGGCATTCTGAAGGGCTACATCCAGGACGCCATGAATGCGCGCCTGATGGGCGTTCAGCCCACCGGCAACGGCCGGCGCGAAAGCTACGCCCACATCCCGATGCCGCGCATGACCAACACCTACATGCTGGCGGGCGACAAATCGCCCGAAGAGATCGTGGCCAGCATCAAGAAGGGCCTGTATGCCACCAACTTCGGTGGTGGCCAAGTGGACATCACCTCGGGCAAGTTCGTGTTCTCGGCCAGCGAAGCGTACTGGGTGGAAAACGGCAAGATTTTGTACCCCGTGAAAGGCGCCACCATTGTCGGCAACGGCCCCGATGCGCTGACCCGCGTCAGCATGATCGGCAACGACATGAAGCTCGACAGCGGCGTCGGCACCTGCGGCAAGGAAGGCCAGAGCGTGCCGGTGGGTGTGGGCCAACCGACGCTGCGCATTGACGGGCTGACGGTGGGCGGCACCGCCTGAACCCAGGGCTGCGCTTTGACTGTGCTACATTTAACTTCATGAATTCGGCCTGTTTTTACTTTAGCTACTTTTGGTTCTCAAGCGCCTGCGGCGGTAGAGAGTTCTGAACGTACCTGAAGAAAACGTCCTGATCCTCCAAAAACCGCCGGCACCCCCGGCGGTTTTTTTATG
>NZ_DHXT01000207.1:2281-8081 GCF_002413825.1 Rhodoferax sp. UBA5149
GAGCATTTAATCCGTTTCTTTCCGATTCAGGGCACCGCCGTGGAGACGCTGATCAGCGCCACCCGCCGCCGCATCCACGACATCATGGCGGGCAAGGACGACCGCCTGCTGGTCGTGATCGGCCCGTGCTCCATCCATGACCCGGCCGCCGCGCTGGACTATGCCCGCCATCTCAAGGCGCAGCGCGAGAAGTACGCCGACACGCTGGAGATCGTGATGCGTGTGTATTTCGAGAAACCCCGCACCACCGTCGGCTGGAAAGGCCTGATCAACGACCCCTACCTCGATGAAACCTTCCGCATCGACGAGGGTCTGCGCATTGCGCGCCAGTTGCTGGTTGAAATCAACCGCCTGGGCCTGCCCGCCGGCAGCGAATTCCTGGACGTGATTTCTCCCCAGTACCTTGGCGACTTGATCTCCTGGGGCGCCATTGGGGCGCGGACCACCGAGAGTCAGGTGCACCGCGAACTCGCGTCGGGTCTGTCGGCGCCGATTGGCTTCAAGAACGGCACGGACGGCAATATCAAAATCGCCACCGATGCCATTCAGGCCGCCGCCGGCGGGCATCACTTTTTATCGGTCCACAAGAATGGCCAGGTGGCGATTGTGCAAACCCATGGCAACAAAGACTGCCACGTCATCCTGCGTGGCGGCAAGACGCCGAACTATGACGCCGCCAGTGTGGCCGCCGCCTGTAAAGACCTGGAAAAGGCCAAACTGCCCGCCACCTTGATGGTGGACTGCAGCCACGCCAACAGCAGCAAGCAGTTCGAGAAGCAGTTGGACGTGGCGCGCGACGTCGCGGCTCAAATTGCCGGTGGCTCCACCAGTGTGTTCGGTGTGATGGTGGAAAGCCACTTGCATGCCGGTGCGCAGAAGTTCACCCCGGGCAAAGACGACGCGGCCCAGCTGGAATATGGCAAGAGCATCACCGACGCTTGCCTGGGCTGGGATGATTCCCTCAAATCGCTGGAAGTGCTGTCGCAGGCGGTGAAGGCGCGCCGGGCCCGCTAAAGGGCCGGGGCTATGCGTGTTTTAAGCCTCTAGCCCCCGTATCTATTGCGTAGGTAGCTATTTATTTTGTAGCGCCTGCAGCAGTTTGAGGTGGACGCCGCCAAAGCCGCCGTTGCTCATGCACAGGATGTGATCGCCAGCGCGTGCCTGGGCCACCACCTGCGCCACCAGCTCATCAATGGTGTCGGCCACTTGCGCCTTGTCGCCCATGCCGGCCAGCGCGTCGCGGGCGTCCCAGTCGAGCCCGCCGCCATGGCAAAACGCCAGATCGGCGTCTTCCAGGCTCCAGGGCAGCTGGGCTTTCATGACGCCCAGCTTCATGGTGTTGCTGCGCGGCTCGAACACCGCCAGAATGCGCGCACCCGGCCCCACTTTGCGGCGCAGACCGTCGACCGTGGTCCGGATGGCGGTGGGGTGGTGGGCAAAGTCGTCGTACACCGTGATGCTGCCGCCCGTCCGCGCCATGGTGCCGCGTACTTCCATGCGCCGCTTCACGTTTTCAAAGCGGCCCAAGGCGCTGGCGGCGACTTCGGGGGACACCCCCACGTGCTGGGCGGCGGCAATGGCCGCCAGTGCGTTGAGCTGGTTGTGCACGCCGGTCAGGGCCCACTTCACGTGGCCCACTGGCTGGCCCTGGTACAGCACGTCAAACTCATGCGGTTCGCCTGCGGCCGTGAAGTCGCTCACCGCCGCGCCAAAGCTGCGCACTTCACTCCAGCAGCCCATGTGAAGCACCCGCGCCAGGCTTTCCTCCAGTCCATTGACGACGATGCGGCCGGAGCCATGCGGGCCGGTGCCCGGCACGGTGCGCACCAGGTGATGAAACTGGCGCTCGATGGCAGCCAGATCGTCAAAGATGTCGGCGTGGTCGAACTCGAGGTTGTTGAGCACGGCCGTGCGCGGGCGATAGTGCACAAACTTGCCGCGCTTGTCGAAAAATGCGGTGTCGTATTCGTCGGCTTCAATAACGAAGATGGCCCCCACGCTTGCCACTTCGTGTGCTGCGCTGCCCCCCGAGGGGTCTGAACTTGCTTGGGGCGGCCCGGCGCTGCGTTCGGCCTTGTATCGCCCCAACCGCGCTGAAACGTCAAAATTCATGGGTACGCCGCCGACCAGAAAACCGGGCTGCAGGCCGGCATATTCCAGTATCCAGGCGATCATGGCGGTGGTGGTGGTTTTGCCGTGGGTGCCGGCGACGGCAATGACGTGCCTGCCCTGCAACACATGTTCTGCCAGCCACTGGGGGCCGCTGGTGTAGGGCAGTCCGGCGTCCAGAATGGCTTCCATCAGCGGGAATTTCGGTGTGCCATCGGCCCGGTGGGCGCGACTCACCACATTGCCCACCACAAACATGTCGGGCTGGAGTGCCAGCTGGTCGGCGCCAAAGCCTTCCATCAGTTCAATACCGAGGGCACGCAACTGGTCGCTCATGGGTGGATAAACGCCGCTGTCGCAACCGGTCACTTTATGGCCCGCTTCGCGCGCCAAGGCGGCCAGGCCTCCCATGAAAGTTCCGCAAATACCCAGAATATGAATGTGCATGACTGGATTTTAGGCTGGCGTCTCAGGTGAAGAAATGCGTGCAGAATCACGTCCTATGGAGTCCTTGAAATCAGAAATCTGCGCCGTCGCCGCACGCATGGTGGTAGAGGAGGGGCTCGAATATGGCCCGGCCAAGCGCCGCGCGGTCAAGCAACTGGGCCTGCCGGCGCGCACCGCCTTGCCCGCCAATGACGAGATCGAGGACGCCGTGCTGGACTACATCGCGCTGTTCTGCGCTGATACGCAACCGGGCGAGCTGTTGGCTTTGCGCCGGCTGGCCTTGGTCTGGATGGAGCGCATGACCGCGTTTTGGCCCCACTTGGGCGGGGCCGTCTGGCACGGCACCGCCACGCGGCTGTCCGACATCTACCTTCAGTTGTTTTGCGATGACAGCAAGTCGGCTGAAATATCGCTGATTGACCACCAGGTGGCCTATGTGCCGCGCACGGTCACCGGCTTTCATGGTGAATCGGTCGAGGCGCTCAGCGTGCACGCCGTTTGTCCGGAGTTGAATGAAGAGGTCGGCGTTCATTTGCTGATCTACGACCGCGACGACGTGCGTGGCGCGCTCAAGCCTGACGCGAAAGGGCGCACGCCGCGCGGGGATTTGGCGGCGGTCCGGCGTTTGTTGCATGATCCGCAGACATGACTGAATTAAGCCCTTCCCCTGAACGTGCAGAGCAGACTGCGCACAGCCGCCGGCGCTGGCTGCTGGGTGCCGTGGCCGGTGCGGCTGCACTGGGTGGTGTCGGCCTGGCCTGGCGGACTTACCAGCCGCAAACCATGTCGCCGGGCGCTGAATCCGGGCTCTGGCAGCTGGCGTTCGCGACACCTGATGGCAGCACGCTCTCGATGAGCGCCTTGCGGGGCAAGCCGGTGCTATTGAACTTCTGGGCCACCTGGTGCCCACCGTGCGTGGAAGAACTTCCACTATTGAGCAGTTTTTATCAGGAAAATTCAGCCAAAGGCTGGCAAGTTCTTGGTTTGGCGGTGGACCAGCTGGCGCCCGTCAAACGCTTTCTGGCCAACGCGCCTGTAACCTTTCCAGTGGCGCTGGCCGGTTTGCCCGGAGTAGAGCTCAGCCGATCGCTCGGGAATTTAAGTGGCGGTTTGCCGTTCACGGTGGTGCTCGGATCGGATGGCTTGGTGGCACATCGTAAAATGGGCAAAGTTACGCCGGACAATTTACGAGCTTGGACTTTGTTGAAATAGGGCCACCTTGCCGTAATTGCGTGCTCTTCGGGGCTCTGTAGCGGCAATGAACATCATGGTGACTATTGAAGTGCCTACTGATGTTCTGTAAAATAAAAGAAGATGACTGGATTTTGTTGGAATTTAAGGTAAATTCGCCGGTCATTACTTGAAATTCGTTGGAGACCTCATGGACCTAAGAAAATTGAAGACATTGATTGACCTTGTGTCCGAATCAAATGTCTCGGAGTTGGAAATCACGGAAGCAGAAGGCAAGGTTCGCATCGTCAAAGGTGGCGGTGCCATGGTTCAGCAGTACGCGCCAGTCGCCATGATGGCGCCGGCAGTTGCGTCGGTCCAGGGCGCGGCGCCTGTTGCTGCGCCGGTGCCAGTGGACCTCGGTCACACGGTCAAATCGCCCATGGTCGGAACTTTCTATCGTTCGGCGTCCCCTGGTGCCAAGGCTTTTGTTGAAATCGGGGATTCAATCAAGGTCGGCGAGACCGTGTGCATCATTGAGGCCATGAAGATTCTCAATGAAATCGAAGCAGACAAATCGGGAATCGTGAAGCAGATTCTCTGTGAGAACGGACAGGCCGTTGAATACGGACAAGCTTTGTTCGTGATTGAGTGACGCCAACAGCAACGCCTATGTTCAAGAAAATCCTGGTTGCCAATCGGGGCGAAATCGCCCTCAGAATTCAACGCGCCTGTCGCGAACTCGGTATCAAGGCCGTCATGGTCTATTCCGAGGCCGATCGTGAGGCCAAATACGTCAAGCTGGCGGAGGAGGCGGTGTGCATCGGGCCGGCCCAGTCGGCGCTGAGTTATCTGAACATGCCCGCCATCATTTCGGCGGCTGAAGTGACGGACTCCGAGGCGATTCACCCCGGCTATGGTTTTTTGAGCGAAAACGCCGATTTTGCCGAGCGAGTGGAAAAAAGCGGCTTTCAGTTCATTGGCCCCACGCCCGAGTCGATTCGTATCATGGGCGACAAGGTGTCCGCCAAACAGGCGATGATCAAGGCCGGCGTGCCCTGTGTGCCCGGCTCGGAAGGCGAGCTGCCCGACGATCCGGTGCAAATTCGCCGCATCGCCAAAGCGGTGGGTTATCCCGTCATCATCAAGGCGGCGGGCGGTGGTGGCGGACGCGGCATGCGCGTGGTGCACACCGAGGCCGCGCTGATCAATGCCGTGGCCATGACCAAGGCCGAAGCTGGCGCCGCGTTCGGCAACCCGGCGGTGTACATGGAGAAGTATCTCCAGAACCCCCGGCATATCGAAATCCAGATTCTGGCCGACAAGCACAAAAATGTGGTTTACCTTGGTGAACGCGATTGCTCGATGCAGCGGCGTCACCAGAAAATCCTTGAAGAAGCGCCCGCGCCAGGCATCGCCCGCAAGCTGATTGAGCGGGTGGGCGAGCGCTGTGTGGCCGCTTGCAAAAAGATCGGTTATCGGGGCGCCGGGACTTTCGAGTTTCTCTATGAAGATGGCGAGTTCTATTTCATCGAGATGAATACCCGCGTGCAGGTGGAGCACCCCGTCACGGAAATGATCACCGGGGTTGACATTGTCAAGACCCAGATCATGGTGGCGGCCGGTGAACGCCTGCCTTTTACGCAGCGCCAGATAGAAATTCGCGGTCACGCCATTGAATGTCGCGTCAACGCGGAAGACCCCTACAAATTCATTCCCTCACCAGGGCGCGTCACCATGTGGCACGCGCCGGGCGGACCGGGTGTGCGGGTGGATTCCCACGTCTACACCAATTACTTCGTTCCCCCGAACTACGATTCGATGATTGGCAAGATCATCGTGCACGGTGACACGCGCGAGCAGGCTTTGGCCCGCATGCGCACGGCCCTCGGTGAAACCGTGGTGGAAGGCATCAACACCAATATCGCCCTGCACCGGGAGTTGATGGTGGATGCGAAGTTCATGGCCGGCGGCACCAACATCCATTACCTCGAAGAGTGGCTCGGCCAGCACAAGCGCTGAACTGAAACCTTGCGCGACAGATCGCAGTGTTGCTGCGCGAACCCGCTCTGTC
>NZ_DHXT01000207.1:8294-15256 GCF_002413825.1 Rhodoferax sp. UBA5149
CGCATGTTTGAACTGAGCCTGATGTGCCCGGAAAACCGGGTTGAGACCTTGAGTGATGCACTCGATGCGCTGGATGCCTTGAGCGTCAGCGTGGAGGATGCAGACGCCCAGACCGATGCCGAGCAGGCCTTGTTTGGTGAACCCGGCATGCCGCCACCCAAAGACGGCTGGCAACGCTCACGGGTCACTGCGCTCTATGCCTCGGAGGCCCTGGCCAAGGAGGCACTGGCACTTTTGGAGGCGCAGGATTTTTTTGCTGACTGCCAGATACTGGGTCTGCAGGACGTGCCGGAACAGGATTGGGTGCGTTTGACCCAGTCCCAGTTCACGCCGGTGGACATCACGCCGGAGTTCTGGATTGTGCCGACCTGGCACGAGCCGCCCCCGCAGGCCCGCATCATCATCCGGCTCGATCCCGGCCTGGCGTTTGGCACCGGTACCCACCCCACCACGCGGATGTGTTTGCGATGGATTGCGCGCCATGGTCGCCCGGACGGATCCCAGGCCGGCAATGATCTGGGTCGGGTGCTCGATTACGGCTGTGGTTCGGGCATTCTGTCGATCGGTGCGGCCAAGCATGGCGCCACCGACATTGACGCGGTCGACATTGATGATGCAGCGGTTGAATCGACCGTGCTGAATGCGCAAGCCAATGAGGTCAAACTCAACGCCGGGTTGCCCGAGATCGTGACGGGCGTCTATCAGACGGTGCTGGCCAATATTCTGGCTTCTCCGCTGAAGGTGCTGGCCCCCCTGTTGTGGTCGCGCGTGGCGCCGGGTGGCTCGCTGGTGTTGGCGGGCATTCTCGAGCGCCAGGCAGATGAATTGAAGGCGGCCTACGCGCCCTACTGTGAGCTCAAGATTTCTGACCAGGAAGATGGCTGGATACTGATGACCGCCACGCGTTGAATCGTCACGGGTACGGTTTACCATTCGCTGCAAATGAGTCTGATCACACGTTGCCCGGCCTGCGAGACCCTGTTCAAGGTGGTACCCGACCAGCTTCGGATTTCCGAAGGATGGGTTCGATGCGGCCAGTGCGACGAAATATTTGACGCGTCGCTTCACCTGTTGCCGACCTCGGTGGAGGCGGAGGAGGAGGAGGGGCCAGTTGCCCAGCATGAGGGGCCGCCGACAATTTCCGAAGCGACAGACGCGCCGGATGCGGCGGTTCAGCTTGTTGATACCGAGTCGGCTTCGACAGAGTCGATCCCGGATGAGCGCGTGCTGCTGGCCGCGTCGACGGCAACACTGCCCGATGATGCGGCTCATGCTGACGCCTACGATACCGATGCTGACGGCGCTGAACCCGAGCACAGCGCTGAATTGGAAGAGGTTTCTTTCCTGCGCGATCACAGACCCAACTCGTTTTGGTACAAGCCTCTCATGCGGGCGACTTTGGTATTGGTGAGTTTGGCGCTATTGCTGGGACTGGCTGGACAAATTGTGTTGCATGAGCGCGATCGGATTGTGGCCTTGCAACCCGGCCTGAAACCCTGGTTGCTGGCGATCTGTGGTCCCTTGAATTGCACCTTGTCAGCGTTGCGACGGATTGAGTCCATTGTGATTGACAGCTCATCGTTTTCCAAAATTCGGGGGGACGCCTACCGCCTGAATTTCACACTCAAAAACACAGCCAGCACGGCACTGGCCGTGCCGGCCATGGAATTGACTTTGACCGACTCACGCGATCAGCCCGTCGTGCGACGTGTCTTCCTCCCCTCCGAATTAGGTGTCAAATTTGAGTCCCTGGCAGCCGATGCCGAGTGGACGACGTCACTTGCCATGGCTGTCAATGCGAGCGCTTCGGTGGACCGGGTCGTCGGCTACCGTTTGCTGGCTTTCTATCCTTGACGGGGCCCGGTTTGTAGCGCCCAAGAAAAAACCCGATGTCTTTCGGCACCGGGTTTGAAGCAGAACCGTGGAGGTTCAGGGTTTGCTGCCCGTCGGAAACGGCCAAGCAGCCTGCGGGTTCAGGGTCGTCTGAGCGGCAGGGATCGCTGGAGCAGGCGCTGCCTTGGCAGCGGGTGCTTTCGCGGCTTTCTTCGCAGCCGGCTTCTTGGCTGCCTTTTTGGCGACTGGCTTTTTAGCAGCTGGCTTTTTAGCCGCAGCGGCTTTTTTGGCAGGCGCCTTCTTAGCAGCAGCCTTTTTGGCCGGAGCGGCTTTCTTGGCTGGCGCAGCTTTCTTGGCTGCTACAGCTTTCTTCGCAGGCGCTTTTTTAGCAGCAGCCTTTTTAGCCGGAGCGGCTTTCTTGGCCGGTGCAGCTTTCTTCGCAGGCGCAGCTTTTTTAGCGGCTACTTTTTTCGCTGGTGCCGCCTTTTTGGCCGGCGCCGCTTTTTTAGCGGCTACTTTTTTGGCTGGTGCAGCTTTCTTCGCTGGTGCAGCTTTTTTTGCGGGTGCAATTTTCTTCGCGGGAGCGGCCTTTTTTGCGACCGGTTTTTTTGCAGTTGCCATCATTTTCTCCTTGATCAATTTACAAAGAGCACTTCATGCGAGTTGGAGTGCATGAAGCGATTCATGGTGTTGGGCTCGATCCCAGCACCATGAACTCGGGTGCACAAACGGCTTTTGCCCTCTTTGGGGCCATCAACCGTTTGTGAAATTCTTGTTGTCATTTTTTTAAATCAATCCCAGGAAAGCGCGCCGCCTGATTGGTACTCGATGACGCGGGTTTCGAAAAAGTTGCGCTCTTTCTTCAGGTCAATCATTTCGCTCATCCATGGGAATGGATTCTCTTCGTTGGGGTAAAGCGCTTCAAGGCCGATCTGCGTCGCACGACGGTTGGCGATATAACGCAAGTAGCCTTTGAACATCGACGCATTCATGCCCAGCACGCCACGCGGCATGGTGTCTTCCGCGTATCGGTATTCAAGCTCCACAGCCTCTTCGAACAGCGCCTTGATTTCCGCCTTGAACTCGGATGTCCACAACTGCGGATTTTCGAGCTTGAGCTGGTTGATCAGGTCAATGCCAAAGTTGCAGTGCATCGACTCGTCGCGCAAAATGTACTGGTACTGCTCGGCCGCGCCCGTCATTTTGTTTTGACGGCCCAATGCCAGAATTTGTGTAAACCCGACATAGAAAAACAGGCCTTCCATCAGGCAGGCAAACACAATCAGCGACTTCAGCAGGGTTTGATCCGTCTCATGCGTTCCGGTTTTGAATGCCGGGTCCATGATCGCCTCAATGAAGGGGATCAGAAACTCGTCTTTGTCGCGAATCGATTTGACTTCGTTGTAGGCGTTGAAGATTTCGCTTTCATCCAGGCCCAGTGACTCCACGATGTACTGGTAGGCATGGGTATGAATGGCCTCTTCAAAGGCCTGGCGCAACAAAAACTGCCGGCACTCGGGCGCCGTGATATGGCGGTAGGTGCCGAGCACAATGTTGTTGGCCGCCAGCGAATCGGCCGTGACGAAAAAACCAAGATTGCGTTTGATGATGCGACGTTCATCTTCGGTCAGGCCGTTCGGATCTTTCCACAGCGCAATGTCGCGCGTCATGTTGACCTCTTGCGGCATCCAGTGGTTGGCGCAGCTGGAGAGATACTTTTCCCAGGCCCATTTGTACTTGAAAGGGACGAGCTGGTTGACGTCCGTCTTGCCATTGATGATGCGCTTGTCAGCGGCATTGACGCGACGCGGACTGCTGGCAACTGCGGCGGACGGCAGAGGCAACTCGGCCGAGCGGCTGCTGGATGAGCCACGTGCTTGCGGCACTTGCGGTGTGGGCTTGACTTCTTCGTCCCAGGTCAACATAAATAATTCCAATCAGCGGATTATGAGAGCAGCGAAATGAAATGAAAAGTATTCATTCATATCGCTGTCATATTGCGTCATCAAGTGTTGTGCAGCAACATCGCATCGCAACACATGAGACAGGGGTTCAGACCTTACTGACACGACTCACAGGTCGGATCGTCAACACCACAAAACTTGATGTCTGTTGCGGGGCCCGATGCCATCTGCATTTTTGCAGCGGCAGCGGCGGCATCCAGTGCGCTCATGGCGCCATTGCTATGGTGTGTTTCATGACCTGAGGACACGGCATTCATTCGCCCTGCGGTCACGGTTGATTTCTCGGCGTGGGTGGCCGACATGGTGCGCAAATAGTAGGTCGTCTTCAAGCCACGAATCCAGGCCAGCTTGTAGGTGTCATCGAGCTTTTTGCCAGAGGCCCCGGCCATGTAAATGTTGAGCGATTGAGCCTGATCGATCCACTTCTGGCGGCGCGATGCGGCTTCCACCAGCCAGCGCGTTTCAACCTCGAAGGCGGTCGCGTACAAGGCCTTGATGTCAGCGGGCACCCGGTCAATCGGATTCAGGGAGCCATCAAAGTGTTTCAGGTCCATCACCATGACATCATCCCAGAGCCCGAGGCGTTTGAGGTCCCGCACCAGGTAACCGTTGATGATGGTGAATTCACCCGACAGGTTCGACTTGACGGACAGGTTGCCAAAGCAGGGCTCGATCGAGGCGTCGACACCGATGATGTTGGAGATAGTGGCGGTCGGTGCGATGGCGGTGCAGTTGGAGTTACGCATGCCATCCCTGGCAATTTTTTTGCGCAGGGTGTCCCAATCCAGCGTCGACGAGCGGTCCACTTCCACATAGCCGCCGCGCGCGCGCGCCAGCATGTCCAGGGTGTCGATCGGCAAAATGCCTTGGTCCCAAAGCGACCCTTTGTAGCTGGCGTATTGACCGCGTTCACGGGCCAGCTCGGTGGAGGCCCAATAAGCGTAGTAGCAGATGGCTTCCATCGATTGGTCGGCAAACTCCACGGCAGCGTCGCTGGCGTAGGGGATGCGCAACTCATACAGACTGTCCTGGAAAGCCATGACACCCAAGCCCACCGGACGGTGCCGCATATTGGAGTCGCGTGCCTTCTTCACCGCGTAATAGTTGATGTCGATGACGTTGTCGAGCATGCGCATCGCGGTCGTGATGGTCTTTTGCAGCTTGGCGTGGTCGACGGCGCCATCCTTAAGATGCTGCAGCAAGTTGATCGAGCCGAGATTGCACACCGCTGTCTCGGTATCGCTGGTATTGAGCGTGATCTCGGTGCACAGATTGCTGGAGTGAACCACCCCGCAATGCTGCTGCGGTGAGCGCACGTTGCAGGCGTCCTTGAACGTGATCCAGGGGTGGCCGGTTTCAAACAGCATGGTGAGCATCTTTCGCCACAGGTCAGCCGCCGGCAAGGTGCGGGTCGGCTTGATCTCGCCGCGCGCCGCTTTTTCTTCGTACGCGACATAGGCGTTCTCAAAATCAGCCCCGAATTTGTCGTGCAGGTCGGGCACATTGTTGGGTGAGAACAAAGTCCACTGTCCTTTTTCCATGACGCGACGCATGAACAGGTCGGGAACCCAGTTGGCCGTGTTCATGTCGTGGGTGCGACGGCGATCATCACCGGTATTCTTGCGCAACTCCAGGAACTCCTCGATATCCAGGTGCCAGGTTTCCAGATAAGTGCAAACAGCCCCCTTGCGCTTGCCGCCCTGATTGACCGCGACAGCCGTGTCATTCACCACTTTCAGGAACGGCACCACGCCTTGCGACTCGCCATTGGTGCCCTTGATGTGGGCGCCCAGGGCGCGCACACGCGTCCAGTCATTGCCCAGGCCGCCCGCGAACTTGGACAGCAAGGCGTTTTCTTTGATGGATTCGTAGATGCCGTCCAGATCGTCGGGAACGGTGGTGAGATAGCAGCTCGAAAGCTGTGAGCGCAAGGTGCCGCTATTGAACAGCGTCGGCGTGCTGGACATGAAATCAAAAGAAGAGAGGACTTCGTAAAACTCGATGGCCCGCGCCTCGCGGTCGATCTCATTGAGCGACAGACCCATGGCCACGCGCATGAAAAATGCCTGCGGCAACTCAATGCGTGATTTGCCGACGTGCAGGAAATAGCGGTCATACAAGGTCTGCAGACCCAGGTAGTCGAATTTCAGATCCCGTTCCGCCTTGAGTGCCCCACCCAGCCGTGCCAGGTCAAACTGCAGCAGCTTTTCGTCGAGCAGATCGTTGGCGACGCCTTTTTTGATGAACTGAGGGAAGTAATCAACGTAGGCCTGAGCCATGTCTTCCTGCGCCACGTCTTTGCCCAGAACTTCCTTGGCAATGGTGTGAAACAGCAGCCGGGCCGTCGCGTAGGTGTAGTCGGGGTCTTTCTCGATCAACGTGCGCGCCGCCAGTACAGAGGCCTTGTACACCTCGTCCATCGGGACGCCGTCATACAGGTTGCGCATCGTCTCTGCCATGATCGGTTCGGGCTTGACGTCCGCACCCAGTCCGGCGCAGGCGGACTGGATGAGGCTCTTGAGCCGATCCAGATCAAGAACGATGCGCTCACCGTTGTCCAGCGCGTGCAGCAGGGGGGCCTTGGGGGCCGCCTGGGTCACCTTTTTGGCGCGCTCCTGGGTGCGCTTTTCGCGGTAAAGCACATAGGCCCGCGCAATCTCGTGATGGCCGCCGCGCATCAACCCGAGTTCAACCTGGTCCTGAACGTCTTCAATGTGAAACGTGCCGCCACCGGGGCGCGAACGCATCAAGGCCCGAATCACGCCTTGCGTCAAAACCTCGACGGTCTCACGAACGCTGGCTGACGCGGCGCCTTGCGTGCCGTGCACCGCCAGGAACGCCTTCATCATGGCGACGGCGATTTTGTTGGGCTCAAAAGGCACCACGGCGCCGTTGCGGCGCAGGATCTGGTAATGGCTCAGTGAATTGGTCGCCGTATGGTTTGCGTCATCGGCGTTGTGCTGCGCCAGAACACCGGCGTGGAGGGTGGGTGGTGTATTTAAAGCGGTTTGCATTTATTTCCTCGTCGGTAGCTGTGTTTTATTTGAATTCGGGGTCTCTGCGGGCCGCCCCTGTCCCTTGGTGGAGGGGCGGTCTGTGCGAGCAGGACACACTATATATGGGGTCTTGAGTGATTACAAGCCACTACCGGTAGTGTATCTTGCC
>NZ_DHXT01000207.1:15572-21461 GCF_002413825.1 Rhodoferax sp. UBA5149
TTGTCGTCGTTGAGGTCCTGCGATGCGCAGGCGAACCCTTCTGTACACCTTGATAAATCAATAAATTCTTTGAAACACCCAGCAACGACAAGCCTTGCCAAGGCTTTTGCCCTTCAGTGCCGCATGCAGCCTTCTGCTCACTTTTTTTTCTGCAGGCAGAGCGCCCGCGCCAGGCGGTGCTTCTTACCGAAAAATAAATTCAGCGAGTATTTTTTGCCAAAACACCAGCGGGAAAGTACTGAGGCGCCAAGCCCAGGCACTGTTGCAAAAGCGGCCAGTCGAAACCGCTTCCGGGGTCGGTTTTTCGTCCGGGAGCCACGTGTTCATGGCCGGCAATATGAGCGATGGGGTAGCGTTGCAGGATAGCGGCGCACAGGCCCGCCAAGGTGTCATATTGACTGTTTTCAAAGAGGTCGCCTTCGACCCCCTCAAGCTCGATGCCGATCGAGTCGTCGTTGCAGTTGTTTCGTCCTCGGTAACTGGAGACTCCCGCATGCCAGGCGCGGTCATTGGCGCTGACGAACTGAACGAGTTCACCCTGGCGACGGATGAAAAAGTGGGAAGAGACTTCCATGCCCTGGATGCTTTTGAAGTAGGGGTGCTGGTTCCAGTCCAGCTGGTTGGTAAACAGGCGCGGCACTTCATCACCACCATACTGACCCGGCGGCAGGCTGATGGAATGCAGCACGATCAGATCCGTCTGGGCCCCGGCGGGGCGCGGGCCGTAGTTGGGTGAGACCAGCCGACCCGCGAATTGATACCAGCCATCGATCCAAAGCGGCGCTTGTTCCGGCGGATCAGATGGGTTCATCGGAAGCTTCATTGCTTTGCGGGGTGTCGATATTGAGCCGTGCGATGCGATAACGCATTTGACGCAGGCTGATACCCAGTCGGGCCGCAGCGGCCGTGCGGTTGAAGCCGGTTTCACGCAAGGCCTGGATCAAGATGTCGCGTTCCTGGCCATCGAGATGACCCTGCAGATCGCTGGGAATGGTGACTTGTTCGTCGTCCAGAGGCGCTGGCCCGGTGCTGATCTCGGAAGGTTCCGGGGGAAGTGGCTGACGTTCGGAGAGTTCGATCTGCAGGTCATCTTCATCGCTCAAGGCAACCGCGCGATGCAGCAGGTTCTCCAACTCGCGCACGTTGCCAGGCAAGGGGTCACGTGAGAGCTGATCGAGTACTTTGGGATGCAGCGTGGGCACCGGGATGCCCGATTCATGGGCAATCCGGCGCAGCAGGGCGTCGCACAGCGCGGGCAAGTCTTCCTGCCGCTCCCGCAATGGCGGGATCACGATTTCAATCACGTTCAAACGGTAATACAGGTCCTGCCGAAAGCGTCCGGCCAGCACTTCGGCTGCGAGATCCTTGTGCGTCGCGCTGATGATGCGAACATCGACCGGCTCTTCATGGGGCGATCCGATGGGCCGAATACAGCGCTCCTGAATCGCGCGCAGCAGTTTGGATTGCATGGCGAGCGGCAAGTCCCCTATCTCATCCAGAAACAACGTCCCGCCACTGGCCGCCTGGAAGAAGCCATCGCGGTCCTGGGTTGCGCCGGTGTAGGCGCCTTTTTTGGTGCCAAAGAATTCGGCTTCGAGAAGACTCTCTGGAATGGCACTGCAGTTGACGGCGACCCAGGCCCCCGCGCAGCGGTGACTGTTGGCATGAATGGCGCTCGCCACCAGCTCCTTGCCGGTGCCGGACTCGCCCGTGATCAGAACCGGGGCCATGCTGCGTGCCACTTTGACGATACGTTCCTTGACCAGTCGCATGCTGCCGGACTCCCCCACCAGCCGCTGCAGCGCAGCGTCGCCACTGGCGGGGCGTGTCGCGTTGTCGCCCGCCCCACTGGGCGGCGAAACGGTGCGGCCTGTCTTGGCGGCCTGGGCTGTCGGTTCCTGCACGGCGGAGGCGATGACGGCACGAAACTGCTTGAGGTCCACCGGCTTGGTCAAATAGTCAAAAGCGCCGGCCTTGAGGGATTCGACCGCATTTTCCGCGGAGCCGTAGGCCGTGATGACGACGCAGCGCTCCCGGCGTTGTTGCGCCTTGATGTGCTGGATCAGTTCCATGCCCAGACCATCGGGCAGCCGCATGTCGGTGATGACGACATCAAAACGGCGTTCGCTCAAATGCTGCAGGGCCTGTGCCAGGTTTTCGGCGGCTTCTACCCGGTAGCCTTCGCGTAGCAGTGTCAACTCGTACAGCGTTCTCAAATCGGGCTCGTCGTCGACGACCAGGATCTGGGCGCTGCTCAGCGGTGTGTTTGAAGCCATGGTGTTACCGGTATGTTGTCGCTTGCCAGATCAATGCGGTTCTGTGACGGGTTGGTCTGGAAAGTCACTAGGAATTCGTTTCCCTCGATGGACGTGCCCCTGACGTTTCGTTGTGTACGGCAGTAGGCAATGGAGGCACCATGTCCTTCGCACAGCTCACGGCAGATGTAGAGACCCAAGCCGCTCGAGCGGCTCTCCGAGGAAAAAAATGGTTCAAACAAATGTCGCTCAACCGATTGTTCCATGGGCTGACCGTCGCTCCACACGCTCAACGCGCCTTGCCCCATGGCGGAGGTGCCGACCGACACCTGGATCGCGTCCACGTGATGGCTGGCATAGCGACGTGCGTTGTCCAGCAGGTTCAACAGAATCCGGCGCAGGTGCTCCGCTTCAAACCTGACCTCGACATTGCGGGGCAGCAAGTTGATGCGCAGCAGGTGCTCGCTTTCGGTCTGGCTTTGCCAGTCACGGCAAATCCGCTCGACCACTCCGTTCAAGATCAGCGCACTGGATGCCGTCGGGTTTCCACCGTGCTGTACCCGCGCGATATCAAGCACTTCTTCCACGATTCTTTCCAGGCGCTTGGCATTTTGCTGCACCATCTGCGTGAGTTGCTTGTGCCTTGGATCCGAGAGGTCTTCGTCGAGCAGGGCATTGGCCTGTGCGATGGCTGCCAGGGGGTTGCGAATTTCGTGGGCGACGGCGGCCGACATGCGTCCCATGCTGGCCAGTTTTTCGGTTCGCATGCGGGCCTCCATCTCGCGCTGATCCTGTAGAAACATGACGCACAGGCTCTCGGAACCACCGTCTTGCGTGGCCGTCAGCTGGGTGCGTACCCGCACGCGCCTGGGGCCCTGCCCGGAATGATGAATGGTCACATCCGCCTGTTGCGGGTCGCGCTTGGAAAAACTGAGTCGCATCATATCCACCAGGCCCTGCCATCCGATCAGGGAGGCGAGATCGAAAGAGTTGGCGCGAAGGGCGCGCTGGGTGCCCAGCAGCAGCCGTGCCGCCGGATTGGCCGCACGGACCGTGCCGCGTTGGTCCACCACCAAAACCCCTTCCGTCAAAGACTCAATCACGAGCTCATTGACCAGACTTTGTACCCGGGCCGCCAACTGGCTGCGCTGCGCCCGCAGCTCGACATTGGCCAGCCGGGTCGCGGTCTGGTTGGCCAGAAACGAAATGACGAAACAACCCGCGCCCGTCAGTGCCGCCTGCAGAAAATGGGATGTCGTGTCCCCAGGTACTTGAATCGACATCCACGCGGCGTAACCGAACAGCAACAAGGTCACGCCGGCCGCGGCGCCCATGGCCAGCAGCAGCGACCCCAGGATGGAGGCCATCAAAACAGGCAGCGCGAACAAAGGCGCGTAATTGATGCTGCTGCCCTGCGCCACCTGCAGGGCGGCAAAGGCCAGAATATCCACCCCGATGGTGCTGAACGATTGGGCGTCAAATGTCTTGCCGAGTTGGCGTGGACTGGCCATCAGGCGCACGGACAGTGCCGCTACAAAATAGCCCGTGCATATCAGGGTCAAGGTAGTGTCTTTGGACGACCCGAGGGCGTAGATAATGCTTTGAAGCAGCAACAGCACCAGCCCCAGCATGACGCGCGCGGTCATGAAGCCGCGCCACAACCTCTCAAACTCCTGCGGATTTTCGGCCTGCTCAATGCCCGGTTCAAGCAATGACGGGCCGAACCAGGTTTGCGCGTCTGGTTGCGGGATCATTCACGGCTCCGCTTGGTGCAGATGCGCCGCGCTGCAGTACGCCCCCTTTTTGCCCGGAACGACATCCACCGAGGGCACATGGACCGAGCACAGCGTGCAGCTCACCATGGCCAGGGGCTCCGGCGCGGCCTTCGGTTTTGGCTCATGCCACTTCGGGACGGCCGGTCTGTTGGTGCGCCAGAGCCAGATGGCCAGCAGCAGCACCACGATGACCAGAAGGAACTTCATACCGACCGTCCGAGAATGATCTCCATGACGAAGCGAGAACCGACGTAGGCCAGCAGCAGCAGCCCCGAGCCGATGTACAAGACCCGTACCGCCCGCTTGCCGCGCCAGCCAAAACGGGCACGCCCCAGCAACAGCACGGCAAACACCAGCCATGACAAGACAGAAAACGCCACCTTGTGATCCCATTTGAAGGGTGTGGTCGCGCCATAAAGCTGCTCTTCAAACAGAACGCCCACCACCAGCGTGGCAGTCAACAGCAGGAAACCGGCGCCGACAAACCGGAAGGTCAGGCGTTCCATGGTCAGCAGCGGCATGCCGCTGTGCGGATCGCTGGCCAGCCGGATGCGACCTTCAGTCCGGGTCATGAACCAGGCGTGCACCACGGCAACGCCAAACAGGCCGTAGGACGCGATGCCCAGGGCCCAGTGCAGCGGCAGCCAGGGCGACGCATTGGGATGCAAGAGGTTGCCCGGAAACAGCGCCGCCAGAACCACCGCCACCGCGCCCAGCGCCGACAGGGTCCAGCGCGTCTGCAAGAGCGGGTACACACGGCTCTCCACCGCGTACACGGCGGCCACCAGCCAGGCCGTGACCGACAAGGCCGGCGCAAAGCCGAAGCGCGGCTGGGCGCCAAACAGACTCCAGGCCAGCAAGACGCCGTGCAGCAGCCAGGCCAGCCGCACCGCCACCCGTGGCACTTGGGGGCCCAGGCGAGCAGCGCCGACAGCCGACACCGCATAGCCCACGGCGGCACCAAGCGCCAAAGTCAAACTAAGAGGGGAAGCATTGGCTAAAATCATGGCTACAGTTTAGCGTTTTGCATATTGCCAATGTCTATTGGCTCCCAATTTTGGTTCCGTTCAGCGGAATACCCCTATGGCCTCCGCCCTTACCGACAAACTCTCCCGCCTCGTCAAGGAAATGCGAGGCCAGGCCCGCATCACGGAAGCCAACGTGGCCGACATGCTGCGCGAAGTGCGCATGGCCCTGCTGGAGGCCGACGTCGCGCTGCCCGTGGTGCGCGACTTCATCGCCCGCGTCAAGGAAAAGGCACTGGGCCAGGAAGTGTTGGGCTCGCTGTCGCCCGGTCAGGCGCTGGTCGGCATTGTCAGCAAAGAACTTGCCGCCACGATGGGCGAGGGCGTCAGCGACATCAATCTGGTGGCCCAGCCGCCGGCCGTGATCCTGATGGCCGGTTTGCAGGGCGCCGGCAAAACCACCACCACCGCCAAGCTGGCCAAACACCTGATCGAAAAACGCAAGAAGAAAGTCTTGACGGTGTCCGGCGACGTCTATCGCCCGGCCGCCATTGAACAGTTGAAAACGGTGACGGCGCAAGCGGGCGCCGAATGGTTTCCCAGTACGCCGGACCAGAAGCCGGTCGACATCGCGCTGGCGGCGCTGGACTACGCCCGCAAACATTTCTTCGACGTGCTGCTGGTGGACACCGCCGGCCGCCTGGCGATTGATGAAGCGCTGATGCGCGAAATCAAGGACTTGCACGCGGTGCTGAATCCGGTGGAAACCCTGTTCGTGGTCGATGCCATGCAGGGCCAGGACGCCATCAACACGGCCAAGGCCTTCAAGGCGGCGCTGCCCCTGACCGGCATCATCCTGACCAAGCTCGATGGCGATTCGCGCGGCGGCGCGGC
>NZ_DHXT01000207.1:21732-21955 GCF_002413825.1 Rhodoferax sp. UBA5149
CGCATCCTGGGCATGGGCGACATTCTGGCGCTGGTCGAGCAGGTCACCTCCGGCGTGGACATGGCGTCGGCGCAAAAGCTGGCGGCCAAGCTCAAGAGCGGCGCCGGTTTTGATTTGAATGATTTTCTGGCCCAAATCCAGCAAATGAAGCAAATGGGTGGCTTGTCCAGCCTGATGGACAAGTTGCCAGCGGCGATGGCGGCCAAGGCGGGCCAGGTCGACA
>NZ_DHXT01000011.1:0-2571 GCF_002413825.1 Rhodoferax sp. UBA5149
TGGTGCACCGAGAGTTGCACCGGCTGCTCAAACTCGCGCATCAGCGCCAGGCGCCGGTCCGACGCCACCACCACTTCAAAGGCGCCGGCCTCGCGGTGGCGGTAAGTGTCTTTGCCAACATGGTCGATGTCGAAGCGGTGATGGGCGTGTTTGACGACCGACACGCGCAGGCCCTTGAGCCGAAAGGCAGGTATCAGGCGCTCCACCAGCGTCGTCTTGCCGGAGCCGGAAAATCCGGCGAAACCGACCACCTTCATGGGCAATGCTGGGCAATGTAGGCTTTGACCGCATCGACATCGGCGGCCATGCGGGTCACGCGCTTGGGCAAAGCCTCAATGCCTTCAAATCTGGCCGGACGATCGGGCTCACGCCCGAGAGCTTCCACAATGGTGGCGGCAAACTTGATGGGCAAGGCAGTTTCCAGCACGATCATCGGCACGCCCGGCTGCAGGTGCTCGCGCGCCACCTTGACGCCGTCAGCGGTGTGCGTGTCAATCATCACGCCAAAGCGCTCAAAAGTAGCCTTGATGGTGGCCAGGCGGTCGGCGTGCGTGCTCTTGCCACTCTCAAAACCGTAGCGTATGGCGGCCTGCTTGAAAGCCGGGTCGGTGCCCAGATCAAATTGGCCGTCTTGGGCCAAGGCGTCGGCAAACAGTGACTTGACGCGCGCACCGTCGCGGCCCAGCAGATCAAACACAAAGCGCTCGAAGTTGGAGGCCTTGGAGATGTCCATCGACGGGCTGGAGGTCTCGTGCGTGTCGGCGCTAGCGCGCACGCGGTAGACGCCGGTGCGCAGAAACTCGTCCAGCACATCGTTCTCGTTGGTGGCCACCACCAGTTTGTCAATCGGAAGACCCATCATGCGCGCCACATGGCCGGCACAAATATTGCCGAAATTGCCCGACGGCACGGTGAAACTGACTTTTTCAGAGTTCGACTGTGTGGCCTGCAAATAACCGGCGAAATAGTAAACAACCTGCGCCATCAGACGCGCCCAGTTGATGGAGTTGACCGTGCCAATTTTGTACTTGCGTTTGAACTCAAGGTCGTTGGACACGGCTTTGACCATGTCCTGGCAGTCGTCAAACACACCGTCGACGGCGATGTTGTGAATGTTCTCGTCCATCAGGCTGAACATCTGCGCCTGCTGGAACGGGCTCATGCGCCCAAACGGGCTGGTCATGAAGACGCGCACGCCCTTTTTGCCGCGCATGGCGTACTCGGCCGCGCTGCCGGTGTCGCCGCTGGTGGCGCCCAGGATGTTGAGCTCTTCGCCACGGCGTGCCAGCTCGTACTCGAACAGGTTGCCCAGCAACTGCATGGCCATGTCCTTGAAGGCCAGCGTCGGGCCGTTGGACAGGGCTTCGAGGTACAGGCCCTCTTCCAGATGGCGCAGCGGCACGATTTCGCCGGTGCCAAACACCGCGGCAGTATAGGTTTTTTCGCACAGCGCGCGCAAGTCGTCGGCCGGAATGTCATCGATGTACAGCGACAGGACTTCAAACGCCAGCTCGGCGTAGCCCTGGGTGTGGTAAACGCTGCGCCAGCGCGTGAGCGTGGCATCGTCGATCTGCGGATAGCGCTCTGGCAAGTACAGACCGCCATCGGGCGCCAGGCCTTCCAGCAGGATTTCGCAAAAGCGTTTGCGGTCCGTCGAATCGTTGGCGGCAGCGCGGGTGGAGAGGTACTTCATCAGGCCAGCTCTTCCTTGCGGATGCGGGTGATGGGCTCCAGCACGGTGGGCAAGGCCTGCATTTGCGCGATGGCCGCGTTCATTTTGGCTTCGACACAGTCGTGCGTGAGAATGATCAGGTCAGTTTGCGGGATTTGCAGGTCGCCGCCCGTGCCGCGCTCACCGCCCACCTCGTCGGCTTCGCGCTGCAGCATCGCGTCAATGCTGATGCCGGCTTCGGCCAGAATGCCGGTCACCTTGGCCAGCACGCCGGTCTCATCCGCCACGCGCAAGCGCAGGTAATAGCTGGTCACCACCTCTCCCATGGGCAGTACCGGCAAATCGCTCTTGGCCTGATCCATGGTGTGAGGCTGGAAAGCCAGGTGCGGCACGCGACTGAGCGGATCAACCGTGTGCAGGCGGGTGATGTCCACCAGGTCGGCGATGACGGCGCTGGCGGTCGGCTCGGAGCCCGCGCCTTTGCCGTAGTAGAGCGTGGTACCGACCGCGTCGCCCTGCACCATGACCGCGTTCATCGCACCTTCCACGTTGGCGATCAGGCGCTTGGTCGGCACCAGGCTGGGGTGCACGCGCAACTCGATCCCCTTGGCCGTGCGTTTCGTGATGCCCAGCAACT
The DNA here is from genome assembly GCF_002413825.1 of Rhodoferax sp. UBA5149. Classification (GTDB taxonomy): domain Bacteria; phylum Pseudomonadota; class Gammaproteobacteria; order Burkholderiales; family Burkholderiaceae_C; genus Rhodoferax. The sequence goes on from NZ_DHXT01000011.1 coordinate 2,310, forward strand.
TGATGCGGTAACCCAGTTGCTCGGCGTATTTGATGTCGGCCGCGCCGAGCTTCGTGATGCCTTCGACATAAGCCTTGTCGAACTGCACCGGAATGCCGAATGCGATGGCCGACATGATGGTGGCCTTGTGCGCGGCGTCCACGCCTTCGATGTCGAAGGTCGGGTCAGCCTCGGCGTAGCCCAGGCGCTGCGCTTGCCCGAGCGCGACGTCGAAATCCAGGCCCTTGTCGCGCATTTCGGACAGGATGAAGTTGGTCGTGCC
>NZ_DHXT01000011.1:2865-4042 GCF_002413825.1 Rhodoferax sp. UBA5149
AGCGCCTTGATGATCGGAATGCCACCGGCCACCGCCGCCTCGAACGCCACCATCACACCTTTGGCCGAAGCTGCGGCGAAGATCTCGGTACCGTGCACCGCCAGCAATGCCTTGTTGGCCGTTACCACATGCTTGCCCGCCGCAATCGCTTCGAGCACCAAGGTCTTGGCAATGCCGTAGCCGCCAATCAATTCGATCACGATGTCAATGTCTGCGTTGGCGATCACGGCGCGCGCGTCGCTCACCACCTTGACGCCATCGCCCACGAGGCCTTGCGCCCGTGCCACATCGAGGTCCGCCACCATGGTGATCTCGATGCCACGGCCCGCGCGACGCTTGATTTCTTCCTGGTTGCGCCGCAGCACGTTGAACGTGCCCGAGCCCACAACACCCATGCCCAGCAGGCCTACTTGAATCGGTTTCATAAATGCTTTTAGTTAAATTGGCCGCCAGCCCCCGTAGAATCTACGCGAGCCGCTATCAAATAGATAGTAAATCAGTTGCTGTGCCGCTTGCGATAAATTTCAAGAAATTTGGCGACGCGGCCAATGGCCTCGCGCAAATCATCTTCGTGTGGCAAAAACACGATGCGGAAATGATCGGGTGCGGCCCAGTTGAAGCCCGTGCCTTGCACCAGCATCACTTTGGTTTCCTGCAACAGTTCCATAAAGAACTGCTGGTCATCCGCGATCGGGTACAGCGTCGGGTCCAGACGCGGAAACATGTACAGCGCCGCCGCCGGCTTGACGCAAGTGACGCCCGGGATCGCGGTGATCAGCTCGTAAGCCAGATCGCGCTGACGGCGCAGGCGACCGCCCTCACCCACCAGGTCATTGATGCTCTGGTAGCCACCCAGCGCCGTCTGGATCGCCCACTGGCCCGGCACGTTGGAACACAGACGCATGTTCGAGAGCATGTTCAGCCCCTCGATGTAATCCTTGGCCGGCTTCTTGTCGCCCGACACCACCAGCCAGCCCGCCCGATAGCCACAGGAGCGGTAACTCTTGGACAGCGAGTTGAAGGTGAGCGTCAGCACGTCGTCGGACAGACTGCCGATGGCGGTGTGCTTGGCACCGTCGTACAGCACCTTGTCGTACACCTCGTCGGCAAAGATCACCAGTCCGTGCTCGCGCGCGATCTGCACAATGGCCTTCAGCAGCTCATCGGAATACAGCGC
>NZ_DHXT01000011.1:4259-28181 GCF_002413825.1 Rhodoferax sp. UBA5149
AGCAGCTCATCGGAATACAGCGCGCCGGTCGGGTTGTTGGGGTTGATCACCACGATACCCTTGGTGCGCGGCGTGATCTTGGCGCGAATGTCGTTCAGGTCGGGCATCCAGCCGTTGGCTTCGTCGCACAGGTAGTGCACCGGCGTGCCGCCCGACAGGCTGGCCGCCGCCGTCCACAGCGGGTAGTCCGGTGAGGGCAGCAGCAATTCGTCGCCGTTGTCGAGCAGCGCATTGGTCGCCATCACGATCAGTTCGCTGGCGCCGTTGCCCAGGTAGATGTCGTCCAGCGTCACGCCCTTGATGCCTTGCTGCTGGGTGTAGTGCATCACCGCCTTGCGCGCCGCAAAAATACCCTTGCTATCCGAGTAACCCGCCGAATTGGGCAGGTTACGGATCATGTCCTGCTGAATTTCTTCCGGCGCATCAAAGCCGAACACGGCCAGATTGCCGATGTTGAGCTTGATGATCTTGTGACCCTCTTCCTCCATCTGACGGGCCGCGTCCATGATGGGGCCGCGAATGTCGTAGCAGACGTTGGCCAGTTTGGCTGATTTTCGAATAGTCTTCAAAGTCCCTCCGGACGTGGGTGGCGAGAGGTGAAACCTATAATTTGACCACATTTCCATGCAATAGCTCTGCTTATTGATGCACTGCAGCATCCACAGCCAACCTTTTTCAACATGAAGATCCAGCCCGACATCATCAAAGTGCAATCCATTAGTGGCTACGGTCCCGGCTGGATTGGCATTGGGAACGAAAAAATTACCCGCAGCGTAGTCATTGGATCGCGCGGCGAACGCTTCGACTGGGCTTGCAGCCGCTTCGAAGATCTGAGCGCGGAACACTTTGCCCAACTGGCGGCTTTGGACACAGAACTGATCATATTTGGCAGCGGCACCCGGCTACGGTTTCCCCAAGGCCACTGGATCAAATCCCTGATTGACAAACAGACCGGCATTGAAACCATGGACACCCAGGCGGCCTGTCGCACCTACAACATCCTGGCGGACGAAGGACGCAACGTGGCCGTTGCTCTGCTGCTGGAATCCACCTCGGGATAACACTAGCGTCTACACCAAGGGGGACAAGCGGTTTTCGGAGTAAAATCAGCGGTTGCAGTCGGGGGCGCCGGAGCGCTGTCAGAGGATAGTGCCCACGACTTGAGCGAATGACGCATCCTGTCACACGAGATTTAAGAACTATGGCGATTGTTGTCAATAAACCCATCCCTGAATTTGAATCAAATGCCACTGGTGGCATCAGAGTCTCCAACACCTCCCACCTCGGAAAAGTCATTATTTTGTACTTCTACCCGAAGGACAACACCCCAGGCTGCACCACAGAAGCCATGCAGTTCCGCGACAAGTACAAAGATTTTTTGAAGGCTGGCGCCACCGTGTTTGGCGTGTCGCGTGACAACATGAAATCCCACGACGAATTCAAGGCGAAACTGGAACTCCCCTTTGAATTGATTGCCGACACGGAAGAAAAAATGTGCCACATGTTCGGCGTCGTCAAGAACAAGATCATGTACGGCAAGAAGGTCAAGGGCATTGAGCGCAGCACTTTCCTGATTGGTGCTGACGGCTTCCTCAAGGAAGAATGGCGTGGTCTCAAAGTGCCGGGCCATGTGGACGACGTACTGAAGGCTGTGAAAGACCTCAAGAAGACGGTCGCACTCGCCTGACGATGAATGGCGAGGGCTCGGCGTGCGTGCCATGGTGTACGCAAAGTTTATGCATAATGGCACCATGCCGTTGAAATTCGCAACCGAGCTCCCTGACAAAGCCGCCCTGGTCTCAAGGCGGCTTTTTCGCTTTTAAAGCCTGAATTCAATCCACCTTTTGCGAGCAACACATCCCTATGCCATTGCCAACCGCCCCCGCCAAACGTGCCGCGCTGCTGTCCGAGCAAGACTACGACGTACCTGCCCGAACCCAACCCAAAGCACGCAAGACTGAGTCTCCCTTGACTGAGCATCCGGTTGCAGAAAAACATCCGGCACGGGAAACAGCGGAGCGCACGGACGCTGGTGGGCAAGTGGTCGCTTTATTGCAAAAAAACACGCCTGAAAGCCGTAGTAAATCACCCCGCCCGGACGCCCCCGCCCGCAAAAACCGACCCGAGACCAAAGCGCCAGTCGAACCGGAAGCGGCGGCCGAAGTCAGACCCAAGAAGATCAAGCATACCGGTCCAACCAAACTGTTTGTACTTGACACCAACGTGCTGCTGCATGACCCCATGTGCCTGTTCCGCTTCGAGGAACACGACATTTTTCTGCCCATGATTGTCCTGGAAGAACTGGATGCCCACAAAAAGGGCATGACCGAGGTCGCCCGCAACGCACGCCAAACCAGCCGCACGCTGGACGCGTTGGCCGGTCATCAAGACGCCGACATCACGGCCGGTTTGCCGCTGAGCACCACGGGCCACCGCGAAGCGGGTGGCAAGTTGTTCTTCCAGACCCAGTTGCTGAGCTACACACTGCCCACCAGCCTGCCCCAAGGCAAGGCGGACAACCAGATTCTGGGCGTCGTCGAGGCGCTGCGCCAGCAACACGCGCCGCAAGGTACAGAGTCACGCACAACCGCGCGTGAAGTGGTGCTGGTGTCCAAAGACATCAACATGCGGGTCAAAGCGCGGGCGCTGGGCTTGGCCACCGACGATTACCAGAACGACAAAACACTGGAAGACGGTGACTTGCTGTATGCCGGCGCCATCGCGCTGCCGACCAATTTCTGGACCACCCACGGCAAAACGGTGGAGAGCTGGCAGCAGGGCGCGCACACCTTTTACCGCATCACCGGGCCCATCGTCCCCAGCCTGCTGATCAACCAGTTCGTCTACTTCGAGTCACCCGGCGAGCCCAGCCTGTACGCCAGGGTCACTGAAATTCGTGGCAAGACGGCTGTGTTCAAGACACTCAAGGATTACACCCATCTCAAGAACTCGGTGTGGGGCATCACCACGCGCAATCGGGAACAAAACTTTGCCATGAACCTCCTGATGGACCCCGAGATCGACTTCGTCACCTTGACGGGCACGGCCGGCACCGGTAAAACCTTGATGGCATTGGCCTCCGGCTTGACCCAGGTACTGGACGATCGGCGCTATACCGAGATCATCGTCACGCGTGCCACCGTCAGCGTCGGCGAAGACATCGGTTTTCTGCCTGGCACTGAAGAAGAAAAAATGGGCCCCTGGATGGGCGCCCTGGATGACAACCTCGAAGTGCTGGGTAAAACCGATACCAGCGCCGGCGAATGGGGCCGCGCCGCCACCAGTGAACTCATCCGCAGCCGCATCAAGATCAAGAGCATGAACTTCATGCGGGGACGCACCTTCCTGAACAAGTACGTCATCATCGACGAAGCGCAGAATCTGACGCCCAAGCAGATGAAGACCCTGATCACCCGCGCGGGGCCGGGCACCAAAATCATTTGCATGGGCAACCTGGCGCAAATCGACACACCTTACCTGACCGAGGGCTCTTCCGGCCTGACCTTTGCCGTTGACAAGTTCAAGGGCTGGCAGCACGGCGGGCACATTACGCTGGCGCGCGGCGAACGCTCGCGGCTGGCAGACTTTGCAAGCGAGGTCTTGTAGATTTTTGGGGGTTCTCGCCGTGGGCGGGAAATAAAAGCGACGGCTATAAATTTAATAGCTGCTCACGCAATAAACACGGGGGCTCAAGGCCAATTTGGCTTAGTAGTCCCCACTCCCGCCCGAAGCCAGCGACTCAAACTTGGTAATCGGTTTCAGGAAGGCCAGCTTCACCACCCCGGTCGGGCCGTTACGCTGTTTGGCGATGATGACCTCGGCCACACCGGGCTCCTTGCAGGCGTCCTTGGTGTAGTACTCGTCACGGTAAATGAACATGATGATGTCCGCATCCTGCTCAATGGCGCCGGATTCGCGCAGATCGCTCATCATCGGGCGTTTGTCCGGGCGGGTTTCCACGCTCCGGTTGAGCTGCGACAGGGCGATCACCGGGCACTGCAATTCTTTGGCCAGCATTTTCAGGCCGCGCGAAATCTCGCCCAGCTCGGTGGCGCGGTTTTCACCATCGCTTGACGAGCCGCTCATGAGCTGCAAATAGTCCACGACGATCAAGCCCAGTTTGCCGCATTGACGTGACAAGCGTCTGGCATTGGCACGCAGTTCGCTGGAGGTCAAACCCGCTGTTTCATCGATGTGCAAGGAAATGGTGCGCAATTTCTCGATCGCCTCGGTCAAACGCGGCCATTCTTCGTCGGTCAATTTGCCGGTACGCAAGTGGCCCTGGTCAATGCGCCCGATCGAACCCACGATACGCACTGCCAGTTGCGCGGCGCCCATTTCCATGGAGAACACGGCGACCGGCAAACCTTCGTTCAGTGCCACATGCTCCGCAATATTGATGGCCAAAGCCGTTTTTCCCATCGACGGACGGGCCGCCAGCACGATCAGGTCGCCGGCCTGAAAACCAGCCGTCATGCGGTCAAGGTCGTAAAAGCCGCTGGGCACGCCCGTCACGTCATTCGGGTTGTCGGCCATCTCCTGCACCCGGTCAAGAAGGGCGACCACCAGCGAATCCATGGCCTGGAAACCCTGTTTCGTGCGAGCACCCTCTTCTCCGATATTGAAGATTTTTTGTTCGGCCTCATCCAGAATGGTGGCCACCGGCCGACCTTTGGGATTGAAAGCGCTGGTGGATATTTCATCACTGGCACTCACCAGCTTGCGCAGGATGGAACGCTCACGCACGATCTCCGCGTAGCGCCGTATATTGCCGGCGCTGGGCACATACTGGGCCAGCGAGTTGAGGTAACCCAAACCGCCGACTTCCTCCGCCTTGCCCTGATTTTGCAGTTGCTCAAATACCGTGATGACGTCGGCCGGTTTGGAGGCATTGATCAAGGCCCCAATGGCGCCATAAACCATGCGGTGCTCGTAGCGATAGAAATCGCCCTCCGTCAACAAATCACCCACACGGTCCCACGCACCGTTATCCAGCAGCAGTCCGCCCAGGACGCTGGACTCGGCTTCGATGGAGTGCGGTGGTATGCGCAATTGCGCTACTTGTCGGTCTTGACTGTAGTCGTCACCCACGGCAGAAAGTACAGCAGACATGGAGGTTTCCTTTGAGCCTTTGATACTACGCCAGCGCTTGTCCGGCGTCGAGTGAAATGCTGGGCACAAGTCCCTTAAAAGCTGTGCACAGCCTGTGGGAATTAGGGGACAAGTTGTGCCAAAAATATAAAAGCCGCCCAGGCTTGCACCCGGCGGCTTTTGAGTGGGGTCGCGGTTGTTTAAGCCGTTTCGCCGTATACCGAGACCGTGATATCCACAACCACGTCGGCGTGCAATGCCACGCTAACGGTGCTGTCACCAACCACCTTGATCGGGCCGTTAGGCATGCGAATCTGCGCCTTGGACACCTTGTAGCCGTTCTTGGTCAGCTCTTCAGCGATGTCGGCGTTGGTCACAGAACCAAACAGGCGACCGTCCACGCCAGCCTTCTGAGTCAGCTTGCAGGTCGTTCCGGCCAGCTTTTCACCGACGGTTTGCTGTTCCACCAACTTGGCTGCAGCGGCCTTTTCGAGTTCAGCGCGCTTGGCTTCGAACTCCTGTTTCGCCGACGCCGTGGCGCGACGGGCGCGGCCAGAGGGAATCAGAAAGTTGCGGGCATAACCGTCTTTAACGCGAACGACTTCACCGAGATTGCCAAGGTTCACGACCTTGTCGAGCAGAATAATTTGCATGGTCGTATTCCTTAGATCTTGTGCTGGTCGCTGTACGGCAGCATCGCGAGGAAACGCGCGCGCTTGATAGCGGTGTTGAGCTGGCGCTGGAAAATGGCACGGGTGCCAGTCAGGCGAGCGGGGATGATTTTGCCGTTTTCGGCAATGAAATCGCGAAGCGTGTCGATGTCTTTGTAGTCGATCTCTTCGACGCCCGTCACGGTAAAGCGGCAAAAGCGCTTGCGCTTGAACAGCAGATTCTGGGCTGGGCGCTTGGGGCGCTTGTCTTTGTTATTGAAACGTTTTGGTCCGGCCATGATGGACTCCTTAAATTTGTACGAATTCGTTAATCTTGCTGAAATTCTTGAATATGAAACACGACGTGCTTGCCATTGCGAGGTGTCGCCAGAAAACCGCTGAACCTCCAGGCACTGCCTATGGCTTGTTTGACAAGCCGTTCAGCCATTGCACCAAAAGCGACCGCTTTCATTGCTGCCTTGACCTGTCTTGTCTGCCCTGCTTCCTGAATGTCTGACTCATGTTCAAGTCTCATGTTCAGTGCGGGCAATCCGGCTGGTGTGTAGCGCAGGGCATCAAGCTCGGCGATACAGGCAGTCAGAACAAGCTGGTTGGCAACGTGGTTCACATTCCTCGTTGGCAAAAAAGCCTTTTCACCGGGTATCAGGCTTGGTACTCAGCCTGTTGGGTCTTGCGGGCGTCTTCACGTTCGACGGTTTTCATCATCGAAGAAGGACCGGTATCGGCCTTTTTCTTCAAAACCGTCAGATGGCGCAGCACGGCATCATTGAACTTGAACGCGTGTTCCAGCTCTGCCATCACAGCCTGATCGGCTTCGATGTTGACGCAAAGATAATGGGCTTTGGCAAGCTTGTTGATCATATAGATCAACTGGCGACGGCCCCAGTCCTCAACACGGTGCACTTTACCGCCGCCGGCAGTGATCATGCCCTTGTAACGTTCCAGCATGGCGGGAACCTGCTCGCTCTGATCCGGGTGGATCATGAGAATGATTTCGTAATGACGCATTGATACTCCTTGTGGATGGCCCGGGTTTGGGCAGAAAAAACCACCCTCAGCGTCTAATTGAGGTGTGGAAAGGCGAAGCCCAAGATTATATGCCATCGTAGGTGGGGCCGCGAGATTGATCAATCGCCAAGACTGGCGGGCGGGACAGCAGGCTGACCAGCACGGTGACCACGACGCCCGCCAAAACGCCAAACACACCGGCAGAAACAGGCTGAATGCCAAACCACAAACCCGTGCCACTCAAGCCCAAAGCAGATCTGACGGGTGCGACATTGATCGCCATGTAATAAATCGTCAAACCGAGACCGGCGATCATTCCCCCTACGGCGGCCTTTCGTGTGGTCCTGGCCCAGAATATTCCCAACACCATCGTCGGCACAAATGCCGCCCCGGCCAGTGAAAACGAAGCTGACACAAGATACAGAATATCGGCTGGCCGCTGCGCCGCAACGTAAGCAGCGGCAAGGGCCACCACCAGCAGCGCAAACTTTGACAACATGACCCTTCGCACAGCGCCCGCCCGGTCACTTTCTCCCCGAAAGAAAAAATCGTGTGCCAGCGCGTTACCGATCGTCAACAACAGGCCATCCGCCGTCGAGAGCGCTGCAGCCAACCCGCCCGCTGCCACAAGACCAGACACAACATAGGGCATGCCCCCAAGCTCAGGCGTCGCCAGCATCACAATATCGGCCCCCAGCTTGAGCTCCGAGAACTGGAGAATGTGGTCGCCATTGACATCACTAACCGAGATCAAGGTCGGGTCCACCTTCGCCCACTGCGCGATCCACACGGGCAGGGAATCGAAATTCTGCCCGACCAAATGACTCATAACCTCAAATTTCACCAGCACCGCCAAAGCCGGCGCTGACAAGTACAACAGCGCAATAAAAAACAGCGACCAGGCCACGGAGGTTCGCGCTTCTGCCACCGTGCGGGTGGTGTAAAAACGGGTTAACAGGTGGGGCAACCCAGCCGTGCCCACCATCAGGCAAAACATCAGCGCCAGAAAGTTGCGCCGGGAAACGTCATACGCCTGCTGCTCTTCCTCGCTCCCGTGCGGGTCGCCAGCAAAGGGTTTGGCGTGTGGCGGCATGCCACCCAAGGGCTTGGCGCGATCCCGGTTGTCCTGCATGGCACGCGTCCAGCGCTCGCGGGCAGCCATGGCATCCTTAGGCAGCGCAGCAAGCTCACGTCTGGCGGCAACAACGATCGATTCATCCACCATGCGTTCGTTCAGAAGTCGAATTTTTTCCTTCAGCGCTTTGCGGTCACTGTCCAGTGACGCGTCCACGTTTTGTAACCTCAGCTCAAAGTCACGCGCACGCCGGGCATATTCATTGATCACCTGCAACTCCGCAGGCGAATTCGAGAGTTGCCGCTCCAGTTCCGTAATTTTTGGCAGTTGCTGACCGTAAACGAACGGCGCCAATGGGTTGCCAAGCTGCTTGTAGGCCAACCATGACACCGGAATCAGGAAAGCCAGAATCAGAACGACATACTGGGTCACCTGCGTCCAGGTCACCGCCCGCATACCGCCCAAAAATGAGCACACGAGAACGCCGCCGAGCCCGAGCAGAATACCAATTTCAAACTGGACACCGGTCAAGCGCGATGTAATCAACCCTACGCCATAAATCTGTGCCACCACATAAGTAAAAGAACACAGTACCGCGGAAAATGCCGCGATCATCCGTGGCCAGCGGCCCCCAAACCGGACGCCAAAGTAGTCGGGGATTGTGTATAACTCCAACTTCCTCAGGTAGGGCGCGACCAGCAGACCGACCAGGCAAAAGCCGCCCGTCCAGCCCAGCACATAGGCCAGCCCCCCGGGCTGCGATTCCGTGCCGGAAAAGCCCTGGAGGTAAAGCCCGCCCGCCATGCTGATAAACGACGCCGCGCTCATCCAATCCGCGGCCGTCGCCATGCCGTTGTAAACAGCCGGGATGCGGCGTCCGGCAACGTAGTACTCGGCAGCATCGGACGTGCGGCCATAAATGCCGATCACAGCGTACAAACTGATCGTGGCGAACAGAAAAATACCACCCACCCAGGTTTTTTTCAAACCCCAGCGCTCGGCCAGAGCCAAGACCAGCAAAAACAGCAGCAAGCACACGACGTAAATGGCAAATCTGCGATGCAGGCGGCGCTTGTAGGCGGTATACGCAACTCCGCCGGTCGCAATTTCTCCGTCCCGCTTGTTGGCAAGCCAGGCAAACACCGCCACGATGGCGATAAAGACGAATACGCTGCCTTGCGCGGCAAACCAATAGCCCACAGGCCAGCCGCCGACAATCATCTGCAGATCACGTGCAAAGAAAACGACGCCAAACGACGCCGCAAACCAAATCAGCAGTAACCAGCCGTGCAGGTGAAAACCGCCTGAAATCGGTTTGAATTCGCTCGCCTGCACCGCCGGGTTCAACATCGCTGCATCATGACATCCAGAAATGCCTCATGCCATAGGTGTTTGCTATTGCCCGGCCAGCAGCTTCCAGGTGGCAATCACGGAATCGGGATTCAGGGAAATCGAGGATATGCCTTCCTTGGCCAGCCACACGGCAAAGTCAGGGTGATCGCTGGGACCCTGACCACAAATACCAATGTACTTGCCCTGCGCCTTGCAAGCACTAATGGCCAGGCTGATCAAGGCTGTCACGGCGGGGTCGCGTTCGTCAAAGTCGGCTGCCAGCAGCTCCAGGCCGGAGTCACGATCGAGCCCCAGTGTGAGCTGGGTTAGATCGTTGGAGCCGATCGAGAAACCATCAAAGTATTGCAGAAACTCAGTCGCCAAAATGGCGTTACTGGGGATTTCACACATCATGATGATCTTCAGACCGTTTTCCCCCCGTTTGAGTCCATGGGTGGCAAGCAGTTCTGTCACTTTCTTGGCTTGCCCCAGCGTCCGTACAAAAGGCACCATCACCTGGACATTGCTCAAACCCATGTCCTGACGAACACGCTTGAGCGCCTCACACTCCATCGCGAATGCCTCACCAAAATCGGCACTGACATAACGCGCGGCGCCACGAAAACCAAGCATCGGGTTCTCCTCCTCCGGCTCGTAGCGGCTGCCGCCAATCAGTTTGCGGTATTCATTGCTCTTGAAATCCGACAGGCGCACGATCACAGGTTTTGGCCAGAAGGCGGCGCCAATGGTGGCGACACCTTCCGCCACCCGGTCCACGTAAAAAGCACGCGGTGAAGCATGACCACGAGCAACGGACTCGACCGCCTTCTTCAGATCCGCATCGACATTTGGATAGTCCAGAATCGCCTTGGGATGCACACCAATGTTGTTGTTGATGATGAACTCCAGGCGAGCCAATCCGACGCCTTCATTGGGCAACTGGCAAAAGTCAAATGCAAGCTGCGGATTGCCGACGTTCATCATGATCTTGACGGCAACCTCAGGCATTTCGCCGCGCTGAACTTCGGTGACCTCGGTTTCCAGCAAACCGTCGTATATAAAACCGGTATCGCCTTCGGCGCAACTGACCGTCACCAACATGCCATCCTTGAGCACCTCGCTCGCATGGCCACAACCCACGACCGCCGGGATACCCAATTCGCGCGCGATGATGGCGGCGTGACAGGTACGTCCGCCACGGTTGGTCACAATGGCAGCGGCCCGCTTCATCACCGGCTCCCAGTTGGGATCGGTCATGTCAGTCACCAGGATGTCGCCGGGCTGTACCTTGTCCATCTCGCTGATGTTGTGCACGATGCGAACCGGGCCGGTACCAATCTTCTGGCCGATGGCACGCCCTTCGATGATCACAGCACTTTTGCCTTTGAGCTTGTAGCGATACTCGGCCTTGCCTGCCGCCTGGCTCTTCACGGTTTCAGGACGGGCCTGCAAAATATAGAGTTCGCCATCCAGCCCGTCTTTGCCCCATTCAATGTCCATGGCACGACCATAGTGCTGTTCAATCACCAAGGCATAAGCAGCCAGTTTTTCCACCTCGGCATCGGTCAACGAATAGCGGTTGCGCAATTCGGCGGGCACATCCGTAGTTTTGACCAGCTTGCCGCTAGCGGCTCTCTCGTCAGGTGTTGTGAATTGCATCTGGATCAATTTGGAGCCCAGACTACGGCGAATCACGGCGCGCTTACCCGCCCTGAGCATGGGCTTGTGCACATAGAACTCGTCGGGATTCACCGCACCCTGCACCACGGTCTCGCCCAGTCCGTAGCTGGAGGTGATGAACACCACGTCTTGAAACCCGGACTCCGTATCGATGGTAAACATGACACCTGCGGCCCCCAGGTCTGAGCGCACCATGCGTTGAATGCCGGCACTCAAGGCCACATGTTCGTGGGCAAAGCCTTTGTGCACCCGGTAACTGATGGCACGGTCGTTGTACAGGCTAGCAAAAACTTCCCTGATTTTGTGAAGTATCTCGTCGATACCCATCACATTCAGGAAGGTTTCCTGTTGACCCGCAAATGAAGCATCCGGCAAATCTTCCGCTGTGGCCGACGAGCGAACCGCAAACGACGCTTCAAGATTGCCCGCACTCAACGTCATAAACGCATCGCGAATAGCCTGCTCAAGGTCGGCCGGAAAGGGCTGCACTTCGACCATGGCGCGAATCTCGGCACCAACCTGCGCCAGCGCCCGAACGTCTTCAGTATCCAGGGCGCTCAGGCGCGCATTGATCCTGCCGCTGAGGTCCCCATGGGCCAGAAAATCGCGGAAGGCGTGCGCCGTCGTCGCAAATCCGGTTGGTACCTTCACGCCTGAGGGTAAATTCGAAATCATTTCGCCGAGGCTGGCGTTTTTACCGCCAACCGCCTCGACGTCGGTCATTCTCAGGTTTTCAAACGGTACGACCAAGTCGGTCGGATTGAAAAGTGCAGACATGGGGAAGCTCCAGAAGTTAAAAGCGGATCGACGCATGAAACCAAGCGTTCTGGGGCGCTGGCCATGCCCATGCACGCAGCCTGACTTTATCGTTGTTCTGGTCGGTCAGCGCAGCGCATGGAAGAATTGGGTTAGATTGGCAATATTGTAGGCGCCGAACCGGCTCACAATGCAGTTCGTCCTTGCCGAATGCTGAAAACCAAACGAGTCTTATCCCTCTAGCCAACATGTCCAACCGAACTGTTTTTTTTATCTCCGACGGCACCGGCATCACGGCAGAAACCTTTGGTAACGCCATCCTTGCCCAGTTTGAAACCAAATCCCGTCACATACGCCTGCCCTTCGTTGACTCCGTCGACAAAGCCCATCAGGCGGTACGCCAGATCAACCATGCGGGGATCGTGGACGGCAAAAAACCCATTGTTTTTACAACACTGGTCAATATGGAGGTACTCAAAGTCATCACGGACGGTTGCCAGGGCATGCTGCTGGACATGTTTGGCACCTTCGTGCATCCGCTTGAAACTGAACTCCAACTCAAGTCGAATCACCGCATCGGCCGTTTCAGCGACGCCAGCAAGAGCAAGGAATACCAGGAGCGCATTGAAGCCATCAACTTCTCGCTGGCCCATGACGACGGACAGTCCAACCGCGACCTCGCGCACTCCGATGTCATTTTGGTCGGTGTGAGTCGAAGCGGCAAGACACCGACCTCGCTCTATCTGGCGATGCAATATGGGCTCAAAGCGTCCAACTACCCGCTGATCCCGGAAGATTTTGAACGTCGGCAGTTGCCACCTGCGCTCAAAGCGCACCAGAGCAAACTTTTTGGTCTGACGATCCAACCCGAACGTCTAAGCGAAATCCGCAACGAGCGTCGCCCCAACTCCAAGTACGCCTCACTGGAAAACTGCCGCATGGAGGTGAGTGAAGCCGAGGCCATGATGCGCCGCACCGGTATCCGCTGGCTGTCAACCACGACCAAATCGATCGAAGAGATCGCGACCACCATCCTGCAAGAAATCAGACCGGAGCGGCTGGCTTATTGATCTAGCTCAAACAGTTCGACGATAGCGATCAAATCTTATTGAGAATCATTGTTATTAACGTGAGTTTTACGTATACTGACACTCATTCGCTAGCCTGTCAGCAGATTTTTGTCACAGAGCGGCGTCCTCAACCGACCATCAACCGCCCATGCTACCGACCTCACAGAAGAGCGCCCGACCATCCGTAGCCCATCGTTCCGTTGATCAGATGGTGGCTCGCAGCAGCGCGACGGTACTCAGTCTGGTCGAAACGACGGGAGTTGGTCGCGAATCGGGTGTAGCGCGCCGTTTGGCCGAACTCGGTTTTTTGCCTGGTGAAGTGGTGACCGTGTTGCGACGTGGGCCGGGAGGGCGCGAACCGATTGCCGTGCAAATCGGGGAAACCGTTTTCGCGCTTCGACGTCTGGAGGCCTCCTGCATTGAGGTAGCGGGTCACGCCATGGCCGGGCAGGTATGAACACCGCAACGTTGCCTCCGGTTTCGCGACAATCTTACGTTGCCTTGGTTGGCAATCCCAACTGCGGAAAAACAGCTCTGTTCAACCTGCTCACAGGCGCGCGCCAGAAGGTCGCCAACTACGCGGGGGTCACCGTAGAACGCAAGCAAGGTAGCGCCCAGCTTGACAACGGGCGGACCCTGTCGATCGTCGATTTACCCGGCACCTACAGCTTGAACCCCACAACCGCCGACGAAACGGTGACACATGATGTGTTGATGGGTCTTCGCCCTGGAGAGGCAGCGCCAGACGCTATCGTGGCGGTGGTGGATGCCACCAATCTGCGCATGAATTTGCGTCTGGTGCTGCAGCTGCGCTCGCTGGGCAAACCCATGGTCGTGGCGCTGAACATGATGGACGTGGCGCGCAAGCACGGCCTGCTCATCGATGTACAAAAACTCGCCGCGGAACTGGGGTTGCCCGTGATTGAAACCGTGGCCATTGACAACAGCCTGTTTGGCAGTTGGCTGGCGCGTTGGATGGATCGATCCATAGAGAACGGACGCGAGGCCCTGCTACAGGCAGCCCAGCAGGCGCTCACCAACCAGCCACTGGCAGAGGGCCCTCTTGGGTCTTCGCACCAGATACCGATCGATCCATTGACTTTGCAAAAGCAGGTCAATCACGTTCTGTCGGTCGCTGTTCCCCGCGCGCCACGCGTTAAACGCTTCAACCACCGTATCGACGCCGTGGTGATGCACCCCGTCTGGGGGCTGGTGCTGCTGGCGGCTCTGCTGCTCATGATTTTTCAGGCGGTTTTTTCCTGGGCCAATGTGCCCATGGACGCCATCAAGGAGGTGATGTCAGCGGTCGGTGACTTCATCACGGCCCATATGCCACCAGGCCTGCTGCGAAGCCTGCTGGTGGACGGTGTCGTCGCGGGCGTCGGCAGCGTGGTGGTATTTCTGCCGCAAATCCTGATTTTGTTTTTTTTCATCCTGCTGCTGGAGGATTCAGGTTATCTGCCACGTGCCGCTTTTCTGCTGGACAACGTGATGGGCAAGGTCGGTTTGTCGGGCCGGGCCTTTATTCCCCTTTTGTCCAGCTTCGCCTGTGCCATTCCAGGCATCATGGCCACCCGCACCATCCCGAACTGGCGCGACCGGCTGGCCACCATCATGGTGGCGCCGCTGATGACTTGCTCGGCTCGGTTGCCACTCTATGCCTTGTTGATCGGGGCCTTCATTCCGCAGCGCAGTGTCGGCATATTCAACCTGCAGGGTCTGACCCTGTTTGGCTTGTACGCGGCCGGCATTCTGTCGGCCATGGCGGTCGCTTGGGTATTCAAGCGCACGTGGATGAAAAGTGACTACCAGCCGCTGATGCTGGAGTTGCCACCCTACCGCACGCCCAATCTGCGCAACCTGTTGCTGGGACTTTGGCAACGCGCCGTCATATTTCTGCAACGCGTGGGTACCATCATTTTCGCAGTCATGGTGCTGCTGTGGTTCTTGTCCACATTTCCTGGCCCGCCCGACGGGGCCACCGGCGCTGCCATCCAATACAGTTTTGCCGGCATGCTGGGCCATGCGCTGGAAGTGGTTTTTGCACCGATTGGCTTCAATTGGCAAATCTCCATCGCCTTGGTGCCTGGCATGGCCGCACGCGAAGTGGCGGTGGGCGCGCTGGGTACGGTCTACGCCTTGTCAGCCACGGGTGAAGAAACCGCCAAAACGCTCAGCCCCATCATTGCCCAGAGCTGGTCCACGGCCACTGCCTACTCCCTGCTGGCCTGGTACGTTTTTGCGCCGCAATGCATCTCGACCCTGGTGGTGGTGAAACGCGAAACCAACTCCTGGCGCTACCCGGTCTTGATGGCCGCCTATTTGTTTGCCCTGGCCTACATGGCCTCGTTCATTACGTTTCGCATTGTCAGTGCACTCACCCTGAATTGATGACCATGGTCTCCCATTTCCTGTATGAAGTTTTCCAGTTTTTGGCGGTGTTTTCCATGGTGGCAGGCTGCACTGTGTACTGTCTTCTCACGCTGGCACCGGATGCCCTCAAGCGACCGTTGAAACTGGCCCTGCTGCGCTGCCCGCTGCCTGCTTTTATCTCTTCTAGGCTGCAGCAAACCGACGCCAAAGGCGCTTGCGGTTCGAGCTGCGGCGCGTGCTCATCTGGCCCGGCCACCATCCAAGCGGTGAAGTGGCACGGGCGCAAGCTCTAAATTCAAGCGCTGGCCCATTATCCAGCGGTTGCCAAGAGCGCTGGGGCATTTCAAAGAAACCATGGCGCGATCGCCGTATGCTGGAACGCCAGCCTGGCTTTGGTGATTGGCTCGGCCTGGTGGGTTGTTCCTAAATAACCTCGCTTCAGCCGTTCGCCGCAAGGTTTTAAACTATGACATTCCTTGAGCGTCCCAATTTTTCCCCCCGTCATGAACCGCAACGTCACCATTGCCATCAGCGTTGTCGTTTTTCACATTGCCATGCTGTGGGCTCTGCAGACCGGATTGCTGCGTCGCACGGTCGAGGTTTTCGTACCGGCCGAAATCCTGAGCGAATTCATTGAACCACCCGCGCCCAAAATCGTGCCGCCACCACCGCCACCACCCAAGCCCGTCAAACAACCGGTCGCCAAAGCGCCGCTCCCCGTTCCGGCCCTAGCGCCCCAGCCGCTGGCCATTGCAGATCCGACACCGTCGCCCAACGCCCCGACCGGCGTCACCACGCCACAACCGATCACCCCGCCGGTTGCAGCCCCGGTGGCCGTCGCGCCACCTGCCGCTGCCCGCGACGAGTTGCCGTCCAGCGACGCCGACTATCTGCAAAACCCCAAGCCGCCCTACCCCGCTTTAAGCAAACGACTGGGCGAACAGGGCAAGGTCATGGTGCGTGTTCTCATCAGCCAGGACGGCACGGCGCAAAAAGCAGACATCAAGCAATCCAGCGGGTTCGAGCGCCTGGACCAAGCCGCCCTGGCAACGGTACTGCGCTGGCGCTATGTGCCTGGCAAGCGTGCTGGCGTGCCAGAAACCATGTGGTTCAACGTGCCGATCAATTTCGTCCTCGAATAATTTCCATCTTTTCTCTGGAGAATTTATGCATTCACAACTTGGCCTGATCAACGTCTGGAACCAGGGCGACTGGATCACCAAAATCGTGGCCTTGGTATTGCTCACCATGTCGCTGGCTTCCTGGATGGTCATCATCGTGAAGGCCCTTGACATCCTGAAATACAAAAAACTGGCTGGCAACGCCGAAGACTTCTGGCACAGCGAGGACTTCGCCGCTGGGCTGGCCCGACTCGGCGGTGATGACAGCAGCCCGTTTCGCCAGTTGGCCCTGGCTGGGCGCGAAGCCACGGCCCATCACCGCAACACCAAAGTGCAGTTGCACGACACACTGGACGCCAGTGACTGGATCACGCGCAGCTTGCGCAATTCGATCGACGACAGCACCGCGCGTCTGCAGTCGGGTCTGGCGGTACTGGCATCGGTCGGCTCTACCGCCCCGTTTGTCGGCTTGTTTGGCACGGTCTGGGGCATTTACCATGCATTGCTGGGCATTGGCGCAGCCGGACAGGCCACTATTGACAAGGTGGCCGGCCCGATTGGTGAAGCACTCATCATGACAGCGCTGGGCCTGGCGGTGGCGATTCCGGCCGTGCTGGGCTACAACGCGCTGGTGCGCGGCAACAAATCCATTCTGACCAAGCTCAACCGCTTCGCGCATGACTTGCATGCCTACTTTGTCACCGGTGCCCGCATTGCCAGCGGTGACGGCAAAGTGGTGCCGATGAAGAAAGGTTAGGAAAAATCATGGCTTTTGGAACACAAGACGAACCCGATGAAGTGATGAATGAGATCAACATGACGCCCTTGGTGGATGTCATGCTGGTGCTGCTCATCATCTTCATCATCACCATCCCGGTGATGAAACACGCAGTCAACGTGGAGTTACCGCGCGCCACCAACCAGGCGCAGGACGTTAAACCACAGACCATCCGCCTGAGTGTGGATGCGCAAGGTAGCTACTACTGGAATGACGTCAAAGTGGAAGACGCCAGCCTGCCCGGGCTGCTGCAGGCAGAGGCCGCAAAAAATCCGCAACCCGACTTGCATATACGGGGTGACAAAGAGGTGCGTTACGAACGTGTGGCGCAAGCCATGGCCGCAGCGCAGCGTGCCGGTGTCAGGAAAATCGGGTTCATTACCGAGCCGAATAGCTGAGCCGATAGCACCGGCTTGAATCAAAGGCCAATCGCTGCAATACCCGCCCTGGCGATCTGGGCATCTTCGCTGGACTTGACGCCGCTGACACCGATAGCGCCCAGGCACTGACCGTCTTTCATGACCGGAACACCGCCTTCCAGCAGTCCCTTGATGTCAGGCGCGCTCAAAAATGAGGTGCGTCCACCGTTGATGACATCTTCGTACACTTTGGTTTCGCGTCGGCCCAGCGCTGCCGTGTGGGCTTTGGCGGGCGCAATGTGGGCAGAAATCGCTGCAGCGCCGTCCAGTCGTTGCAAGCACAACAAATGCCCGCCATCGTCGACGATGGCGATGGTGACGGCCCAGTTGTTTTTCAGGGCTTCGGCTTCGGCCGCCGCTGCCATGGCTTTGACGTCCGACAGTTCGAGAGTAAATTTGTTTTTCATGGGACAAGACCTGATTTTGATGAAGAATCGAGCATAACGGCTGTCTGGCTGTGATTTGGCCCCTTTATGGGTAAAAGTATCCTTACGAAAAGTAGGCGCCCGATTTGAGTGATTTTCGCGAAAGCCCTTGATTCGCCCTAGAATCCACCCCATCTGCAGTCTGCAGGTCGTGGGACCTTGTGGGGCAGTTCGCAGTCGTCTGGCGACAAGCGCTGTCCTCAACTGATTTAGGAGTTTGACTATGACTGACAACATTCAATCCATTGACCGCGGCTACGGCTATGTTGCGTCGGCTGAGCAGCGCAACAAAGTACTGCGCAACACCTATTGGCTGCTGGCTTTGAGTCTGGTGCCAACCGTGTTGGGCGCGTGGCTGGGCGTGGCCACCGGCATCACCCGCTATTTGGGCGGTGGTTTGGGCATGATCGTCTTTCTGGGTGGCGCCTTCGGCTTTATGTACGCCATTGAGAAAACCAAGAATTCGGCCAGCGGTGTGCCGGTGCTGCTGGGATTCACCTTCTTCATGGGCTTAATGCTGTCGCGCATGATTACCATGGTGCTGGGCTTCAAAAACGGTCCTGACTTGATCATGACCGCCTTTGGTGGCACGGCCGGCGTGTTTTTTGTGATGGCCAGCCTGTCCAGCGTCATCAAGCGCGACCTCTCCGGCATGGGCAAATGGCTCTTCGTGGGCGCCGTGGCGGTGATGGTCGGCGGCATCATCAACGTGTTTGTCGGCTCGACTGCGGCCATGATGGCTATCTCGGTGGCGGTTATCGGCATTTTCAGCGCTTACATGCTCTATGACCTGAAGCGCATCGTGGACGGCGGCGAAACCAACTACATCAGCGCCACGCTGGCCTTGTATCTGGACATCATCAATGTGTTCCAGGCCCTGCTGGCCCTGCTTGGCATTGCTGGCGGTGAGCGCGATTGAATTACTTTAGCACCTGCTGAAAAAAAGACCCTTCGGGGTCTTTTTTTGTTCCCGCGGACAGCGCTCAATACGCCGCACAATTTGCCGATAACAATGTTATTCCTCTACCTCATCCTATGACCTTGCGCCTGCTCATCACTGCTATCGTTCTGCTGCTGGCTGGCTGCGACATCCCCGGCATGGGGGCTGATCCGAAAATTGCACAACGCGAGGCTGAAGCCAAAGCCATTGGTGGTGGCTGCAGATACGGATTGCGCAGCATCGAGGATTGCTACAGTCTCAACGAGGGCGCTTCCAAGGCTGACATGTTCACCGGTTGGAAAGATATGGACCAATACATGCGCGAGAACAAAATTGAGGGCATTCGCGCCACCGTGGACAACACGGAGCCGGAAGAAGAAATCGTGGAAGACAAGAAGCCCAAGGCCGGCGTCAAAGAAAAACCGTCCGAGACCAAACCGAAAAGCGCCGACAAGGCCGGGCCCAAATCGACCGACAAGCCGGTCGTCAAGGCAGGCGCGCACTGATTTTGCAGACGCTCGGCAGGTAGCGCGGTCAAACCTCCAGTTCAAACACCGCCATGCTCTCCACATGGGCCGTGTGAGGAAACATGTTGACCACGCCGGCAGCGGAACATCGATAACCCGCCTGATGCACCAGTAAATCGGCATCGCGCGCCAGCGTGGACGGGTTGCAACTCACATAGACAATCCGTTTCGGCGGCGTCCAGTGCTCGGCGCCCGGCGTCGGTGGATTGGCGATGGGGTCCAGCTTTTGCTGGTGCAAGTCCGCTAACGCCTGGACCAGGGCCATTGCGCCCTCACGCGGCGGATCGACCAGCCATTTGTCAGCGACCCCGTCCTGAATCAGCACAGCAGGTGTCATCTCAAAAAGGTTTCTTGCTACAAAATTAGTAGCTGCTAGCGCATGATTGACGGGAGCTAGCGCCTTGTTTTTCATATAATTTTCGCGTGATCGCGCCACCAGCGTCTCACTGCCCTCCACGCCCAGCACCTCTCGCGCCTGCGTCGCGATGGGCAATGTGAAATTGCCCAAACCACAGAACCAGTCGATCACCCGTTCATCTTTTTGTGCGTCCAGCAGTCGCAAGGAACGCGACACCAGGACCCGGTTGATGTGCGGGTTGACCTGCGTGAAATCGGTCGGTTTGAAAGGCATATGGATGCCGAACTCCGGCAGGTCGTAACTCAGCTCCGCGCCCCCTTCATCGAGCAGATGCACGGTCTCTGGCCCCTTGGGCTGCAACCACCACTGAACCCCGGCATGGCGCTTCGCAAATTCACGCAGCAAGCCCAGATCCCCCTCACTCAGAGGCTCCATATGACGCAGCACCAGCGCGATCACGGTGTCGCCACAGGCCAGCTCGATCTGTGGAATGGTCTCCATCGCATCCATCGAGGTAATGAGCGCGCGCAAGGGCAGCAGCAAGTCGCTCACATGGGGCGGCAGCACGAGGCACTCTTTCATGTCGGCCACATAGCCGCTTTTGCGTTCATGAAAGCCGACCAGCACCGTGCCCTTCTTGCGCACATGCCGCACCGAAATCCGCGCCCGGTAACGGTAGCCCCAGGCCGGGCCTTCAATCGGCCGCAAAATATTGTCGGCCTTGACCTTGCCCAGATGCCACAGGTTGTCTTCCAGCACCCGCTGCTTGACGGCTACTTGGGCGCCGATGTGCAGATGCTGCATCTTGCAGCCGCCACAAGCGCCTTCATGCAGCCCAAAATGCGGGCAATCGGGTGTGACACGCTGCGAGGACTCGCGGTGAATCGCGGTCACCACGCCCTGCTCCCAGTTGTTTTTCTTGCGGTGCACATTGGCGCTCACCCATTCGAACGGCAAGGCGCCCTTGATGAACACCACCTTGCCATCTGCCCGGTGCGCCACCCCTTGCGCTTCCAGGTCCAGCGACTCAACCAGAAGCCAGTCGGGCGGAAAATTATCAGTTTTTTTGATTTCGTCAGTCATGCCGGTATTGTCCCCGAAAGGTTTCTGGCCCTCCTCCGGCTTGCCGCGATCGCTATCGAATGGGGTGGCCTTCAAAGCAGGGCTTGCTGCGTGATGCCGCGCCGCTCCAGATAGCGCTTGAGTTTGGACAATGCCTCGTTCTGCACCTGGCGCACCCGTTCGCGGGTCAGCCCGAGACGCGCACTGAGCACTTCCAGCGTCTCGGGATCACGGTCATGCAAACCAAATCGCCCTTCCAGAACTTCTTTTTCCCGCTCGGTCAAGGTGCCAATCCAGTCTTCCAGCAAGCGCGCCACCTCATGAACCTGGGTCACACCCGAGGGGTCCATCGTGAGTTCATCCACCAGGGCGTCCCCCAGCGTCTGATCCGCGCCCGACCGATCCATGGCGGCGTCCAACGATCTGGGCGGCTCGGACAGGGCCAGCAAATCGGCCACACTGGCCGTGTCACGGCCCAATAAAGCGGCAATACTTTCCACACGAATGCCATCGGGCTGACTCGCCACGAACACGGCATCGTTCTCCAGCGTCCGGCGCGCGCGCAGCACTTGCTGCAATTCCCGGACCACGTTCACCGGCAGACGCACCGCCCGGCCTTGGTAGATCAGGGCACGCTCGACCGACTGACGAATCCACCAGGTGGCATAGGTGGAGAAGCGGAATCCGCGCTCGGGCTCGAACTTGTCAATCGCATGCATGAGACCCAGGTTGCCTTCCTCGATCAAGTCAGACAAGGGCACGCCGCGCCCCAGATAGGCCTTGGCGATACTCACCACCAGCCGCAGATTGTGTTCAATCATGCTTTGGCGGGCAGCAAAGTCGCCGGCGCGGGCCTTGGTTGCGAACTCGAACTCTTCTTGGGCCGTGAACAGCTCGGTGCGCCGCACGTTGCGCAGGTAAACGGTCAGCGCGTCGCCCGACTCGCCGGATTCGTCCGATTCGTTCGCCATGTCTGCCGTCGGCATGAGCTCCGAGGGAAGTTGATTTGCTACAAAATCAGTAGCTAGTGACGCAATATTGACGGGGGCTATAGGCGAATTTTCTATATGATCTGACGCACCGCGTGTCGGGGGTCTGGCGGCTGGGCCATGGCCATTCACGGGACGTTTTTTCACGGCATGTTCCCATCACCTGGCCGGCAGGTACTTCGCCGGGTCGACCGGCTTGCCATGTCGGCGAACTTCAAAATGCAGCTTGACGCGATCCGCGTCGCTGCTGCCCATCTCGGCAATCTTCTGGCCCTTGCGGACCGACTGATCTTCCTTGATCAGCAGGGTCTGATTGTGGGCATAAGCCGTCAGGTAAGTGTTGTTGTGCTTCAAGATGATCAGGTTGCCATAGCCACGCAATCCGGCCCCGACATACACCACGCGACCGTCCGCCGCCGCCAGCACGGGGTCGCCCGCCGCGCCGCCAATATCCAGGCCCTTGTTCTTGACCTCATCAAACCCGGCCAGCACGGCGCCGTTGGTCGGCCATATCCAGCCAATTTCATCTTCTGCCGTGGCCGTAGCCGCGGGTGCAGGCGTCGAACTGGGGGGGGGAGCCGATGACGCATGCTTGTCCGCACTGGCCGCCGACGCAGGCGCGGTCGCGATCGGTGTGGCGCTGGCCAAGGTGACCGGCTTCGTCACAACCCCATTGCTGGCACTGACGGTCGGTGGCATCACCCGTAACACCTGGCCGATTTCAATACGATTGGGGTTGTCCAGGGCACTCCAGCGGGCAATGTCCTTGGACGATTGCCCGTGGTCCAGCCCGATCCGGATCAGGGTGTCACCGGGCTTGACCGTGTAATAGCCGGGCTTGCCCGCATTCTCAAATCCAGGCAGTTGCTTGACGGCCGGTGTGGTGGGGTCCATCGCCACGGGCGCGGGTCTGCCGATGCCGGTGCCACGGTCTTCCACCGGCGCGCGATTGATGACCTTGGAGCCGCACCCCCCCAGCAACACGCCAACCACCACGACCACCAAAGCTGAACCCAAGCGAGAACTCAAACCATACATACGAAATCCCTTCATGCGACCCCCGATTTTAAAGGGACAAAGTGAACCGCCTCAAGCACGGTCTGGCGTAAGCCCTGCGGGGTTTTATCGATCACCACCAAGGCTTGCTGCCCCGCAGCGGTGGAGCCGGCCGACACCGGCGCCACCAGCCGCCCACCGACCGCCAGTTGATCGATCCACGCCTGCGGCACGGCCTCACCGCCAGCGGCCGCGATGATGGCCACATAAGGCGCGCCCTTGGCGTAACCCGCCATGCCGTCGCCAAACAGAAGATGCAGATTGGCCAGACGCAAGTGCCGCAGATTATCGCGCGCCTTGTCGTGCAGGCCGCGCAGGCGTTCGATGCTGTAGACCTCGTGCGCCAGCAGGCTCAAGACGGCCGCCTGATAACCACATCCGGTCCCGATCTCCAACACGCGCCCCAATTTGCCAGCAGTACCCTGGCGCAAGAGCTCAGCCATGCGGGCCACAACGCCGGGTTTGGAGATGGTCTGACCCAGGCCGATCGGCAAACTTGTGTCTTCATAGGCCTGATTGACCAGGGCACTGTCGACAAAGCGGTGACGCTCGATGGACCCCATGGCCGACAACACCAGCGCGTCCGTAACACCCTGCCCGGCAAGCTTCTTCACCATGTTCATGCGCACCGCACTGGAATCCAGCCCGACCCCCTGCGACAGCACGCTGCCCAGCGGCTTGGCGACCTGGCTTGGCGCACTGTGCGCGTGGCCCGGCGCGGGCCGGTTACCCTTGGGTTTGCCAGCCAAGAAATCAAGACGGGCGGGAAAAGGCGGGCGTTCTTTCATGCGTGCGTCATGTCGGGGCGATCTGATGAATGCCTGGCGGCGGAACCTGCTGCGCAGGATCCGCCAGCTTGGCGGCGGTCTGGGCCCAATAGCCCAGGCGATCATGGTCGGTCAAATCCACTTTCAGCGGCGTGATCGAGATGTGGCCGTGGCTGGTGGCGTGAAAGTCAGTACCTTCAGCGTCATCCTTGATGGCGCCCGCCGCACCGATCCAGTACATGGTCTCACCGCGCGGACTGAGCTGGGTAATCACGGCCTCCGCCGCATGTCGGCGCCCGAGCCGGCACAACTTCACATGACCCATCTCGGCAAACGGCAAGTTGGGGATGTTGACATTGAGCAACCAGGGACTGCTACCAATCAGGTTTTGACTGTACATCTGCAAAACCAGATCACGCGCCTT
>NZ_DHXT01000011.1:28494-29964 GCF_002413825.1 Rhodoferax sp. UBA5149
CCCATATTGGCACCGTTGTTGATGCCCGAGACCACCAGGTCAGGTCGGTAGCCCAGCAATCCGGTCAGCGCAATATGCACGCAGTCCGCTGGCGTGCCATTGATGTAGCGAAAACCATTGCTGGCGTGCGTGACATACAGCGGAGAATGCAGGCTCAAGGCGTTCGATTTGGCGCTGTTGTTCAGTTCCGGCGCGATCACCTCGACGTCGGCCACTTCTTTCAGCGCTTCATACAGCGCCACGACGCCCGGCGCCTGATACCCGTCGTCATTGGAAATAAGAATTTTCATGTTCAACCAGAGTTGGTATGAATTGTAGGTGGCGGACCGCTCCCGCCACAAAGGTCACGCGTGGGACATTTTTCCAAACGGCTTGCCCCTATCATTCACTCAACTTTTTTGGAGATTCCCCTATGCATGCCTGGCTTTGTGAAAACCCCGTGGGCGTTGACGCCCTGAACTGGAAAGAAATACCCACGCCGCAACCCAAGGCGGGTGAGGTGCTGATCGAAATCAAGGCGGCCAGCCTGAATTTTCCTGATCTGCTGATCGTGCAGAACAAATACCAGATGAAGCCAGCCCTGCCCTTTGTGCCCGGCTCCGAGTATGCGGGCGTCATTCAGGCGGTGGGCGACGGCGTCACGCATCTGAAAGTGGGCCAGCACGTGGCCTGCCTGTCAGGCACCGGCGGCTTTGGCACACATACTTTGGCACCGGCCGCACTGTGCATGCCGCTGCCAGCCGACTTTCCTTTTGTCGACGCTGCCGCCTTCATCATGATCTACGCCACTTCCCACCACGCACTGGTGGACCGGGCTCAACTCAAGGCCGGTGAAACCGTGCTGGTACTGGGCGCCGCCGGCGGCGTGGGCACGTCGGCCATACAGATCGCCAAAGCTTGCGGGGCCCGGGTCATCGCCGCCGCCTCGACCGATGAAAAATGCGCGCTGTGCACATCCATCGGGGCCGACGCCACGATCAACTACACCAAAGAGAATCTGCGCGAAGCGGTCAAAACACTGACCGGGGGCAAAGGCCCCGACGTTATCTATGACCCTGTTGGTGGCGATTTCGCCGAGCCCGCTTTCCGCTCCATCGCCTGGCGCGGGCGCTATCTGGTGGTGGGTTTTGCATCCGGCCCCATCCCCGCCCTGCCCTTCAATCTGGCCTTGCTTAAGGGCGCCTCCATCGTGGGCGTGTTCTGGGGCGATTTCGCCAAGCGCGAACCGAAAGCCAACACGGCCATGATGACGGAATTGGCCCAGTGGTACGGCCAGGGCAAGATCAAACCCGTGATTGACCGCGCCATGCCCATGGCTGAACTCAAGGCCGCCTTTGCCCACATGGGCTCCAGAGGCGTCAAGGGCAAACTGGTGATGGTGAACTGACCGGATCAGCGTCAGACCTTCAGACAAAAAAATGCCCACTTGATGTGGGCATTTTTTATGGTTTGGGGTGGCTGATGGGGCTC
>NZ_DHXT01000011.1:30209-37194 GCF_002413825.1 Rhodoferax sp. UBA5149
ACCAACTGAGCTACAGCCACCGTAGATTTTTATTATAACCGCTGCTGTTTACTTCACGGCGGTCATTGGCAAATCTATTGAAGTTCGCACCGGACGCGTCGCCATGATCTCGGCTTTGAAACGCTCTTTGAGAAGGCCGTAATAAGCCTGGTTCTCGGCTCCGGTCCACCACTGGGCGTACTGGGCGCGCTCCTGCTTGGCGACTGCCTCAATAGCGGCCGGGCGCGGCACGATCTTGTTGACCCTGACCACCGCATAGCCCTGGGCGCCTAAATCAAGACCGGCAAACACGGGCAAGGCTGACGCGTCAGCACGCAACGCGGCCGCCAAAACCTGCGGCGGGATATTGGGGGACTGGTCACGCGACAAGACCACAGCCGTTGGCATGGCCGCGGACGCCGGTGCCGCCTTCCAGGCCGCCAGCTTCTCCATGCCCTCTTTCTTCGCAAGTTCGGCAGCGCGGGCAGCAACGACACGCTCACGCACAACATTGCGCACGTCAGCAAACGGCATGGTTTGGGCTGGCGTGTATTGCGTAATGCGTCCTGCCGTCAACTGGTTGGATGCCGTTTCAAGTGCTTCGGTATTGCGCTTCTTCTCTACTGAATCAGTCCCAAAAATGGCAGCAAGAAATTTTGCATTGGCCAACACACCCTGTGTGCCAGCAACGGGTTTGCGCATCACGTTGGTCGCCGTCTTGACCTCAAGCTTCAATTTGTCTGCAACCGGCTTGAGGCTGTCAGCCTGCTCATACACGCCATTGGTAAAAGCCTCGGCAGTTTCGGCAAACTTGGCTTGAGCTTGCTGCGTCTTCAGACTGGCCTCGATACCAGCGCGCAACTCTTCGAAGCTGCGCTGCTTCGGTGCTTTGATATCGGTGAGCTTGATGATGTGGTAACCAAAATCAGACTCCACCACCTCGCTGATATCACCTTTCTTCATGGCAAAAGCGGCGTCTTCAAACGGCTTGACCATGGCACCCCGCGCAAAGAAATCAAGATCGCCGCCGTTGACCGCGGACCCGGCATCTTGCGAGTTCTTCTTGGCAAGGTCCGCAAAGCTGTCGGGCGATTTGCGCACCGCCTGCAACAACTCGTCTGCCCGGGCTTTGGCTTTCTGCCGATCGGCTGCGGGAGCACCCTTGGCCGCATTGATCAGAATGTGGCTCGCACGCCGCTCCTCAACGCCACTGAGACGGGCCACGTTCTGGTCGTAATACAACTTGAGATCAGGCTCACTGATGGAGATGCTTTTTTTAACCGAATCCAGATCCAGCACCACGTATTCAATGCTGGCTCGCTCGGGCGCCTGGAACTGGGCCTGATTGGCCTTGTAAAACGCATCAAGTTCGGCATCGGTTGGATTGACCTTAGACGCGAAATCTGCCGTGGCGAAACTGGCGATCTGCACTTCCCGCTTCTCGAAAAAAGCATTCAATGACACATCGGCGACAGCCGCAGCAGAAAAGCCAGTGCTTGTCACGCCAGCTTCCACCTGCCGAACCGACAGGTCGCGGCGCACGCGGGCTTCGAACCCCTCCGGTGTCAGGCCCTGGCTGGCGGCCAACTGACGATAACGGTCCATATCCAGCTTGCCATTCGGCAGGTGCAGGGAGGCAATGGTGGGATCCTCCCGCAGTTCGCGCGCCAGCCGTGCATCGCTGGTCGTCAGTTTGAATTTGTCAGCCGCTTGGGCCAGCACCCGCTCGCGAACCAGTCGCTCCAGCGTGGCATAACGGGCCTCCGGCGAATCCAGCAGCTTGGCATCCAGGTTCGGCATGGACGCGCGCATGCGATCCGATTCTGATTTGTGCGCCGCATCCCATTCGCCTTGGGAAATGTCATGACCTCCCACACGGGCAACGGCCTCGCCTTTCTCACGAAAGCGGTTGTAGCCATCAATGCCGAACAGCACAAATGAAGGGATGATCAGTAAAAACATCACGAACATCATGACCTTCGTGTGTTTTCGGACAAAATCAAACATGCGCAAATTCTCCAGTAGAAAAACAAAAAAAGGCGAACATTTTGTTCGCCTTTGCCTGGGTGGTGGGTGCTGACGGGCTCGAACCGCCGACCTACGCCTTGTAAGGGCGCCGCTCTACCAACTGAGCTAAGCACCCCACCTCAACCAGCGATCAGTTCAAAGCATCCTTCAATGCTTTGCCCGGACGAAATTTTGGCACCTTGGCAGCTTTTATTTTAATCGCATCGCCAGTACGGGGATTTCGGCCCACCCGCGCAGCACGTTTGCCAACAGCAAATGTACCAAAACCCACCAGCGACACAGAGCCGCCTTTTTTAAGTGTGGTTTTGACGGCGCCAATGGTGGACTCCAGCGCCCGTGTAGCCGCCGCCTTGGAAATATCGGCGTGTATGGCAATGTACTCAATCAGTTCGGTTTTATTCACAAAGAACCCCTCATATGGAAACAGAGTTAATCGAATTGTCTCTTCAAAAATCTTGCCGCTGTCTTGCATCATGTGACTGAAGCGACGGACTCTCACCGTGCCAACACGGCATGCAACTTTATGACAGTGCGGTCGCGAATTCTAGTCGGTTTTCCCGTTTGCACCGGCGCATTGCAGATCGATACTTGGAATAAGTCAATAAAACCCAACTGCTTGGAAATCCGTGACCGATCAAAGCGCTCCGGCAATGGAAATTCCGACGTCCTTTGTGCTCGCCGAACCGCCCAGATCCGGCGTGCGCGGCGCACCGCTTTGGGGATCAAGCACTTTTTCAATGGCCTTCAGGATCGCGTCATGCGCCTGCCTGTGCCCCAAAAAATCCAGCATCATGGCGCCGCACCAGATCTGGCCAATCGGGTTGGCAATGCCTTGGCCGGCAATGTCTGGAGCGGAGCCGTGCACCGGTTCAAAGAGCGAGGGAAATTTGCGCTCGGGATTCAGATTGGCACTCGGCGCTATGCCAATCGTGCCGGTGCAGGCCGGACCCAGGTCACTCAGGATATCGCCAAAGAGATTGCTCGCCACCACGACATCAAAAAAATCAGGGCGCTGCACAAAGTGCGCCGTCAGGATGTCGATGTGGAATTTGTCGAGCGTAATGCCAGGATAGCGCTTCGCCATTTCAACCACGCGCTCATCCCAGTAGGGCATCGTGATCGCTATGCCATTGGATTTGGTGGCGCTCGTCAAATGCTTTTTGGGACGCGACTGGGCCAACTCGAACGCGAACTTCAAAACACGATCCACACCAATGCGGGACATCACGGTTTCCTGCATCACGATTTCCCGCTCGGTGCCGGTGTACATGCGCCCGCCAATGCTGGAGTATTCGCCTTCGGTGTTTTCGCGCACGATGTACATGTCGATTTCACCGGGCTCGCGCCGACTGCCGTCACGCCGCACCACAGGCGCGATGATGCCCGGCATCAGACGCGCGGGCCGCAGGTTCACGTACTGGTCAAACTCGCGACGAAACAGCAGCAGCGAACCCCA
This sequence comes from Rhodoferax sp. UBA5149, assembly GCF_002413825.1. GTDB lineage: Bacteria > Pseudomonadota > Gammaproteobacteria > Burkholderiales > Burkholderiaceae_C > Rhodoferax. The sequence goes on from NZ_DHXT01000011.1 coordinate 33,673, forward strand.
GAGCGAAACATGGTCCAGGATTTTCTCGGGCCAGCCGACCGCACCAAAGTAGATCGCGTCGTGGCCACCAATTTGGTCCTTCCAGTTGTCGGGCAACATCTTGCCGTGCTTTTCAAAGTAGTCCCAGCTGGAAAAATCAAAGTGGTCGAACTGCAGATCGATCCCGAACTTGACCGCCGCCGCCTCCAGCACCCGGATGCCTTCGGGCATGACTTCCTTGCCAATGCCGTCACCGGCGATGACGGCAATCCTTCTTTTGCTCATGGCGGGTTCCTCTTGAATCGGTTGCTAAGCAATAGCGGCAAGGATGAGGCGCTGACATTACGCAGCCCTGGGTTGATGAACCACCAACGCGACGCGCGCAGTCACCTCGCGCGCGCCCGGATTTCAGGCAGCGCCTTCTGCAGGTAATACACCATGGACCAGACCGTCATGACCGCGGCAATCCAGATCAGCCAGACACCCCACAAGTGGGTGTTGATGACGCCCAGCAACAGGCCATCAAACAGCAAGAACGGAATCGCCACCATTTGCACTACAGTTTTCAGCTTGCCGATCATGTGAACCGCCACACTCTTGGAGGCACCGATCTGGGCCATCCATTCACGCAGCGCGGAAATCGCGATTTCACGACCAATGATGATGAGTGCGACAAAAACGTCGGCACGGCCCAGATGCACCAGAACCAGCACGCTGGCACAGACCAGTATCTTGTCAGCCACCGGGTCCAGGAACGCGCCAAAGGAAGAGACCTGATTGAGTCGGCGCGCCAGATAACCATCCAGCCAGTCGGTGGCCGCAGACACCACAAACAGCACCGTCGCCGCCAAATTGCGAGTGGCAGGATCAATGGGCAGGTAAAAGACCCCTACGATCAATGGTATCGCGGCGATGCGAGCCCAAGTCATGATGGTCGGAATGGTAAAGAACATGGTTTGATTGTGGCACGGCTTGACGGCGTTTTGACTGACCCTGATCAGTGCAGGGCACGGTAAATTTCTTCGGCCAGCTCTCGCGAGATGCCCTCCACGGTGGCGATATCTTCGACGCCCGCCAGCGCCACACCGCGCACGCCACCGAAGCGCTGCAACAACTTGGCGCGTCGCTTGGGTCCGATACCTGGAATTTCCTCCAGTTTGCCACCATCCATGCGGACCTTGGCCCGCTTGGCGCGCATGCCCGTGATGGCAAAACGGTGCGCTTCATCACGAATCTGGGCCACCAGCATCAGGGCCGCCGAGTCTTTGCCCAGATAGACCTTGTCGCGGCCATCGGCAAACACCAACTCTTCCAGCCCGACCTTGCGCCCTTCCCCCTTCTCGACCCCCACGATCAGCGACAGGTCCAGCCCCAGTTGTTCAAACACCTCGCGCGCCATCGATACCTGACCCTTGCCGCCGTCCACCAGCACCAGGTCAGGCAAGCGGCCGGTTCCGGCCGGCGTTTGCCCTGTTTTCTTCGCTTCCTGCAAGGTCTCGGCCAGTTTGCCGTAGCGCCGCAGCAGCACCTGACGCATGGCCGCGTAATCGTCACCCGGTGTGATGCCGTCGATACCGTAGCGGCGGTACTCGGCGTTTTGCATTTGGTGGTGATGAAACACCACACACGAAGCCTGGGTGGCCTCGCCCGCCGTGTGGGAGACGTCAAAACACTCGACCCGCAGTTCGTCCAGATTGTCCAGCGCCAGATCGAGCGCGTCGGCCAGTGCCCGGGTGCGCGCCTGCTGCGAGCCCTCTTCGGCCAGCAAACGGGCCAGTTGCAGGCTGGCATTGGTTTGCGCCATTTCCAGCCATTGACGGCGCTGTTCGCGCGGCTGGTGCACGGCGCTTACCTTGACGCCGGACTGGATCGACAGGGCCTTGAGCAGGTTTTTATCCACCGGCTCACTAACCACCAGCGAGGGGGGAATCGGGACATTCAGGTAATGCTGCGCCACAAAAGCTTCCAGCACCTGGGCCTCGACAGACTGCTTGGGCGCTGCGGCCACGTCGCCGCCGTCGCCGTCGTCCTCGTCGTCGCTGTAGACCCCCGCCGCATCTTCCACGTGAACCGGGAAATAGGGCCGATCGCCGAGGTGGCGTCCGCCACGCACCATGGCTAGGTTGACACAGGCACGACCGCCCTGCACCTTGACGGCCAGAATGTCCACATCCCGGTCCGACACATTGTCGACCGACTGCTGATGCAGCACATTGGACAGTGCCGCGACCTGGTTGCGCAGTTCTGCTGCCTGCTCGTACTCCAGCGCTTGCGCGTGCGCCATCATGCGGGCCTCCAGCACGTCCATCACCTGCCTGGCATCGCCGCGCAAAAACCGCTCGGCATTGGCCACATCCTGCGCATAGTCCTGCGCGGAAATGTGCCCCACGCACGGTGCAGAGCAACGTTTGATCTGATACAGCAGACAGGGACGCGTGCGGTTGTTGAAGACCGGGTCTTCACAGGTGCGCAGGTGAAACACCTTCTGCATCAACAAAATCGCTTCTTTCACCGCCCAGGCACTGGGGTAAGGTCCGAAATAGTGGTGTTTCTTTTCGACCGCACCCCGGTAATACGACACCCGGGAGAAACTCAAACCCGAGATCGAACCCGGATTCACAGCAGGGCTCACCCCCGTGAGCTTCAGGTAGGGATAGCTCTTGTCATCGCGAAACAGGATGTTGTACTTGGGATTGAGCGTCTTGATGAGGTTGTTTTCCAGCAGCAGCGCCTCGGCTTCTGAGCGCACCACCGTGGTTTCCATGCGAACAATCTTGCTCACCATGTGCCCAATGCGGGTGCCACCATGGTTTTTCTGGAAATAGCTGGACACCCGCTTTTTCAGGTTGATGGCCTTGCCCACATAGAGCACAGCACCGTCCGCGGCGAAATAGCGATACACACCGGGCAGTGCGGGCAGGCTCGCCACGTCACTCAACAGTTGCTCCGTGTGCGCTGGCAGTGAAGACGGCTCAACTGGCACAGAAAGCTCAGGCGGGATGGAATCAGGCAAAACTGGCATAGCTGCGTATTGTGGACAATCTCCGGCGTGAATACAGAAAACGGAAATCTTTGGGACATCTTTTGCAGGGTCATCGACAACTACGGGGACATCGGTGTCTGCTGGCGCCTCGCCGTCGGCCTGGCCGCGCGGGGCGAGCGAGTCCGTTTGTGGGTGGACGACGCCCGTGCTTTGCGCTGGATGGCCCCTGACGGCACGCCGGGAGTAGAGGTCAAGCCGTGGACACAGCCTGTCCAGACCAATGACTTGGTGATCGGCGATATTTTGGTAGAAGCCTTTGGCTGCGAGATTGCTCCTGAATTTATAGCTGCTTACGCAATAGCTACGAGGGCTAGAGGCCTAAAAGGCATATGGATTAACCTGGAGTACCTGAGCGCCGAGGGCTACGCTGAACGCAGCCACGGACTGCCTTCACCCGTGATGGCCGGGCCGGGTGCGGGCCTGATCAAACATTTCTTCTACCCCGGCTTTAGCGCAGCAACCGGCGGGCTGCTGAGAGAAGCGGACCTGGCAGAACGCCA
>NZ_DHXT01000211.1:0-5581 GCF_002413825.1 Rhodoferax sp. UBA5149
TCCACTGAAACGTGCGGTGCGCAAACTGGATGTGCATGCCAGCCTGAATCATCCAGCTCCATAACGGCGCCACCTGCTCGCCTTGCGTGATGCTGTTGGTGGAGACAAAACCGCAGCGCACTTTGCGCCGCGCCAGGGTCTCCACCCGGTCCACATCGGCAAACAGGTCGCCAAAGCCTGCCTGCGCACCGCCAAACTTCACGTCCTTGAATTTTTTGCGGTCGCGGCTGGCACTCGCGGCAATACCGGCAAAGCTGTCGGGCGCGGTGGTGATGTAGCGTGCCGCCTTGATGTACCAGCCTGCCACGTAGTCCAGCACCCCGGCGCCTTTCATCCCTGCGCACACCGTTTCCATGTCCTCTTTTTGCTCGTCGGACTGGTGCTGCTTGCCCACAAACGGCGGGTTGCCCAGGATGTAGTTGAGCTTGGTTGGCGGCACAAAGTCGGCCCAGTCAATGCGCAAGGCGTTGCCGTGGCGGATGTGGGCGCTGCGTTTAAGCGGCACGCGCAGCATGGGTTCGCCAAACTCGGTGCCCGCTTCCACGTTCATCTGATGGTCGGTGAGCCACATGGCAACTTGCGCCACCTGCGCGGGAAATTCTTCGTATTCGATGCCGTAAAACTGGTCCACATCGACCTTGAGAAAGTCAAATACATGGCCGATGCGGCTGCCAAAGTGGCTAGCCGACCGCATCACGTCGAGCTCCAGCTTGCGCAACTCGCGGTAGGCCACGACCAAAAAGTTGCCACAGCCGCAGGCTGGGTCAAGAAAAGTGAGGGTTTGCAGCTTTTTGTGAAACTCAAACAGGCGGGTCGCATCGCCTTTGATCTTTTCAAACTCGGCGCGTAGCTCGTCCAAAAACAGCGGCTGGATCAGCTTGAGGATGTTGGTTTCACTGGTGTAGTGCGCGCCCAGTTCGCGGCGGCGCTCAGCGGCGTCCAACTCAATCACGCGCTGGAACATGGCGCCAAAGATGGCGGGCGAGATGTTGCCCCAGTTGCGTTGGCACAGGGTGATGAGCTGCTTGCGCATGGCGGCGGTGAAAGAAGGCGGGTCAATGCGTTCTTCAAACAGACGGCCATTGATGTAGGGGAACAAGGCAAACTGTTCGGCCAGCGCGCTCTGGCGCGCTGGCGTGTCTTTGTTGAGCGTCACGAACAGGGTGTCAAGCACCGCGCCGACGTTGGAGCCGTCCTCATGGGTGTGGAAGTCAATCAGGTCGTGGAAGCTGTCCTTGGGCTGAAAGATGCCGGTGTCATCGGCAAACAGGCAAAACAGCAGCCGCACCAGGAATACCTCCAGATGGTGACCGCTGTAGCCGTCCTGCTTCAGTGCGTCGTGTAGCTCGCCCAGCGCGTCCACCGCCACGCGGTTGATGGCCTCTTCGACCCGGATGCGCTGCTTGCGGTAGCCTGCAATGAAATAGAAAAGCCGCAGATGCTTGTCCAGCTCGGGCAGCGTGAAGCGGTGGACTTTATCTTCGTCAAGGTCATGCAGCTCAAAGTGCCAGAAGTCGCACAGCAGGATGTAGCGCGGTTCTTCATCGGCTTTGAGGCCGGGGAAGTAGTCCTTGGCTTGTTTGAAGGCTTTGACCAAGTCCTTGCCACGGCTTTTGTGCTCAATGAGCAGGGTGCCTTTCCACAGCAGGTCGATGTAGCCGTCTTTGTGGTCAATTTTCTTGACGCGCTTCTCAAACGTGGCGACCTTGCGGCGTTTGATGCCGAACACCTCGAAAAACTCATCCCAAAAGCTCTTGGCATCGGCGTCTTCGCGCTCGACGTGTTTCCAGTCTTTGGAAAAGGCACGGGCACGGTTGGCGATTTCTTTCCAGTCGAGAGGCATGTTGCGGTCTGGTTTTGGATTCGTGAATCTTATTGGGCTCTAGCCCGCGTTCTTTATGCGTGAGCAGCTACTGTTTTTATAGCAACCACAGGTACGTCAAAGTGACATTGAGCATCCAAAAATTCTCACAGTTCATAGTCGTCCACATGCCCGGTCATCGCGCGGGCGACCAAATTGCGGTCCAGGCGGTCACTCAACAACTCGGCAAACTTGTAGACAAAATTGCGCAGGTAGGCGCCGCGTTTGAAGGCGACCCGGGTCACATTCTGGCCAAACAACAGCCCGGCCGGACGTACCACCAGATCGCTTTTGGCGCCCTCCGCCACGACGTCGCGCACCGCCATTTCAGCGGCAATGCCGACGCCCAGACCGAGCCGGACGTAGGTCTTGATCACGTCCGAATCAATCGCTTCGAGCGCGATGCGGGGCTCCAGTTTGCGCGCGGCAAACGCATGGTCAATCTTGGTGCGGCCGGTGTAAGACGGGTGGTAGGTAATCAGGGGCTCGTGGGCGATGTCTTCCAGCGTCAGATGTTCCTTCAGGGCCAAGGGGTGGCCCACCGGCAGCACCAGCACATGCTGCCACTCGTAGCACGGCAAAGTCACCAGTTCTGAATAGCCGGTCAGGGATTCGGTGGCAATGCCGATCTCCGCCACTTCGTCGATCAACATTTGGGCCACCTGGCCCGGCGAACCCTGGTGCAGGCTGACGTTGACCTTGGGGTAGGCTTGGCGCAGCTTGGCCACGGGCTCCGGCAACACATAGCGCGCTTGCGTGTGGGTGGTGGCGATCGACAGCGTGCCGCTGTCTTCGGCGCTGTACTGCTCACCAATGCGTTTGAGGTTGCCGACCTCGCGCATGATGAGCTCAATGCTTTTGAGCACATGCTGGCCCGGCTCGGTGACCCGTTTGAGGCGTTTGCCATGGCGCGCAAAAATTTCGATGCCGAGCTCTTCCTCCAGCTCGATGATGGCTTTGGAGACGCCCGGTTGCGAGGTGTGCAGGGCCTTGGCCGCTTCAGTCAGGTTGAGATTGCGCCTGACGGCTTCTTGAACAAAACGGAATTGATGTAGGTTCATATCAAATTTCAACTAACAATGAAATTAATTATGCCCCAGCTACATATGCAAGCCGTAAAAATTCTTCAGGACAGCGCAATTCGGGCCATGAGCTCGATGATTTGCGCCTCTTCACCGATAGCAGGTCTCAGACTGAACACGACCTGTGGATGGCTGGCCTGTAAGGTGACCATCAGGCGTGGCAGGTCTTCCCGTGCGTGTCGGCCCACGCCCAAAAACAGGGGCACCACCGTTATGGCGGTGACACCCAGGACCGCCAATTCGGCGGCGCTGGTGGGCAGGTCGGGCGTGCTGAGTTCCAGGTAAGCGCAGCGCACCTGAACTTCAGGGGCGATTTCCCGGATTTGGCTGGCCACCGCCTCAATGGGTTTTCGCCACAAGGGATCGCGCGAGCCATGGGCCAGCAAAATCGTGCCACGCGCCGTATCAGTTTGCATCATCACTTCGCTATCGCCGCAGGACCAGCCAGCCGAACGCCGTCAGGGAAAGCAGTGAATAAATCATGCCCGGCAGTGCCGCGGTCAGCCAGGGCTGCCAGCTCTGCAGGTTGCCAATGTAGCCAAAGACGTTATTCAGCAGGAAGAAACTGATGCCCGCCATCACCCCGCCGAACACATAGGTCGCAATCCCGCCCGAGCGGAAGTGCAGGTAGGCAAAGGGCAGGGCCAGCACCACCATGACCAGGCAACTCAAGGGGTAAAAAACTTTCTTCCAGAACTCGATCTCGTAGCGCTGCGCGCTCTGTCCATTGACATCCAGGTGCCGGATGTACTCAAACAAGTCAATCGTGCTCATGCGTTCGGGCTTGAGCAGGGCCGCCGACACCATCTCCGAGCTGATCTGGTTCGGCCAGCGAAAACTGTCCATGTGTGTACGTTCGATTCGCGCGGTATCGGTACCCCGTTCCGGGAACTCGGTCCGGTCCACCTGCTTCAGGGCCCAGGCGTCATCACTTCCATAGGTGGCGGTTTGTGCGTGCACCATGGACATCAGGAAGCCCTGGTTATCGAATTCGAAGATGCGTACCTCGCGCATGCTGCCATCCGACTCCAGCGAGTTGACGTTGACCGCGTACTGCGCATAGCGCTGCTTTTCTTTCAACCAGGCGCCAGTCTGACCGACCGTGATGCGCCCCTGGTAGCGGGCCTTCAGGAGCTGTCCGGTGCGGTCGGCGACGGGTGAGACGTAATCGCCGATGGCAAAGGTCAACAAGACAAAGCCCAAACCCAGCATCAGCAGTGTTCTCAGGGCGCGCCACGGGCCCAGCCCGCTGGTTCGCAAAATGGTGAATTCCGAACTTTGCGCAAAACCCGCCATGACAAAAATAGTGCCGATCAGAACGGCGATCGGCAGCAACTCATAGAGGTGACTCGGAATCATCAGCGCCACATAGGTCAGGGCATGGACCAGGCCGTAACCGGCCGCCGCATGGCCTCCGATGGACTGGATTTCCTCCACCAAATCAAAAAAGAAAAACAGGGAGAGAAAGGCGAGGGTGACAAACATCACCGCATACAGCACCTCGCCGTAGATCAGGCGTCGGATCGTTTTCAAGTCGGTGACTTCCGCAAAAATAAGTTAGCTGGGCGCAGCAAGGTGCGCCAGCGCCAGTTGTTATGCCCCTTGGCCAGCCAGAAGGTTCCTAGCAGCAGCGCGCCGCCATGCAGTACCAGCAAAAATCCGCTGAATGTGAATTTGCCGGAGGCAATCCAGCTCTGGCCCAGGTTCAACAGGTTGTAATACATCACGAAAGCAAACATGGCGAAAATCAGGTTGGCACTGCGCCCGACACGGGGGTTGACGCTCGAAACTGCGATGCCGATGATTACAAAATTGATGGCCGCCAGAATCAATCCGATGCGCCATGACAATTCGGCCAAATTCGGCAGCGTCAGGTTGCTCAGCAATGCGAGTGTGGGGCGGGTGTTGGTGGGGACGTAATCTGTGCCGCCGAGAACGTCCACGCCGACCTTGGTGCCGTATTCTTCAAACTCGCTGATTTTCAGGTCAGACTTGCCAATCACGCTCTCCAGCCGCTGTCCGTTGCCGAGCATCAAGAACCGGTCTTGTCCGACACGCTGGATGCGCCCGCTGCGGGCGGAGGTGATGGTCTCCTTGCCATATTCGGTGGTGGCAATAAAGACGTTGGAGCCCGATTGCTGGCCGGAGGCGTTTTTCTCCACAAAAAATACCCGTTTCCCTCCGGCTGACTCCTGAAACTGCCCGGGTTCAATACGTTCAATATCACCCCGCTTCTCGTACTGGTCCTTCATGTTTTCAATTTGCAGGTTGGACCAGGGCAGCACCAGCAGTGCCAGCGCCATCACCACCAGCAACACGGGCCAGGCAAACCGGAACAGGGGGCCGAGCAAGGACGACAAGCCCCGTCCACTGGTGAACCAGATCACCATCTCGCTGTCGCGGTACATGCGTGACAAGGTGGCGATGATCGAGATGAACAGACTCATGGTCAGAATGGTCGGCATGTAGGCGAGCACGATGTAGCCCATGACCAATATCACGTCAGAGGGGTTGAAGCTGCCGCGCGAGGCCTGGCCGAGCGTGCGTATCAGTGTCATGGTCATGACAACCGTTGCCAGCACGATCAGCGTAGCGCCAAAACTGCGCGCCAACTCCTTGCGAATGGAAGAATGGAATA
>NZ_DHXT01000211.1:5770-9458 GCF_002413825.1 Rhodoferax sp. UBA5149
AATTTGCGGGACAGACCGCCGCTATGCGAGCGCTGTCCGTTACTGATTGGAAAACCTGAATTATGAACTTTGAACTCAAGACCCTTGACCTGAGTGCCGCCGCCAATGAGAAAGGCGACGCCCTGATTGTCCTGCTGAGCCAGTCTTTCAAGCCCGGAAAAGACGTTTTATCGGCGCTTGTCGCGCACACATTGAAGGTCGGCGACCTGGAAACCAAAGCCGGAAAATTGCTGGTTTTATACCGCCCGGCCGGGGTGGCCTGTTCACGCGCAGTACTGGCGGGCATCGGGGAGGGTTCAGCCAAAGAGGTGCGACAGGCCCTGGGTGCAGCCGTCGCGGCGGTCAAAGCGCCTAACGTCAAGAAGCTGGTGATCTGTTTTGCGACCTTGCCCCAGGAAGAGACAGTCCGCGCCGCCGTGATAGCGGCAGCCGAGACCAGTTATGTCTATACCACCACCAAATCAAAACCCGAGGGCAGGTCGATTCAGCGCGTTGTCATGGGCTTGCCCGGCCCGACAAAGATCAAGCCCATGTTTGACCAGGCCGTGGCGGCTGTGAAGGGCATTGAGTACGCCAAGGAATGGGCCAATCGTCCCGCAAACCATGCCACGCCCTCGCTGTTGGCAGGGGCGGCACGGTCATTGGCCAAGTTCCCGAATATCAAATGCGAAGTGCTGGGCCCCAAAGAGGTGGCCAAGCTGGCAATGGGCGCTTTCATGGCGGTGGCCCAAGGTTCTGAAGAACCCTTGCGCTTCATTGTGTTGCGTTATGAGGGCGCGGCGAAGTCCGAGTCGCCCACGGTGCTGGTGGGCAAGGGCATCACTTTTGACAGCGGTGGCATTTCCATCAAACCCGCCGCCGAGATGGACGAGATGAAGTTTGATATGTCAGGGGCCGCCAGTGTGTTGGGCGTTTTTCGAGCCTTGGCGGAGTTACAACCCAATATTAATGTGGTCGGCTTGATTCCCACCTGCGAAAACCTGCTCAGTGGCCGGGCCGTCAAACCGGGCGATGTGGTCACCAGCATGAATGGCCAGACCATTGAAATTCTCAATACCGATGCTGAAGGGCGTCTGGTGCTGTGCGATGCTTTAACTTACGCCGAACGTTTCAAACCGCGTGCCGTGGTGGACGTTGCCACGCTGACTGGCGCCTGCGTGGTGGCCTTGGGTGGTGTGCGCAGCGGTCTTTTCTCTGGTGACGATGAACTGGCCTCGGCCCTGTTGTCGGCGGGTGAATCTTCGCTTGATCTTTGCTGGCGCATGCCGCTGGACGACGATTACGCGGAAGGTCTTAAAACCAGTTTTGCCGATGTGGCCAATGTGGCCGGACGCGCCGGGGGCGCCATCACGGCGGCCAAATTTTTGCAGCGCTTCACGGCCAAATTCCCTTGGGCTCATCTGGATATCGCCGGAACGGCCTGGAAGAGTGGTGCCGCCAAAGGGGCTACCGGTCGTCCGGTCGCGCTGCTGCTGGACTACCTGCTGACTTCGGCAAAATAAGTGGCGTTACACGTGACCGAGGTGGCTTTTCATTTCAATGCGCCTGATCGGGTGGCCTATGCCTGTCGGCTGCTGCGCAAGGCCGTGGGCAGTGGAGCGAAGCTGGTGGTGACGGGCTTGCCAGATATATTGAAGCAGCTTGATGCCGCGCTGTGGACTTTTTCGCCCGTCGATTTTGTGCCGCACTGTCATCTGGAGAGCGAACCTTATGTCGTCGCGGCCTCTCCCGTGATCCTGGCGACGTCGACGCAGTCCGTGCCGCATCGGCAGGTGTTGCTCAATCTGGGCATTTTGGTGCCCGTCGATTTTGAGCGCTTTGAGCGGGTGATTGAGATCGTTGGTCTGGAGGATGACGACCGTCGGCTGGCGCGAAGCCGCTGGAAGCATTATGCCGATCGCGGTTATGCCATCACGCGTCACGATCTGACTTTGAAAACCTCTCAGTGATGAGCACGACACCGCGTCATCTGCCCCGCTATTTGCCAACACTGACCGAGGTCGTGCGTCCACGGGTTTTGGTCGGCGCGTCGACTACGGCAATCCCCGATCTTGAAGAAATAGTGCAGTCCGTGATGCCGCGGGTGGATCTGGTGCTGGAGCGCCGCCTGCGTGAGGAAGCCGATGCCATGCTTCGAACCCTGATGAGTGAACAACTGCAGACCCTGAGTACACGCCTTCGGCAAGAACTGGAACTCGTCGTGCGCCAAGCCGTGTCTGAAGCGATGACGTCGCGGTCAGATCAGCATAAGTTGAAATAATGTGGCACCAGGCAGCTTGGTGTCGTCCCTCTGTTTGTGACCCACGAATTACATTATCGTGTCGGCTGTGGAGCTGTTAGATTCAAATTTTTTTAAATCTGGAGTTGTCTATGCAAATGAAATTGAAAATTACCGTTGCCGCCGCGATTGCCGCCGCCGCTGGCATGGCCATGGCGCAGGACGTGGTCATCAAGATCGGTCACGTGGCCCCGATTTCTGGCGCACAGGCGTCTTACGGAAAAGACAATGAGAATGGTGCCCGGATGGCCATTGAAGATCTGAATGCCGCTGGCGTGATGATCGGTGGCAAGAAGGCCAAGTTTGAACTCGTGGCTGAAGATGACGCAGCAGATCCCAAGCAAGGTGCAGCCGTTGCGCAAAAGCTGTGCGACGCCAAAGTCGTTGGTGTGGTTGGTCACCTGAACTCTGGCACCACCATTCCCGCTTCCAAAATTTACAACGATTGCGGAATTCCGATGATTACGCCGTCGGCGACCAACCCCGATCTGACGAAGCCCGGTTACAAAACCACCTTCCGCTTGCTGGCCAATGACAACGCACTGGGTGCCGGTCTGGCCTTTTTTGCCGCTGACGCTTTGAAACTCAAGCGCATTGCCATGATTGATGACCGTACCGCTTACGGCCAGGGCGTCGCTGAAGTGTTCAAGAAGATGGCAACGGCCAAGGGCATCACCATCGTCGATGAGCAGTTCACCACCGACAAGTCGGTGGATTTCATGTCCATCCTGACGTCCGCCAAGTCGAAGAATCCTGATGGTATTTTCTACGGTGGGATGAGTCCGCAAGCGGGTCCGATGCTGCGCCAAATGGAGCAGCTTGGACTCACCAATGTGAAATTCTTTGGCGGTGATGGTGTCTGTGACCAGGCAATCATCAAACTCTCAGGCGGCGCCCAGACATTGAACAATGTGATTTGCGCTGAAGGTGGTGCATCGTTGGAAAAGATGCCAGGCGGCGTTGCCTGGAAAAAGCGTTACGACGCCAAGTACCCAGGCCAGTTCCAGCTTTATAGCCCTTACGTCTACGATGCGATTCATGTGTTGGTTGACGCCATGAAGCGTGCGGGCAGTGCAGATCCCAAGGTCTACACGTCATTCATTGGTTCGACGAACTACCAAGGCATCACCACCAAGGTGCAGTTTGAATCGAACGGCGAATTGAAGAATCCCGCCATGACCCTGTACACCTACAAGGGTGACAAGAAAATTGCCTTGAACTGATCCAGTTCTTTGCACCGCTAAAAAGCCACCTTCGCGTGGCTTTTTTCTTGACCCTTTGGCCTGTGAGGCAGAAATCGGCTCTTGGCTCAGTTAAACTACTGGGTTGCTGGAGCGGTGGATGAGCGGTTTAAGTCATACGCCTGGAAAGCGTACGAGGGGTCAAACCCTCCGCGGGTTCGAATCCCGC
>NZ_DHXT01000211.1:9659-13120 GCF_002413825.1 Rhodoferax sp. UBA5149
CCTCCGCGGGTTCGAATCCCGCCTGCTCCGCCAGTTACATGTCTTGAATCATCCGCAGACATACGAGATCCCGCAGTTTTCTTCAAGAGAGCTGCGGGTTTTTTGTTTTCAGAAGCTTGGGGGCTACCCTCGCTGCGCTTGCACCATCTTCATGGCCGATGAAATCAGCGCTGACACCTCGGTCATATTGCTCGGCACGATGAGGGTCGTGCTGGCATCCGCAGCCACTTTGGAATAGGCGTCCACGGCTTTTTCGGCGACTTTGAGTTGCACGGCTTCGGCGCCACCAGGCTGGCGAATGGCCGCTGCAATGCGCTCAATGGCCTGGCCAGTTGCCTCGGCGACGGCCAGAATCGATTGGGCGTCACCCTGGGCCTTGTTGATCACGGCTTGCTTCTCGCCCTCGGAGCGCGCGATGAAGGCCTCGCGTTCCCCCGTGGCGATATTGATTTGTTCCTGGCGACGACCTTCTGACGCGGCAATCAAGGCGCGTTTTTCGCGCTCGGCTGTGATTTGCTGCTGCATCGCGTGCAGTATCTCTTTGGGTGGTGTCAGATCCTTGATCTCATAGCGCAGTACCTTGACACCCCAGTTCAAGGCGGCTTCGTCAATCGCCTGCACCACCTGGGCGTTGATGATGTCGCGCTCTTCAAACGTTTTGTCCAGCTCCAGCTTGCCGATGACGGAGCGCAGCGAGGTTTGCGCCAGCTGGGAAATGGCCGTGATGTAGTTGCTGGAGCCATAGCTCGCCCGCATCGCATCGGTCACCTGAAAATACAGGATGCCGTCCACCTGCAACTGCGTGTTGTCGCGGGTGATGCAGACCTGGCTGGCAATATCCAGAGGGATTTCCTTGAGCACGTGCTTGTAGGCGACCTTGTCCACGAAAGGCATCAAGAAACTCAAGCCCGGCGTCAGGGTGCCGTTGTATTTTCCGAGGCGCTCGACGACCCAGGCGTGCTGCTGCGGCACGACTTTGATCGACTGCGTGATGAACACAGCCGCGACCACGAACAAAATAATTGCAATTTCCATCAATTTCTCCAGTTAATCTACATCGCCCATTCGGGGCAAATTCTCACAATTTCTTGACAACCAGTCGGCTGCCGACGACTTCCACAATGCTGTGGAGTCCAGGCAACGGCGTGGCACCCGCCACTAGCGCCACCTGCCAATTCGCGCCGCGGTACTTCACCGAGCTGGTGCCATCCGCAGCCCAGGCTTCGACCTGAACCGTCTCACCGACATCCATGTTGACATCGGGATTGGCACTGGCGGTCAGGGCGGACGGTGTCTTTTGTTTGTAGCGGCGCCACGCCACGACGGAACCACCGCCAACGACGGCTGCCATCACCAACTGAACCGGGGTAGTGGCTCCCAGATGGGCCGCGACGGCGGCCGCGACCAGCCCGATGGACAGCATCAGCAAATAAAATGTCCCGGTCAGCAATTCGACCGCGATGCCCGCACCGGCCAGCACCCACCAGATCGTTGAGTCAGCCATATCGCCCTCATTGTGTTGATATCGCCACATTTTGAGGCAAAAGACAGCGCTCGCGAGAGACCTGACTTAATAAGTCCTTACACTTCGCGCCTGTTTCTTATTTTTCCCGTGCCTGGCTGGAGTTCTCCATGAAATTTCGCTTTCCCATTATCATCATCGACGAAGATTTCCGCTCGGAAAATACCTCGGGTCTGGGTATTCGGGCGCTGGCCCAGGCGATCGAGTCGGAAGGCTTTGAAGTGCTGGGTGTCACCAGCTACGGCGATCTGAGCCAGTTCGCGCAGCAACAAAGTCGCGCCAGCGCGTTTATTTTGTCGATTGACGATGAAGAGTTCACCCCCGGCCCTGATCTGGATCCCGCGGTATTGGACCTGCGCCATTTCATTGAAGAAGTACGCCGCAAGAATCTCGATGTGCCGATTTACATCTATGGCGAAACCAAAACCTCACGCCATCTTCCGAACGACATCCTGCGCGAGCTGCATGGCTTCATTCACATGTTTGAGGACACGCCCGAATTCGTGGCGCGCCACATCATTCGCGAAGCCAAAAGCTACCTGGAAGGTGTGCAACCGCCCTTCTTCAAGGCCTTGCTGGACTATGCGGAGAATGGGTCCTATTCATGGCACTGTCCCGGGCATTCAGGCGGCGTCGCCTTTCTGAAAAGTCCGGTGGGGCAGATGTACCACCAGTTTTATGGTGAAAACATGCTGCGCGCTGACGTCTGCAATGCCGTGGAAGAGCTCGGTCAACTGCTGGACCATGACGGCGCCATTGGCAAGAGCGAGCGCAATGCGGCGCGTATCTTCAATGCGGACCACTGCTTTTTCGTGACCAATGGCACCAGCACCAGCAACAAGATGGTGTGGCACCACACGGTCGCACCCAATGACGTGGTGGTGGTTGACCGCAATTGCCACGTGTCCATCCTGCACGCCATCATCATGACCGGGGCAATCCCGGTGTTTTTGAAACCCACGCGCAATCATTTTGGCATCATCGGCCCGATCCCCAAAAGCGAGTTCGAACCCGCCGCCATCAAGGAAAAAATCAAGGCCAACCCCTTGATTCGCACCCATCTGCACGACGTGGATGCCAGCAAAATCAAGCCTCGCGTGTTGACGTTGACGCAATCCACCTACGATGGCGTGCTGTACAACACCGAAACCGTCAAAGGCATGCTGGACGGCTATGTGGAGAACATCCACTTTGATGAAGCCTGGCTGCCGCACGCGGCGTTTCACCCGTTTTACGGCACCTACCATTCCATGGGAAAAAAACGTGCGCGCCCCAAACACGCCATGGTCTACGCCACGCAATCGATTCACAAACTGCTGGCCGGCATCAGCCAGGCCAGCCAGGTGCTGGTGCAGGATTCGCAAACCGTCAAGCTGGACAAGCACCTGTTCAACGATGCGTATTTGATGCACTCCAGCACCAGCCCGCAGTACAGCATCATCGCCAGCTGCGACGTGGCGGCCGCCATGATGGAGCCGCCCGGTGGCACCGCGCTGGTGGAGGAAAGCATTGCCGAGGCGCTGGATTTCCGCCGGGCCATGCGCAAGATCGATGAAGAATACGGCGACGACTGGTGGTTCAAGGTGTGGGGCCCCGACAAGCTGGTGGACGAGGGCATAGGCCGCGCCGACGCCTGGGTCATCAAAGGCGAATCCGCCAAAGCCAAGGCCGGTGTGAACTGGCACGGTTTCGGCAAGATGGCGACAGGATTCAATATGCTCGACCCGATCAAGTCGACCATCGTGACGCCGGGCATGGACTTGAACGGCAAGTTTGCCAAGACCGGCATTCCCGCCAGCATCGTGACCAAGTTCCTGGCCGAGCATGGTGTGGTGGTTGAGAAAACCGGGCTGTACAGCTTCTTCATCATGTTCACCATCGGCATCACCAAGGGCCGCTGGAACAGCATGCTGACGGCCTTGCAGCAGTTCAAGGACGA
>NZ_DHXT01000211.1:13373-16744 GCF_002413825.1 Rhodoferax sp. UBA5149
CACCCCAAATACGAAACCATGGGCTTGGCGGACTTGTGCCAGCACATTCACCAGCTCTACGCCAAATATGACATTGCGCGTCTGACCACCGACATGTACCTGAGCGACCTGATGCCGGCCATGAAGCCCAGTGACGCCTATGCCCATATCGCGCTGCGCAAAACCGAGCGCGTGGAGATTGATCATCTTGAAGGCCGCATCACGGTCGGACTGGTGACGCCTTACCCGCCCGGCATTCCACTGTTGATTCCGGGTGAAGTGTTCAACAGAAAGATTGTGGACTACCTCAAATTCTCACGCGAGTTCAATTCGCAGTGCCCGGGTTTCGAGAGTGACATCCACGGCCTGGTGGAAGAAGAGGGCGCCGACGGCCGAACCCACTACTACGCGGACTGTGTGAAGCCGTGACACTCGGGTTGTAGGCCCGAACGTTATCATGCACAGCCAGTCCTTCCGCCTGACCCTGATGGCGGCGATTGCGGCACTCTATTGCAGCACTAGCCAGGCGGCGTCGATCGCGCCCGTCGCGGCGGAACACGGCATGGTCGTCTCGGCGCAACAACTGGCTACCAAGGTCGGCGTCGAGGTTCTGAAGAAGGGCGGCAACGCCATCGATGCGGCCGTCGCCGTCGGTTACGCACTGGCCGTGGTGTATCCGGCGGCGGGCAACCTGGGCGGTGGTGGCTTCATGACGCTGCTACTCGCCGATGGCCGCAAAACCTTTCTGGATTTTCGCGAAAAGGCCCCGCTTGCCGCAACGGCCACGATGTATCTGGACCAGAACGGCAATGTCATCAATGGCTTGAGCACCCATGGCTATCTGGCGGTCGGCGTGCCGGGCTCAGTCGCTGGACTGGAAATGGCGCGGGCCAAATACGGCACCCAGGCGCGCGCCGCGCTGATCGCCCCGGCGATCCAGTTAGCAGATCGCGGCTTTGTGCTGAGCGAAGGTGACGTGGACATGCTGCTGACAAGCACGGACGATTTCCGCAAAGACGCGCCATCGGCGGCCATTTTTCTTAACCACGGCGAGCCTTTCAAGCCCGGCCAAAAACTGGTGCAGAAGGACCTGGCAAAAACCTTGCGATTGATCAGCCAGCGCGGCGCGGATGGCTTCTACAAAGGCGCGGTGGGCAGTGCCTTGGTGGCAGCCAGCACGGCGGGCAAAGGCATCATCACCCAAGCTGATCTGGACCAGTACACGGTGCGGGAAATGGCACCTGTGGAGTGCGACTACCGCGGCTACCACATCGTGTCGGCGCCACCGCCCAGCTCGGGCGGTGTTGTGATCTGCGAAATTTTGAATATCGTCGAGGGTTACCCCCTCAAGGAACTCGGATTTCGCTCAGCCCAGGCCGTGCACTACCAGATTGAAGCCATGCGGCACGCTTATGTGGACCGCAACAGTTACCTGGGTGACCCTGACTTCGTGCAAAACCCGCTGGACCGACTGCTTGACAAAGGCTACGCTGCGAAAATTCGTGCGGCCATCGACCCCGCCAAGGCGGGGGTATCCAAAGACCTCAAGCCTGGCGTGGCACCGCACGAAGGCAGCAATACCACGCACTACTCCATCGTCGATAAGGATGGCAACGCGGTTGCTGTCACCTATACCTTGAACAACTGGTTTGGTGCCAAGGTCACGGCGGCCAAGACAGGCGTGCTGCTGAACGATGAAATGGACGATTTCACCTCCAAGATCGGCGTGCCCAACCTCTACGGCCTGGTACAGGGTGAAGCCAATGCCATCGCCCCCGGCAAGCGGCCCCTGAGCTCGATGAGTCCGACCATCATCACCAAGGACGCCAAGCCTGTCATGGTGGTCGGCACGCCGGGTGGCAGCCGCATCATCACGGCGGTGACGCACACCATCCTGAACGTCATCGACTATGGCATGAACGTGCAGGAGGCCGTGGATGCACCTCGCTTCCACCAGCAATGGTTGCCTGACCTGACCAACATGGACACCTTTGGCGTCAGCCCTGACACCCGAAAAATCCTGGAGGACATGGGCCACAAGCTCGGTCCGCCGCAACCAGCCAACCATCTGGCCGCGATTTTGATCGGCGCGCCGTCTCTGGGTGGCACGCCGCGCGGAACCAAGCGCTTCTACGGTGCGAACGATCCGCGCCGCAACACCGGACTGGCGTTGGGCTATTGATTCAGGCGCTACGTTTTAGATAGCTTCTGGTGCCCTGAATACGGGGGCTAGCAGCCTATTTTATCAAGACTGCGGGGTTTCCACCACGGCCACGGCGGTCTGGCTGACGCCGCAGTCCACATAAGAAATCTGGCCCGTCATGCCGGAGGCCAGATCACTCAACAAGAACGCTGCGACATTGCCGACCTCTTCGATCGTCACGTTGCGTTTGAGCGGCGATGCGCTGGCTGAAATGGCCAGCAAGCGGCCAAAATCCTTGATGCCGCTGGCGGCCAGTGTCTTGATGGCGCCGGCGCTCAGGCCGTTGACCCGCATGCCCCGGGGACCGATGGCGTCGGCCAGATAGCGCACCGAAGATTCCAGCGAGGCCTTGGCCAGGCCCATGGTGTTGTAACTCGGCACGACGCGCACACCGCCCAGATAGGTCAGCGTCAGCAGGGACGATTTGTCATTGAGGTAGGGCAGGGCTGCCTTGGCCATGGCGGGAAAGCTGTAGGCGCTGATGTCGTGGGCGATTCTGAAGTTTTCACGCGTCAGGCCGTCCAGAAAGTTGCCGGAAATGGCTTCGCGTGGTGCGTAGCCAATGCTGTGAACAAAGCCATCGAAGGTGGGCCAGTGCGCGGACAAATCGGTGAACAATTTTTCAATCTGCGCGTCGTCACCGACATCGCAGTCAAATATCAGCTTGGACCCAAAATCTGCCGCGAACTCGGTGATGCGCTCCTTGAAGCGCTCGCCGACGTAGCTGAAAGCCAACTCGGCACCCTGCTCATGGCAGGCCTGCGCAATGCCATAGGCAATGGAGCGTTTTGACAAAACACCGGTAATCAGCAATTTTTTTCCTGTCAGGAATCCCATATCGTCCTCTTCAATTAGCGGGTGAGTCACCGCCGCATCGGCGGCGGAAGTTGATGCAGAATTGTCGCATGCGAAGTCTGCTGTTTTTTTTGGTGTGGGCGGTGTCCGTTCCGTCCTGGGCGGCGCACGGGTACGCCCTGTGGGGCGACTTGAAGTACGCGGCCGATTTTTCGCACTTTGACTACGTGAATGCCGACGCGCCCAGGGGCGGTGAATTGCGGCTGGTCAGCAATCTGCGGGTATCCACCTTCGACAAATACAACCCGTTCACGATCAAGGGCTCAGCGCCTGCCTATCTGGGCGAGCTGATGTTTGACTCGCTGCTCACAGGTTCTCTGGATGAAACCGCGTC
>NZ_DHXT01000211.1:17054-17933 GCF_002413825.1 Rhodoferax sp. UBA5149
TTTGATGGGGCCTTATACGTCACCGGCGTACAAAAGCCTGCTGGAAGATGTGGCTGGCGTGGACGTCATGAATGAGCGAACCGTGCGCTACCGTTTCAAGAAGCCTAACCGGGGGCTTCCCCTCACGGTGGGTGGCCTGCCAGTGTTTAGCCGTCAATGGGGCATGGAGAATGGCAAACCAAAATCGTTTGACCAGGTGGTGACGGATATCCCGATCGGCAGCGGGCCCTACAAAATTGGCTCGGTGCGCTTTGGCAAGGACATTACCTATGTGCGCGACCCCAGCTACTGGGCGAAAGACCTCAACGTAAAGCGCGGCATCAACAATTTCGACCGCATCACCGTGAAAATCTACAAGGACAACACCGCCCGGCTGGAAGCCCTCAAGGCCGGCGAGTTTGACTTGATGCGGTTTTTTTCCGCTGGCGACTGGGCGCGTCGGGTCAGCGGCAAGCGTTTTGACACCGGGGAACTGGTGAAGGCCGAGTTCAAACACCGTTTGCCTGCCGGCTTCCAGAGTTACGTGCTCAATACCCGGCGCGACAAGTTCAAGGATGTGCGCGTGCGCCAGGCGCTCGGTCTGGCATTGGATTACGAGTGGATGAACCGCCAGATGTTCTACAACTCGTACCAGCGGGTCAATGGCCTGTTCGGCAACACCGATTGCCAGGCCACGGGTGCGCCCGGCCCGCAGGAACTTGCCCTGATGGAACCCTGGCGCAAAGACATTCCCCCGGCCGCTTTTGGGCCGATGGCGGTGGCACCTCGCACCGATGGCGAGTCGTCACTGCGGGCCAACCTGCGCCAGGCACAGGCCTTGCTGAAGGCTGCCGGCTGGGAGGTGCGCGATGGCGCCCTGCGCAATGCGCGGGGCGAGGC
>NZ_DHXT01000211.1:18139-18761 GCF_002413825.1 Rhodoferax sp. UBA5149
CCCGGTAGACTTTGCCCTGTACCAGCAGCGGCTGCAGAAGTTCGAGTTCGACATCACCTCACTCGCCTATGGCGGCACGCACAACCCGGGGCAAGAGTACGCTGACATTTTTGGCTCCAAAGCCGCAGACTTGGAGGATTCCGGCAACCTGTCGGGCGTCAAAAGCCCGGCAGTCGATGCCTTGATCAACCATATGACCAGCGCCAAGACCAAGGCCGAATTGCTACCGGCTTGCCGCGCGCTGGAGCGTGTGATCAGCCATAGCCACCTGCTCATTCCCCAATGGACGGCCGGCACCCACCGCATCGTTTACAACAGCTGGCGCGTCGCCAAATCCGACACCATGCCGCCCTATGCTCAAGGCGAGAGCTGGGCCATTGACACCTGGTGGGCCAAATAAATCATGTTGGCCTATATCCTCAAACGCCTGTTGCTGATGGTGCCCACCTTGCTGGGGGTGCTGCTGTTCACCTTTGTCGTCATCCAGTTCGTGCCCGGCGGCCCGGTGGAGCAGTACCTGGCCGAGGCCAAGGCGGGTACCGGCAGGAGCGCCGAGGGCGGCGGCCTGAGCTACCGTGGCGCGCAAGGTGTCGATCCCAAGCGCCTGGAGCAGATCAAGGCT
>NZ_DHXT01000167.1:0-28723 GCF_002413825.1 Rhodoferax sp. UBA5149
CTAGTTTTAAGGGCAATATATAGATCGGTGCCCCTTCACATAGAACTAGAGAGAAATGGGCTGGTCAAGTGATCATTAGCTAAAATAGCCAACAAACCATCCCCGGAGCCGCGCCATGCGAGTTACCGCCACCCAAGCCTAGAACCGGTTCGGTGCCATCTGCGCCGAAGCCAAAATTGGACCGGTTTATGTGGAAAAAGATGGGCGCATTGACACCGTCATTGTGTCGGTCCAGCAGTTTGAAGCGCTGAAATCTGCCGCCGAAGCCAAGACACTGGCGCCGCGAAAAAGCGTGTTCGAGAAGACGCATAAAGCCTGGATTGACGAACAGAATTCTCGATTCGAAGCGCATGGCCTTTGGTGCGATGACATGCGGGTTTGGTAGGCTGGCATGCAGTTCGATGTTTACGACAACCCCAGCCCGCGCATGCGCGACCGATACCCTTTTGTGGTGGATGTCCAAAGTGATTTGCTCGGCAGCCTGGCCACGCGCATGATGGTGCCACTCGCTGTGACGACGCTGGTCGCCAGTGAGCTGCCGCGTCGGCTTTGCCCGATGTTTGTGGTCGCCGACAAAACTCTGATGCTGGTGCCTTTTGAGGCCGCACCCCTGGACAAGCGCCTGTTGAAAACCCAGATATCGTCAATCCCGGATAGGGTCCATGACATCGTCGCGGCCATGGATGCGGTGTTGAGCGGGATCTGAGTGTTTGACTGATTTGCTATTATTTATGTAGCATACTACGCATATTCTGCGGGGGCGGCCTCAAATCCAGGTGCAACACGTCGGGCCGTGGTGAACGCCTGAGGAACGGTCGATAAGTAAGTCCGCTCAAAAGGTCTCCCAATCGGCATCGGCGCCCGAAGCCGATGCCGACGGCGCCTTGGCGGTTTTTGGCGCGGCCGCCGCTGGCTTGGACGCCAGTTGTTTCATCGGCGCAGCAAGCGACTTGCTCGCTGTTGGCGCGCGCGCTTGGATGGCGGCTCCTTTGCCGGCGCTGCTCGCTGGCCGGTAGGTTTTTGCAGTGGCGCCCGTGGTCACGATGTGGTGATCGTCATGGGTGTTCAGCTTGAACACCGACACCGTTTGCACCAACTCCTGTGCCTGGGATTTCAGGCTGTCGGCCGCTGCGGCCATCTCCTCCACCAACGACGCATTCTGTTGCGTGACCTGGTCCATCTGCGTGATGGCTTCTCCCACTTGCGCCACCCCAATACTTTGTTCATGGCTGGCGACACTGATTTCGCCCATGATGTCGGTGACGCGCTGGATGCTGTCGACCACCTCCTGCATGGTGCTGCCGGCCTGGTCCACCAGCACCGTGCCCTCTGCCACACGTTCCACACTGGCGCTGATCAAGGATTTGATCTCTTTGGCCGCCTGTGCCGAGCGTCCGGCCAGGGAGCGCACTTCCGTGGCAACCACCGCAAAGCCACGGCCTTGCTCACCGGCACGCGCTGCTTCCACCGCGGCGTTGAGCGCCAGGATGTTGGTCTGGAAGGCGATGCCGTCGATGACACTGATGATGTCGGAGATCTTGTGCGACGCTTCGTTGATGCCTTTCATGGTTTCCACCACCTGGCCGACGATGCCGCCCCCTTTGACGGCCACCGTACTCGCGTTGAGCGCGAGTTGGTTGGCTTGGCGGGCGCTGTCGGCATTTTGTTTCACTTGCGAGCCGAGCTCTTCCATGGAGGCGGCGGTTTCTTCCAGGGCGCTGGCTTGCTGTTCAGTGCGCGCCGACAAATCGTGGTTGCCCTGGGCAATCTGGACACTGGCCGTGGCCACACCTTCGGCGCCCTGGCGCACGTTGCCCACCACCTTGGACAAGCTTTCCTGCATGGTTTTGAGTTGGGCCATCATGCTGTGCTTGTCGCCAGACTTCAGGTCGACGGGCAAGCTGAGGTTGCCCTGGGCGACGCTTTGCGCCAGACGGGTGGCCTCAGCCGGCTCGGCGCCGAGCTGATTGAGCGAGCGCCGGACAATCAGGCCAATCACAAAAAACAAGACGATTTGCACGACGCCCTGGCCGATCCAGATCCAGGTGTTAAACCGTTTGATGGCGGTCACATCGTCCTTGACGTCGACGGTAATGCTGGCCGCGCCGAGTACCGATTCCTCATTCACGCCGTGGCATTCAAGGCATTTGCTGGAACGGAATTCTTTCATGGCCAGGAACGGAAGCACCGCCCTGAGCGACGCGTCGCCGTTCTCCTTGTGGATCATCTTGAACTGCGTTTTTCCGCTGGCAAGGACATTGCGGTCCATCTCGTCGACCGGCTGTTCCTGCGGCAGGCCGGCATTAAATTCGTCGACCACGCCCTTGCCACGGATGATCCGGAGTTCCTGGATATTTTCAGAAATGCCCATCTTCTGGATGAACAGTGCCCGGGCTACCGGGTCACTGATGACATCCTTGCCACCCAACTTGGTGACCATCAAGGTGTTCAAGCCATTGATGGCGCCGTCCGCCACCGCGACCGTCCGCTCTTCGGCGGCCAGCAGGGCCCGATTCTCGAACTGGTTCGACAGCCACTGCTGTGCAGCGAGAAGAACGACGATCAAAAATCCCTGTATGAGAATCTGCAACTTCCGCTGCAGGCCCATCCTCTTCCACCAGTTGGCGATGCTGTTCATGGTTCAATTTTCTAACGAAGTTACGGTCACTTGATCAAGGGCAAATATATCCCCTATTAGGGTTAGCCCTAAATGGACTCATCTTTGATGCTTGATCCAAATCATTCGTGAGGGGAAAATAGCCGAATGCGACCCACCTTGGGTCACCCCTCGGCCCGGCCACGGTGCCATTGAACCAGGAGACGAATTTGAGTGCAATCATTTTTGGAGTGCTGGCCCTGGCGGCCGTTCTCTGGGCCATCGGGATTTTCTATTTGCGGGGGAAAGACCTGAGCGCCTTCGATCAACCTGCGGGCCTGCGCCGCTCCCTCGGCAATGCCCCGAGTGAGGCGCACAAAGCCGTGGTGGCGTCTCTTGGCGGCATTGCCGCAATACTCAAAGGCACGCCGCGCAGCCAGCACATCGCGCTACTGCGCAACTATATGGACAACGCCTTCCCTGTCAGCGAAACGTCGGCCCAGTTCACGTCAGTCAATGTCTCCGGGATACCTGCCGAATGGGTGCTGGCACCCAAGGTTGATGGCCGTCGGCGCCTGCTCTACATTCATGGCGGGGCGTACACCATGGGCAGTCCGAAAAGCCATCGGCGCCTGACCGCCAAATTTTCCGAGATCGCCAATGCCGCCGTGCTGGCCATCGACTACCGCCTGATGCCGGAACATTCGCGCCTGACGGGCATTGAGGATTGCCGTGCCGCCTACCGCTGGCTACTGGACAACGGGCCCACCGGTGCCGAGCCCGCCAGCGCCATTTTTGTGGCCGGAGATTCTGCGGGCGGCAACCTGACGTTGTCCTTGATCGCCTGGGTCCGCGACCAGGGTCTGCGCGCGCCGAATGCCGCCGTGGCGCTATCGCCGGCCACCGACGCCTCGTTGGGCAGCCCGAGTCTGAAAAGCAACCTCGAGACCGATCCCATGCTGGGTCCGCTGTTCAAGTTGCTGACCAGGATTCCCAGGACGGTCCTGCTATGGGGCGCCTGGTTTCAGAATCGCCTGCGGCCCAACGATCCTGTGATCTCCCCGGTTTATGGCGATCTGTCGCGCTTGCCGCCGGTACTGGTGCATGCCAGCGAGGCGGAAATGCTATTTGACGACAGTCGGCGCTATGTCAACAAGGCCGCCGCGGCTGGCTCGCCCGTCACTTTGCAAACCTGGCGCCATATGGTCCATGTCTGGCATATCTTTTACCCGGAATTGCCGGAAGGCCAGGAGGCCTTTGAGGAGATCGGCAAGTTTCTTCGCGCCAACTCCTAGAACTTCGATTGCTGCATGGCGGTTTCCACCTGATTTTGGAACGACAGGCTGACATCCAGTCCGCGGCTACCGAGCAGCTCGTACAAGGGCTCGACCTGGTAAAAGGGCGTCGCAAAGGCGGGTTCGTAGCGAAGGCTGTGCATGGCCTCAAACATGTCGGTATACAACCCTGGATGGGCGTCCTGGATGTAGGCAAACGCATAGGCATCGGCATAAGCTTCTTCGATGGAGATCAATTTCTGCATGGACTGACGCTCGGCAGAGCCCTCCGTGGTGGCCGCCACGCGTTCCCACAGCGCAACCGACAAATGCTTGCTTCGAATGCGAAAGCAGTGCCCCAATTCATGGGCCGCCATGGTCAGCAGGAAAGCGCGTGCGTTCTCAGGCGTGGACGTGAGCTTCATGATCAGCTCCATCCTTGGGTTGTTGCCCTCCGATATCACCACCACGCAATCGAGCCCCTCCCTGGGCATTACCCCCACCGGCGAGTACGACACGTTTTCAGCCGGCGCTTTCGCGTAGCTGATGTTCAGTTCCCGGAAGAGCGGGTGGCGGTGGACCTCCTGGATGATGTCTGTCCATTGGGCGACGCTCGGGATGCCCTGCGCCCAGGACAGTACCGACCAAAAAAGCCCCAAAAAAACAATGGCAACTTTAGACATATCCTGGCCCTACAACAGACTTACCGGGTTAATGCTGGAACCGCGGGAGCGCTGCCTGGAGATGGCTTGAGGCTTGGATACGCGGGCTATAACTGGTTATCGACCGATGAGGCTAAAACTTCAGGGACGCCGGCAGCAGCCCTAGAATGGGCCATTGGCGGAGACTGTAGACCATGGACTTTCCAGGTATTTCTTTGAGTGAAGCGGATGGGCAAGTGTTCTTGTTCTCCCAACCGACCGAGGGATGCCCTCCCGTCGACGGTGCCGCCCTGCATGCGCTGCTGGTGCAAGCCGGCTATGGCGACTGCCTGCTGCACGAAGACGCCGTTGCCAGCGCGGCCAACGACTGCAACACCCGGCACGACCCGTTCATGGTGCTGCTGGCGGAGCGGCGTGACGCCACCATAGCGATTCAGATCTCCGCCGATGACATGAGCGCGGAGCTCAGCCTGACACCCGCGCAAGGCGGCAAGGCGGCCACGGTGGAAGATGTCATGCGGGCGCTGGCCGAGGCTGGCGTGATGTTCGGAATCGACGAAACGGCGGTGCGCCAAGCCTGCGAAACCAGTGGCGGCAACCGCGTGCCCGTGGCCCATGGTGTGCTGCCCGAGAAAGGGAGTGACACTGTTTTTGAGGAGCTGATTCCACAAACCGTGGACCGCGCACCCAAGCTCAATGAGGACGGCCTGATCGATTACCGGGAGCATGGCAGTATTCCCGTGGTGCAGTCCGGTGCGCCCTTGATGCGTCGCACGGCGCCGACTGCGGGTGTGGAAGGCCACACGGTGCGGGGCCACGTTCTGACGCCCCACCCTGGCCGTGACGAGCCTTTTGCCGCGCAGCTGGCGGGCGCGCAGTCGGCCCCCGGCGACCCCGATCTGTTGCAGGCGTCGGTGACCGGGCAGCCGGTGCGGGTCAAGAATGGTGTCATGGTGGAGCCGATCCTGCGGGTCGCCGAAGTCAATATGACGAGCGGCAATATTCACTATGACGGCACGGTGCAGGTCGATGGCGAAGTGCTCCAGGGCATGAAGGTGCAGGCCAGCGGGGACATCGTGGTGAAAGGCATGGTGGACGGCGGCTTGCTCGAAGCGGGCGGGAATATCCAGGTGGCAGGCGGCGTCATAGGCCACGCCAGGTTGCGCGCGGTCGGATCGGTCAACGCCCGTTTTGCCGAAGGCGCCCATATTTACGCCGGCACCTTGATCGTGCTGGACGACATGGCTTTGGAGTGTGAATTGCAGGCGCTCAATCAAATCATCATCGGCGCCGCGTCACCGCAGCGTGGACGGCTGATCGGCGGCTTGGCGACCGCCATGATGCTGGTCAAAGTGCCGGTGCTGGGCTCCGACGTGGGCGGTGTGACCAAAGTTCTGCTGGGAGTCAATCCGGAGCTTGAGGCGAAATCCGTGGCTCTGCAGCAGCGCATCGACCAAGAAAAGGCGGCCGAAGAAAATCTGAATAAGCTGGTGAAACACTTGAGTACCACCGGCGATCCCAAAGGCCTGTTGGAGCGTGTCAACGCATCCAGGCAACAAGCGGTTCAGGTCTGGGGCAAGTCCCTGGTCGAACAGGAAGAACTTGCGCAGCAACTCGCGCTGGCGCATGGCGCCAAGGTCGAGGTCGGGGTGGGCGTGGCGGGGGCGGCGGACCTGTCCTTTGGCAAGCTGACATCACGGCTGCGCCGGGAATTTTCCGCCGGCAGCTTCAGCGTCGATTCGGAGGGCTGCGTCGTGTTCATCGATCGCAGCGGCTATGCCGTGCCGGTCGTTTAGCGTCAGGTGGCCGCCAGGATTTTCAGTGCATTCAGCAGATTTTGCGCCGCCCGCATTTCGGCGGCGCCCATCTTCGTCATCTTGAGGTAAGGCTCCAGGACGAATTCCGCTTCGTTGTAAACCGAGTCCCACATCCGCGGCGCCGGCACGCGTGCCTTGAGGTCACGCAAGGCCGTGCTCAACGCGGGCTCGACACCCGCGAGTTGCCCCCGGGCCAGCGCCGCCAGCACCAGCAGTTCGGTCTGCCCGACCACCGACCAGAAATCCGGTTGCCTGGCTGCGGCCTGGTCCAGGGAATCGCTCACGGCCTTGATGCGGGCAGCGTTGAGTTGCGGCAGGCGCTGGTTCAGGAACGCGGCGCGTAGCTCGGCGCTAATGCCGTTCTTGGCCGGGTAGTAAAGGTTGTCGGCGCCCGTTTTGCGCGCCATGGCCTCGGCCACGCCGTAGTGCTCGACGGCGGCGTCGAGCGCGGCTTGCGCTTCTTTTTGGCGCCCGCTGCGCCACTCGACCATGGTCAGCCGCTTGTAGGCCGAGCCGAGCAGGCACTCGCGCTCCAGGGTTGGCTGCAGCGCCACCAGGTTTCTCAGCTGGGCAATGCCGGCCGCAATGTCGGCGCGCGCACTGGCCGGGTCGAGCAGGTTTTCGGCGCGTCGCGCCAGTTGGTTGGCGAGCTGCTCGGCGGCGCGAAACGAGGCGCTGCCATCGTTGGCGGCGAGCGCCGCGCGGTACCAGTCAATCGCCTGGTCGACCGCCTTGGCGCCCGCATAGGCGACGCCGAAGGCCTCGGCGACGGCGCCCATGCCGCCCCACAGGGGCGCGAACTCCGCTTCGAGGTAACGCAGCTTGTCGAGCTGAAGCGCGGGCTTGGCGCCGCTGTATTCGCTTTGGATGGCGAGTGTCTCGAGCGCCAGCGCCAGCGACACCGGCGAGGCCACAGCGGCGAATTCATCACCCGGCGGCGGCGCCGGCCGTTGCGCGTCAGCGCCCTCACGGCGCCAGGTCCATTCCGGGTCGCCGTAGCACTGGTAGGCGGCCCAGGTGTTGCCCTGCCGGTTGGCATTCCAGGCCGCGCTGCGTGCCGCGCCCACGGCTTCGATGAAGCGGGCGCCGCCGAACAGCGCGGCATAGAAACCGGTCGCGAATTTTTCGGCCGGCTCGTCCTCGACCGCCCAGCCGGCCGCGATCACGCAGCGCACGCCGACCCTGACCAGCTCCTCCGCGATGTTGGCGGCGAACGCGGCGCGGTCGTAGCTCGTTTTCAGGGTGGCCGACGCATCGCGCCCGGCCAGGTGGCAGCAGTTCAGGAACACCAGTTCGGGCACGGTGCGCATGGCCCGCACTTCATTCGCGCCGAGATAGGTTTTTTCGCCCGACAGCACGACGCCCCCGTTCTCACCGAACTCGCCATGACCGGCGATGTGCACCACCCGGTACGGCCGCTCGAACAGGGCGTTGATGATGGTCTGCGCATCGTTCTGGTCGACCAGCGAGCGCACCTTGTCGGCGGCGATGCCGCTGCCCGCCATGGTGATCCGTTCGACCACGGCGACGGCCTCGCGGCGCGCGCCTTCCAGCCGCGGGTAGACCGCGGGGTCGCATTTCGGCTCGCCGATCACCAGCACGCTGTCGTCGGGGCTGGCGTCGATGACCTGGGTGCGGAAATCCTTGAGTTGCAGCCGACGCACCAATTTGCTGCGGATGGCCCAGGGGCGTTGATCGACCGCCAGCGCATCGGGGTTGGTGTCGAGCAGTTCCCACGGAATGCCGGCGGTCTCGGGCTGGAGCTCGATCACCATCTCGCTGGTGCCGCCGAGGAAGGGTTCCATCTCCACCGGCACCAGCAGGTTGAACAGCGTGCGGCCGATGTGGGGGTCGGTGTTGGCGTCGTTCGATGCCCTGGCCACCAGCTCGCGCAGCAAGGTGCCCTGCGCATGCTGGGCGCGCACTTCGGTGCGTGCGCGCTTGGTGTCCAGCGTGTAGGCGATGCAGGGGCTCGCCGGGTCGCCACCGGCGACCAGCAAGGCGCTGATCAAATCGAAGGTCGCGCCGCGGTAGCCCGAATCGAGCGAGCGCCGCATCGCCCCGGGGCCGGACTGCACCTTGCCCACCAGCTTCAGCCGGTTCGGCGCCGCGATCTCCTGCACCTGCAAGGCGCGCCAGGCATCGCTGGCACGGTCCAGATAGAGCTCGACCAGCGTGAGCTGGCCGAGTTGTGGCCAGCTGCTGTCTTGCAGCTTGAGGTTGGCGTCGAGCGCGCCCTGCGCGATCGCGCGCGCGGCGTCGCCCGCCGTGATGCCGGTGCCGCCGCTGCCGATCAGCGCGGCCGCCATCTCGAACTGTGCCGTCGTGCCGTCTTGCTGCTCCGACAGCCGCTGCGCGTACGCCAGCACCGCCTGGCGCACGCTGAAGGCAAGACCGGCCGCGCTGAGCTTGCCTTCGGCGCCGAGCCCGACCACCACCGCCACCAGCGGGCGGGCCATCTCCAGCGGGTTGTCCGGGTTCTGGCGCAGGTTGCCGAAGATCTGGTGCGAGCCGGTCGCATCGGGGTACAGACCGGCGGCGAGCGCCTGGCGCATGCCGTTGCCAACCAGCTTGTCGATCACCGCTTCCGCGCCGGTCAAGATCATGGAGTGATAGTGACCGATCAGCAGTGCCTGGCGCACGAACTTCAGATCACCATTGAGCACCGTCACACACAGCGCCGCGGATTTGGCGCGCGCGCGCTGGCCGCCGGTGTTGCCCTCGCTGCCCAGCCGCAGCACGTCGGCCTCGCTGGACGGTGGCTGCGACCCCAGCAGGCCGCGCGAGGGTCGGCTGCGCACGCCTGGCGCGGACCCGGCAACGCTCGCCGCCGCAGGCACACCGGTCGCACCCGCCGCGCGAACGGCCGGCTGGTAGGCTTCCAGCTGCGCGGTCTGGCCGTTGACCAGCAGTTCGATGTAGGCGGCGAAGGCGGACGACACGTCGGGCAGCTTGCCGTGCTCGGCGTCAACCTTCCAGGTGCGCACGCCGGGCAGCAGCGCGCTGGACAGCGTCACGCGTCCGTCGCCGTCGTCGGGTGTGTTCAGGTACTCCAGCCCGTCGGCGCCGCTCACGAATCCGTTCGGCGTGAACGACGCGTGGCCGATCACCAGCAGCATCTTGTCCGCTTGGGCGCCCAGCGTGGCGACCTGCGCGTCGAGCCGACGCCGCAGCGCCACGGCCTGGTCGAGTATGGTCTGCGGCGGCGCCCCCCATTCGTAGATCGAGCGCTGCGCGCCTTCGTCGTGCCAGATGCTGCGCTCGCGCAACGCGGCCATGTCGTCGTCAGCCAGCTTCTGCCAGGTGCTGGCCTGGTCGAGGCCGAGCGCCGGGTCGAGCAGCGCGGCCTGCAGCTGGATGAAGCCGGGCAAGCCCGCCATCATCTTGCGCGCGCCGCCGTTGTTGAACAGCGAACCGAAGGCGACCAGCGCGTTGCCAAAAGTGTCGTCGCCCGAGAGCGTCTGCATCGGCGCCCACGAGCCGCCGTTGGGCGTGCCCAGCATCAGCAGGCGCGCACCGTCGCGCGCCATCAAGCGTTGCCAGGTCTCGGGTTTTTCGAGCTGCAGGGTGCGCGCGACCAGCCCGCCCATCGAGTGCGCCAGCAGCCGCACCGGCTGCTGGCTGGTGTTGCGCTCGGCCAGCGCCTTATCGACCACCGCGGCCAGGCGGCGCGCCTCGTCCTCGATGGGACGGCGCCAGTCGTAGGCGAAGGCGATCACCTCATGGGTATCGGCCAGGCGTTCGATCAGCTCGTCGTAGCTGCTGCCAATCGGCCCGTCGGGCTCGATGCGCGCGGCGGTGGCCGGATCCCAGGCGAGCTTCATCAGGCCGTTGACGAAGCGAAAGCCGAGCCAGATGCGTTGGCCGTCGAGCTTCAGGTTGGAGCCCAGGATGCCCGGCAGCACGATCACCGCCGGGCGGTCGGCCGCGTCGGCGGCGGGCCCGCCGCGCGAACGCGCCACCGCCTTGGCCGCCCGCGTGCCGCCCGCATCTTCGCCAGCCCAGGACAGCGGGCCAATGGCGGCAAAGTTGGCCGGCGCGGCGTCCAGCAAGGCGCTGGCGATGGCACTGACGGTGCGCTCGTTGGCGAAGTAGTTGAAGTGGGTGACGGTCGCGCCGCGATCGAGCAGGAAACTCGCGCCCGGACTGGCCGGGCTCGTGGCACGCGGCGCGCCGCCGTACATCGAGCGCGTCTGCACCACCAGGTCGTTGTCGGTCCAGTAGAAGGCGTCTGACAGCAGGGTTTTGACCCAGGAACCGATCGAATCGCCCTGCAGGTCGCCGGCGATCACGCGCAGCTCGCCCGGCAGGGTCTCTTCGCGGCTGTTGAGCCAGGCCACTACCGCGCTCTCGGGCATCATCGCTTCGATGCCGGGCAGCTCGGCCGGGTCGGCCCGGCGGCGCGCCACCTCGTGCAGAAAATCGACCAGCTGCGGCGCCACCGGCACACCGGCCAGCTGCAGGCCCCACTGCAGGACCGACAGGTAGGCGTCAAAGCGTTTCGAGGCGAGCAGGGTGCCGCGTGCCGGGCAGGCCACCCGCACCACGCGTTCGACCTTCAGCCCCTTACTCTGCGCCAGCTTCACCAGCGCCTGCAAATCGGCACGGTGCACCAGGTATTTGTCGTCCGCGAATAGCAATAACTCGGCCTCGCTCAAGGGCCCGCCCGCGCAGGCCCGTGCCAGCACCTCGGCCACCAGTCCGCCGCGCGAGTGGGTGACGAGGTGCAGCCGCGCGCCTGCGGGCAGCGTCCGCACCAGCGCCAGCGCATTGGTGATCGGGCTCTCGCCCATCGTCGGGTGATCGAGCGCGTAGACCCGGTTCTGGTAACGCCCGAACAAGTCCCGCACGGTCTGCGGGTGCAGGGTCCACAGCTTGCCGAAGGTGCTGACGGTATCGACAAAGGTGCCGTGAATCAGGATCAGCAAGGGGCCGCCGTCGTCCGCCGGGGTCACGCTGGCCAGCTTCAGCTTGCTGCCCTTGAGTGACGGGGGCAGCGCATCGGCACTGAGCTGGTAGACCCCTTCGTCGACCGCGTCATCGACCTTGTGCGTGATGGCGGCCGTGGCCAGATTCACCGCCGGGTCCTTCAACAAACCGGTGATCACATCGACCGCGCTCAATACCGCCTGGCCCATCCAGCCGCGCGTTGCGGCGCGCGTGGCGCTGGCTTCCAGGCCGGGCCAGCCGAGCTGCGCCGCGACCGTGACTTCATTGGTGCCTGCGGCCTGGAGCGCGCTGCGGCTGGCGTCACCGGACTGCGCACGCAACAGGTCGCGCGCGTCCTCGGGGTGCAGCACCAGTGTCGGACCATTGGCGATGGTCAGCACCACCACGTCTTCGCCCGGTCGCGCGCTCAGGCGCACCGGTTCAGCGCCGCCGCGCTGCGCGCCAACCCGTACCGAGCCCTTGACGCTGGCGCCGGTGCTGGCGCCCGTGCGTCCGCGGCTGGCGTCGCTGGCAGGCTGCGTCTGCCCCGGGATGATGAAAGTGATGTCGAGTGTGCCAGTAGCCATGTGCTTGCTCCTGCTCGGGTGGGGTTTGCTCGGGCGGATCAGACCGCGAACGGCGTCTGTGCCAGGAACCGGGTCGCCTTGCCGAGCACGAACAGGTTGGGCGACTGGCTCGGCGGCATCGCGGCCTTGATGCGCGCATGGAAGTTGCCATAAGTGCCGGTGAATGCGCCGCGGTTCCAGACTTTCAGCAGTTGCTCGGTGAAGGCGCCGTTGTGGTCGCCATCCATCGAGGTCTGGTTGTCCTGACAGCCCGAGATCAGCACGACCGTCGGCTTGAAGCTGCCCACCAGCGCCGTCGCCTGGGCCGCCGCGCCGACCTGGGCCAGCGCTGCATCGGGGTCGACGACGGCGCCACCGGCGGCCTTGGCGACATCGCGCTGAAGTTTGTCGTAGAACGCCTGGTGCGCGCCATAGACCCGCATCGCCACCGCCTCGGGCATCAGCTTGACGCGCTGGCCCGGCGGCGGCGGTGGCGGCGGCATGCCGCGCGTGACGCTGCCGCTGTGGCAGCTATCGGAGAGCACCAGGATGCGCACGCCGGAGGCGAACTTGCTGAGCGCGAAGTAGAGCTCGTCGTCAATCAGCTGGCCGTCGTAGAGGCACCAGGTTTCGTCTTTGTGGTCGGGCTCCTCATGGTCGATGTCGGGCATCTGGCCGCCGTGGCCGGAGTAGCTCATGAAAAACAGGTCACCCGCCTTCAGCGACCGGGCCGCGCTGCGCATCCCGGCCAGCGTGTTGGCGCGTGTGGCCTTCTTGGTCAGCAGCACGGTGGGCTTCATGCCCTTGGATTTGGCGATCGCCGCCATGTCGTTGGCATCGAACTCGCAGGCAGCGAGTGGGCCGCCCCAGCCCTCGTAAGCGGCGGTGCTGACGGCATTCAGGCCGATGTGCAGGGAGAGGGCCCGCGCCTTGCTGGTGGTCGCGGCGGTAGGTTTTGTTGCCATGTTGTTGTCCTTGGTGGCGCCGCACGACGCGCGTTGCGGCGGGTTGAAGTCAATACCGCGCTCCCTGGCAGGTGCGCGGTGCGTTGCGCGGGCCCCTGGGTGTGAAAGCCCTCCCTGTGTGGCGGCAAGAATTGGTCATTCAACGGCCACTTTTTAAGTATCTGCGCGTCTGGTCGCCCTTGTCAATCTTTGAATTCCAGTGTTTTTTGCCTCTAGCCCTCGTGGAATGTACGTAATATGCTATTAATTTAATAGCAGATCAGTGCGGATGAGCGACGCCTGTTGGGCGCTTGAAGGAGGTGAAAGCCAGATCGTCGGCGTCAGCGAAAGATGGCCCCAATGTGCGATACCGCACAGCCGGTTCCGGGTGGAATCGGCTAGTCTGACCGGAGCAAGTTTTTGGAGGATAGAAAATGCGCTACCTGTTCATTGTGCTTTGGATGTTGCTGGGGTCGCTGACCTCGGCCGTGGCTCAGGTGGGCATCGGTATCGGGCTTCCCGGCGTCAGCATCGGGATCAACCTGCCGGTGTTCCCGCAGCTCGTTTTGGTGCCGGGCTACCCGGTCTACTACGCGCCGCAACTGAATTCAAACTATTTCTTTTACGACGGCATGTATTGGATTTACGAGGGGGATAGCTGGTACACGAGTTCTTGGTACAACGGACCCTGGGGGCTGGTGGACCCGGAGTTTGTGCCGTTGTTCGTGCTGCGCATCCCGGTGCGCTACTACCGGGCGCCGCCCATGTACTTTCGCGGCTGGCGCGCAGACGCGCCGCCGCGCTGGGGCGAGCACTGGGGCAATGAATGGGCGCAGCATCGAAG
Organism: Rhodoferax sp. UBA5149; assembly: GCF_002413825.1. Lineage (GTDB taxonomy): Bacteria > Pseudomonadota > Gammaproteobacteria > Burkholderiales > Burkholderiaceae_C > Rhodoferax. The sequence goes on from NZ_DHXT01000167.1 coordinate 13,633, forward strand.
CGGATGGGACAAGTGGAACCGCCATGTGGCGCCAACGCCGGCCCCGCTGCCGGTCTACCAACGACAGTATTCAGGGGCCCGCTATCCCCAAGCGCCGCAGCAGCAGGCGCTGCACGGCCAGAATTACCGTTACCAGCCGCGGGACGCCATAGTGCGCCAGCATGTGCAGGAGCAGGCCGTGCAAAAAGCGCTCGCGCCGCCGCAGCGCGAACGCCAGGGCGCACCCCAGGAGAGAAGTCCCAGGCCGCAGCAGGATAGCCAGCGGCCTAACCCGCCAGCGCCACTCCAGCAGGGCGGTCCAGCCGCACCGCACGCACAGCCGCCGCAACGGGCGGTCGAAGAGCTTCAAAGATCAGCCCCACCCCAAGCCCCGGCTCGCGTGAGAGGCCCGGCAGAGCAAGACCAGAGGCAGCCGCAGCAGCAAGGGCAGGGGCCAGGGAAAGACCGCGAGAAGGGGGAGGAGCGGGGTCAGGAACGCAATCGCTGATATGGCTCAGCCGGGGGGCGACCTCCCGGTGTCATTGCACCGTTTGTTGCCGCAAATACTCGGCGCGCTTCATTTCAAGATAGGCGCCCTGATCGAGATCATGCAGCTGGCGCGGATAGCGCTCGATGGCCGTGAACCAGGCCTGCAAACGTTTTTCAAGCTGCGCCGTCGGCGCCGCATTGGTGAACTGCAAAAAACTGTCGATGGCGAGGTAGTAGCGCATCGTGTTGCGCTCCACCACGCCACGTACTCCGCCGATATAGGCAGGCTCGCCATTGGCCCCTTTGCCGGTCACGGTGAACCCCACTTTGCCGCGGCCAAGCGTCGCAAGATAGGTCTGCATGGCCAGCTGTCCGGCAAAATTCGTGGCATATGAATAGGTCAGATGCAGGAAGCTTTTGTCGTTCGCAAGCGCCACCGCTTGCAGCTGGATACGGTAGTCGCTGGTGCCCATCGGTCCGTCTTGGGCCTGGAGCAGGATTTCAAGATAGTTCGGGGTCGCGGCGGCGACGCTGTAAATGAATTCGATATGCGGCACAAAGGTCAGTTCTTCGGGCGTCTTCTTGCCGACATAGACTTTCAGGACGGTGCCCGACGGCCCCACCGTCGCATGGCAATATTTGGTGTTGACGTGCAGAATCATCACGTCACACCAGTGATCCGGATGGTCCAGGCCAGCACTCACCACGCCAAACGGATGCTCGATCACCGCGTAAATATCGCCTTGCAGACGGTTCGGCGTTTCAACGGAATCGAGCACCAGCGGCCGCTTGAATTGGTTCTGCCGCAGTGCTTCGTCCAGCGACGCGTATTTGGCGCGCAGTGTGACAACGGAGTCCACCCCGGCGCTGGATGCGCATGCAACACCCGCAGCGCAGATCAACAGAACGCATCTCAGAAAGTTCAATAAATTTGATCCAAAACGCCTATACATTTCCGCTCCTTCACGGCGAATGAACTCATCGATATTGTTTATGGTTTGCCTGCCAGGATAGCCCGGCCCGGCAAACGGGTCTGTGCGCAAGCGAACGCGAAGGCCCAGCTTTCGCGAGGGTCTTTTATACGTGTGCAAACGCACTGACAAACCGCACGTACGCTTCGAAAATTTGCTGTATTCGAAGACTTGGGTTGTCTTCATTGTATTTTTGGGTGTATTCGACCATGACCGTAGCACTAACTAGCCATTCTTTGGCACTGCAGGATGTCAAAGTGGCGTTCCAGACCCGGACTGCCAGCGCTTGGGGTACGAATTTCCTGCATCATCTGAACGCTGAACTCCAGCAGGCGTTGCGGACCGATCATCAGCAGCTCACGGACCAGATTTGCAGTCTGGCCCAGGCTTTGTTCGACGCACGCCGCCGCTCGCTGTCTGGCCAGTCGTCTCTCACGGCATTGGGCATGTGTGTGTTGATCCTGAACGCCTACCGGGTGCTCGTTGTCCAGCTTGGAAGCTCGGAGCAGGCGTTTGAAGTGGTCGAGCGCAGCTTCGATCAGACCTACCAGGCGTTTATCGATAACGTCTGCAAACCCCTCTATCTGGACGCGAAACGTTCGCCCCAAAATCTCGCGAAAATGAACTTCAGCGACTGGAGCAAGTGCATGTACCAGACCGCTGGCGTTCAATCGAGCAGCGCGCATGAGGCCATTCTGGAGCGCGATGCCAGTGATTACCACTCGTTTTTCCAGGAACACCATGAACCTGGCCTGTCGCGAATCATTGACGCCGCCGATCTGGCCTGGGCCCAAGCGATTGCTGCTTTCAATCGCCCCGTGGATGCCGAGTCTCGCAGGACGCGCGTCAGCGACGCGGGTTTTTGTCCCTTTCGATTTGCGCCCAAAACCGTCAAGCGTCAGCCTGCCAGACCCGATCTGGTGTTTGAACTACTCAGCGACCCGCCTAGCGCGACCGAAACCAGAAGAGGCGAAACATAAGGTGCCCACCACGACGACCCGTTAGTCACTGGCACGGCGGGTTCGAGCGCGCTGCATCAGCACGGTCACCAGCAGCGCGGCGGCGGCCGAGCCCATCATGACCGGCGAGGCCGAGAGCATATCGACCAAGCCATCGACGGCGTGAACGCTGACCTGCTGGACATGGCTGACCAAGGTGATGACGTCATTGGCTTGCACCCTCTGTGCATCTTCAAGTTGAACGTGCAAGTCCGGCCAGCCGCTGCGAAACCGGATACTGGCGAAAATGCCATTGGCCACGGCGACGAGCGAGAGCACACCCAATGGCCGCATCAGATACTCAAGCAGACGGCCTCGCTCAGCTGGCGGTGCGGACTCATAGACCTGACCGACCAGTTGCGCGATGGTGATTTCCGACACTTGGCAGCCCAATGCTTCAGACGGAATTGGTTTGGGCGTATTGTTGGGATTCATCCTATTTTTCTCCTGAATGAGAGGCCCGCGACGGGTTGCGGGCGAGACTGGGCGCATTCTGAAAACGCTGTGGCAGCGTCGCCAGCTTGGCTCACTATTTCTTCACGCTGAGTCATTCGACTGTGTTCTGTGTAGTGGTTTGATAACACTTCCTCCTCATCAGTCTCCTGATGTCACGCAGATCTTCCAGCATAAACCAGAGTGTGCTGTTTGTATGTATCGGGATGCTGGCGAAATGTGACACCTTGTAAGAGACTAAAAACACCGTCTCCTAAAAACATCGTCTCTTTTGTCAGCCGTTCAACTTGCGCTGAATAGGTACCGCCACAACTGAAGCTCGGCCGTCAAAGTTCATGCTTTCAAGACCCAGCAACGAGCGCGCGTCATCCGTCCCCCCTCGCGACGAAAAGCCTGACCCATGCGGCCAGACCCAACGCGGGAAGAATGGCGATGGCAATTTAGTGCCGGGGCTCGCCCTGCTCGTTGACGGTCACTGTGGGTCCTGGGGGTGTGGTCATCTGAATGCGATGCTCCTGGCCCCGGAAGTTGTAGGTGACATCCCAATATTGGGGCCGCGCCTGGCTCGGTACGCTTTCACAGCGCTGGACGTCCTGGGTGGCCGTCTGTTGCGTGCCGCCATCGCGCCCGATATTGGCGCCTACCGCAGCCCCGGCGACAACGCCGCCAGCGGTGGCAAGGTCCTTGCCGGTGCCGCCGCCGACCTGGTGACCGAGAATGCCGCCAATGATGGCGCCGGCGATGGCCCCGGGAACGTTGGCATTGTTTCGATCCTGGGCCACTTGCTCACGCTCGACCCAGCAACGGTGCTCGGGCGACCCGAGCACCGCGCGCACTGACGTGACGTTCACCTCGTGAAGCCGCTCGCCGTTGCGCCGACGGTAGTCGGGGGCGGCAAGCGGAGCGGGCGGATTGCGCGGGTCTTCGATGCGCGCGTTCCGATTGACGGCCCGCACCGATGAAATGCGGTCGTTCAAGCCCATCGTGGCCAGGGATGGATAGCGCCCCGGCCGCAAGACGACGCAGCGACCGCTGAACCGGACGTCTTCACAAACCTCCCACGGCTCACCCACCACCTCGACCGCCGAGGCGCGGTCATTGAAGCCATAGCGTCGGAAGTTTTCGACCGGCCTGTCGGTGGTGAAAGACCGGCCGCCAAAACCTTCACGTTCGTAAAAGGTGACCTGTGGGGCCACCGGCGCGGGCGCATAGCGCTGGTCATTCACGCGTGCGTCCCGGTTCATGGCCCGCACCGATGAAATGCGGTTGTTCAAGCCCATCGTGGCCAGGGATGGATAGCGGCCCGGACGCAAGACGACACAGCGGCCGCTGAACCGAAGGTCTTCGCACACCTCCCACGGTCCACTGACTACCTCGGCCGACGAGGCGCGGTCATTGAAGCCATAGCGCCCGAAGTCAGCGACCGGTCGCTCCGTGGTGAAAGACCGGCCTTGAAAGCCGTCCTGTTCGTAAAAGGTGACCTGTGCGGCCACCTGCGAGGCAATCGCCACCGCGGCCACCGCGATCGCGTTTTTTAAGAGTGCATTCATTGATAGTTCCTGTAGAAAATTGTGGCGGGCGGTCAACCCCACCGTGCCGATACTGGCGTCCAACACAGCCAGGCAACATGATCTTCACTGTCGCGCCTGGTCGAGTTGGCGTCTGTGCGGTGTCGTACACAGCGAGAGGTTCATTGGTCGTTTGAAGCGAAACCTTGGCCAGGGTCTAGACGATGGGGTGCTGGCCATTCATATAGGATGGCGGTGCGCGTGCAATCAGCGCATTGAAACAGAAGTAGGGTTTGCCTCACCTGCGACTCGAATATTGCCCACCCACTGGCATAGAAAATGGCTGCAACGATAGCGGTGGACCTGTTTAAACAGACTCAACAGGCGATCAACGAGACGGCGAGGTGTCCGGATCACGGCTCCTTGACATTGCGGGCAGCGGTGTTTTCTGACACCCACGTCGCCTGTCATTTCTGCACTGAACGCGCGAAGTTCCATATCTGAGTCCCGTCGATAAACATGTTTCATCCTGCAACGGACGATAGGTGGAAATTCCACGTAACTCCGTTCGCTGGCGCACATAGGCCGCCCCGACCTTGATGGCCGGACTATCAAGAGAGTCAAGGCTGTACGTGATTAATTTATCTGAAGCCGGTGCGGACCTGAATTCGAACGATCCCATGGTCTCGGGGACATCCAGTCCAGCAAAGATTTCTCGTCGCGCGTTGAGGTTTCGCAAAGCTGCTGGTCAGATCGAGAACAGAATTTCACTTTGTCTCGATATGGAACGAGTGCAGCCAGATAAACAAGCTATTCGGCGCGGTATGTGGTCAGCCAGATGGTCACCGGTTGGTGCTCAACTAACTTCGGGAAAGGAATCGCCATGAAACAACTTTTATCAAAGTTTGGTGTCGTCTTTGCTTTGGCCGCTAGCTGCGTTTCCTGCGACAAGATCAAGCCGCCGTTACCTGAACTGCAGAAGCCTCCCACGGTGTCAAGTCAGCCGGTCCCGCAGACGGGGGAGCGCGAAGTATTCTCCCAAACCGCTCAAAAAGAGATTGATGACCTGCGGGGCGTGATTTCTGAATTTCGGACGAAGGCCGAGGCGGCCAACCTTCAGACCAAGGCCAAGCTTCACGAAGAAGTTGAAGAGCTTGACGCAGATTTACGTGAAACCCAACAGCGTCTGGTGGAGCTGAAGTCCGCCACGGTCGAGTCCTGGAATCAAGTGAAAGAGTCGTTCAGCAGTTCACTGGGAAAGTTAAAGAACCGGGTCGACAGTTTTCGCAGAAGCGCGGCGTGACGGAGGTGAGTTGGGACGTTGGCTTCAGGCGCGCGCGTCCTTGCATTTTCCCAACCGCGCGCTGATGATTTTGTGGGAACCCAATTAACGGGTGAGCGCATGGATTTCGAGCGACCGCGGACAAAAAAGCAGCAAAACGCCATACTGTCCAGGGCCATGGATCATTGTTTTGGTCGAAGGCGGCTCTGACCGTCAGGGCGCCAACACGGCAGCGCCGTCAATCATCCCGGCCCGCAGTGCGGCGATGGCCTCGTTGGCCTGTGCCAACGCAAAAGGCTGCACATGCGTCGTGACCGGGTACCGTTCAATAAGGGAGAAAAACGCGTCGCCATCTGCCCGGGTTAGATTGGCGACCGAGCGGACACTGCGCTCGCCCCACAGCAGGGCATATTCAAACGACGGGATGTCACTCATGTGAATGCCTGCGCACACGACGACACCGCCCTTTCGGGTGGCGCGCAGGGCGGCGGGCACCAGTGACCCCACTGGCGCAAAAATCAATGCCGCGTCCAGTTCGGCGTTGGGCCGGGTGTCGGACGTGCCTGCCCAACAGGCCCCCAACCCAAGGGCAAAACGCTGGCCTTGCTGATCGCCCGGACGCACAAACGCATAGACCTGCTGCCCTTGAGCCACGGCGATCTGACAAATGATGTGCGCTGCCGCCCCAAACCCGTAAAGTCCCAAGCGCATGGCGCCCGTCACACCAGACAGCCGGTACGCCCGGTAGCCGATCAAGCCGGCGCACAGCAAAGGTGCCGCGTGCAGGTCGTCATACCGTTCAGGCAGGGCAAAACAGAAGCGTTCATCGGCCACGGCGTACTCTGCAAAACCACCGTTACGGTCATAACCGGTAAAGACCGGTGTGTCGCACAGGTTCTCCTTGCGTTCTTCGCAATAAAGGCAATGGCCGCAGGTGCCGCCAAGCCAGGGAATACCAACGCGGTCGCCCAACTGAAATCGGGCTGCAAGACGCCCCGCGGCAACCACACGTCCCACCACCTCATGCCCCGGAACGATGCCAGGCTGCCTGAGCGGAAGATCGCCATCGACAATGTGCAAGTCGGTCCGGCAGACGCCGCACGCGAGCACCTTGATGCGTATCTCGTGCTCGCCCGGTTCGGGTAGGGGTAGTTCGGACAGGACCAAGGGTTGTCCCGGCGCGTTCAGTGTCATGGCCAACATACAGCGAACTCCAGTTCTGACGTACTGACACAGCAGCCAAGGTTTCCGGCCTGTTTCAAGGATTCCAGCATGGTTATTTCTCTTGAAAAACGGTGTTGATCCAGTGCGTTGTCATGATTTTTGGCGCACATTGCGTTGCCCTTCAGACGGCGGAGGCCGCTGGACGACCTCACTCTATGACGCCCGGTTATCAGAAGCTTGATATTTCACAAGTTCCATGCAGGGGAGAAGCCTACGGTGGCGGCGTCTTTTGCCGACGCACAAGCGATGTATTTGATTGATAAAACGCAATTCACTGACTGGCCAAGCGCTCAAAGTAACACTGTTCTGCCGAGAGGATTTTCATTGTCGATCGTTGACCGCCACAAGTGGTTTGAAACTGTGAGATCGGCCACACCCTGATCTATGACGGCAAGGTGAATTGGAGCCGCCTCCGGGGCAGCGCAAGATCGAAGGAGGGCGAAGATGAATGCTGAATTAAAGCGCCATCACCGAAGCCAAATTGCCGTCGGCGCGTGGGCCGTGGCGTTTGCCGTATTGACCCTGAGCCCCGCAGCACTGGCGCAACGGGAGCGCAGAACGGTGCGACCTCAGTGGCACGGTGACATTGCACGCTTTCATGAACACGACTGGGGTGTCTGGCGCGGTGGTCGCTGGGCTCACTCCCGCCATGACGGTCGCCTGGGTTGGTGGTGGGTGGTGGGCGCCAGTTGGTACTTTTATCCGGCGCCGGTGTATCCCTACCCGAATCCGTGGGAGCCGCCGCCGGTCGTCTTGGTGACGCCGCCCGTGGGTGTCGTGCCGCCGGCACCTCCGACCCAATATTGGTATTACTGTGAAGCCTCGCGCGCTTACTATCCCTACGTTCCAACCTGCCCCGGTGGCTGGCAGCAGGTCTTGGCCACGCCAAGCGATGGCTCGCCGATACCGTCGAAATAAGGAGTCATGATGTTTATCGCCCATCGCCTTCTCCGTGACGCGTCTGTGAACCTGCGGCTTGCGTTCCTCTTCTCCGCAAGCATCACCTCACTGTTCTTGGCCAGCTGTGCCGAGATGCCCAGCGGGCCCTCCGTTGCCGTGATGCCGGGCCCGAATAAACCGTTCGATGTCTTTATGGAAGAAGACCAATTGTGCCGCGGTTGGGCGGCGCATTCGATCGGACTGGCGGGCCATGATGCCGCTGCCGAACGGCTGCTCGCATCAACGATCACGGGTGCCGCAATAGGCGCGCTTGCCGGCGCCGCCGTGGGCGGCCACCGCAATGTTGGTGCGGGCGCGGCGATGGGTACTGTGGTTGGGGTCACGGCAGGGGCGAATCAGAGTGCCGTCACGGCCGGGAGCGCGCAACGTCGCTACGACATTGCGTACCAGCAATGCATGTACTCGAAAGGGAACTTCGTGCCGACCTACGGTTACGGCGTCTCCCGCTATCCAGCGCCATCGTTGGCCACGCCACCACCGCCGCCTATGCCAAGGTAGCGCAACGTCAAAGATTGTTTTCAGTCTGCCGCTGTGGCTTGGCAGGTGAACGTGGCTCTATTTTCGAATTTCGGACTTTATACGGAGGTCCTATGCGACGCACGACCCGATTTGTTCTGAACGGCCGCCCTATCGCGCTTGACACCGACGACGAACGTGTGCTCCTGTGGGTTTTGCGCACGGATCTGGCGCTCACAGGCTCAAAGTACGGCTGCGGTGAAGGACTGTGCGGCGCCTGTACCGTGACCGTCGGCGGCAAGGCTGTACGTTCTTGCAACACGTCTCTCAAGAGCGTAGCCGGCAAGGAAGTCGTCACCATCGAGGGGCTGGGCCGTGACGGAAAACTGCATCCACTGCAGCAAGCCTTTATCGACCACGGCGCGCTGCAATGCGGCTACTGCACGCCCGGAATGCTGCTGGACGCGTCTGCGTTCCTGCGCGAAAATCCGCAACCTTCACGTGGCGCCATTGTCGCCCGCATGGACCACAACCTGTGCCGCTGCGGAGCTCACCAGAGGATTGTCGAAGCGATTGAATTCGCAGCCCGTCAAATGGGAGGTCGATCATGAGCGCGTCTGCCGGTGTGCGCCGCCGCAGTTTTTTCAAACTGCTGGGAGGCGGAATTGTCATGTTCGTTGACCTGGGCCCCTTGGCGGCCTTCGCGCAAGATGCCACTCGCCTCTATCCGGAGGATTTCAATGCCTATCTGGTGATCGGCGAGAACGGTCGTGTCACCGTTTTTTCCGGCAAGATCGAGATGGGTCAAGGCGTGTTGACCTCCCAGGCGCAAATGGTGGCCGAGGAGTTGGGCGTTGAACTCGCGGCGATTGACATGGTTCTGGGCGACACCGACCAATGCCCTTGGGACATGGGGACGTTCGGCTCCCTGACCACCCGCATGTTCGGGCCCGCACTGCGCGCGGCAGCAGCCAAGGCTCGTGTCGCCTTGATGACGCTGGCTGCCAGGAAGCTTGGTGTTCCGGAGGAACAACTTGTGCTGAAGGACGGCGTAGTGTCTGTCGTCAACGAGCCGAACCGAAACGTTAGCTACGGCGAGCTTTCCAGGGGAGCGCGAATCGCGCAAGTGGTGGACCAGAAAGCTGTTTTGCGGGCCGCCTCCGAATTCCGGGTGATGGGTGGTTCGCCGCAGCGGCTCGATGCCCTTGAGAAAGTAACGGGGGCGGCGAAATACGCGGCCGACATCAGGCTCCCCGGCATGCTCTACGCGCGGATCCTGCGTCCGCCGATGCATGGCGCGACACTGACACGGCTCGACACGTCGGGCGCGGAGAAGTTGCCCGGGATCACGCTTGTCAGGCGTGGCGACCTGGTCGCCGTGTTGCACGCCGATCCGCAAGCCGCGGACGTCGCGCTCGGGCGCCTCGCAGCGGACTGGCGCCGACCCGAGGCGAAGGTGGACCCAGAAAGCATTTTTGATCACATCGTCAAGCACTCTGGCGAGCCAGGAAATTTGGTGAATCGAGGCGATCTTGCCGCAGCGCGGGCCGGTGCCGCGCGTTTGTTCGAGACGACGTACCAGAAGGGGTATGTCGCACACGCAGCCATCGAGCCGCACGCCGCAGTGGCTGAAATCAAGGGCGGCAAAGCCACGGTCTGGGCGTCGACGCAAACGCCGTTTCCGACGCGGGACCGGCTCGCAAAGATTCTCGGACTCGACCCGAAGAACGTGCGCGTGATGACGCCGTTCCTCGGCGGCGGGTTTGGCGGCAAGAGTGCGGACGGTCAGGCCGTTGAAGCGGCACGGCTGGCACACATCACCGGCAAACCCGTGCAAGTGGCCTGGAGCCGCTCGGAGGAGTTTTTCAACGATACTTTCGATCCCGCTGCGGTCGTCAAAATTGTCTCGGGCCTGGATCGGGATGGAAGAATCTCGTTTTGGGACTATTCGGTCTACGCTGCCGGGGACCGTGGCGCCAGTACTTTCTACGATATTCCGAACGCCCAGATTCGTTTGGCCGGGCGCACAGCGTACGATCCGACGGCTGCGGGGGCAAGCGTTCATCCGTTTGCCGTCGGGCCGTGGCGGGCGCCGGGCGCCAACATGAACGTGTTTGCCACCGAGTCACAAATTGACATCATGGCCGCAGCGGCTGCAGCGGACCCGCTGGCGTTCCGTCTTCGACATCTCACGGATGCCAGGATGCGCAGAGTCCTGCAGGCCGCCGCCGCTGCTTTTGGCTGGAAGGCGGCCGCTGCGCCGAGTGGCAGAGGTGTCGGGCTGGCGTGCAGCATGGACGCCGGGACCTACGTCGCGACGATGGCCGAGGTGAAGGTGGATTCGGTGACCGGAAAAGTGAAAGTGCTGCGGATTGTTTGCGCACAGGACATGGGGATCGTCGTGAATCCCGACGGCGCGAAGATGCAAATCGAAGGCGGTATCACCATGGGGCTCGGTTACGTATTGAGCGAGGAGCTTCGGTTCAGCGGCGGCGAGATTCTTGACCGAAACTTCGACACCTACGATATCCCACGCTTCTCCTGGGTTCCTCGAATCGAGACCGTGCTCGTCAAGAACGACAATCTGGCGCCGCAGGGCGGTGGGGAACCGTCGATCACCACGACCGGAGCGGTGATCGCCAATGCGGTATTTGACGCCACCGGGGCGCGCATGTTCCGCCTGCCGATGCGTGCGGAGCGCGTTCGTCAGGCGATCTTGGGGGCATCCCTTGAGCACACGCGACGACCTGCTGCAGGCTTCGATTGACGCTCAAAACAAGACTCCTTACCGTAATGACTTTCTCCGTCCTGGGACTCTTCGCGGGCTGCACCGCAGTTCCGCCCACGGTACAAAACGACGCAAACCTGGAATATGTCGAGCTGAGCGGCTACAAGTTTCATGTTCGAACCTATGGCGACCCGCGCCTGCCGCCGCTGGTTGTGGTCCACGGCGGTCCGGGCGGCGATTCGAAGTATCTTTATCCCCTTCAGGACCTGGCCAAGACCCACTACCTTGTCTTTTATGACCAGCGCGGAACGGGCTTGTCGCCGAGAGTCAACAAGGAACTACTGACGCTGGAGAGCAGCTTGGACGACCTCCACCGTATCGTGCGTCATTACGGCGGGCCGGGGCAAGTCAAGCTGATCGGCCACTCGTGGGGCGCCATGCTGGTGGTGGCTTATCTGGGCCGGCACCCGGACCGGGTCAGCCACGCGGTGGTCGTGGAGCCGGGTATGTTGAATCCGCTCTGCGCCAAAGAATTTGTGCGTCGCCTCAAGGCGTCCCAATCATTTTGGGATGCGCTGCCCCTGATGAAATACATTTTGTTGAGCCCTTTCGTTTCGACCCACGACGGCCATGAACGATTCGACTACGTCATGACGCGATTGATGAACCGGGCCAAGCCGGGTGGACCGTATCAGTGCGAGGGGGAATCAATGCCGCCAAACGCCTTTGAACGCGCCGGTTACGCTGCCTTTTCCAATATGCTCAAGCCGGTGCTGGATCATCCGGAAAGCTTCACGCAGGACCTCACCCACAACACGGCCGCCTACACCGGCCAGCTGCTGCTGCTGAGCAGCGAATGCAGTTTCATTGGCTACCGGTTCCAGCAGCAGTTTCACATGCCCTTCCTGCCCGCGCAGACCGTGCATCGCGAGGCCAAAGCCATGGGCCACAACATGCTCACGCTGAACCCGGCGTGGAGCGTTGACGTCATTGGCAAGTTCTTGGGTGAGCCTGGCCCAAGCGCTCGCGCCAGCGGCCTCTTTGCGCCTGCGTCGACCCGGACCGTTGAGAGCAAACCGCACCGTGAACGCCCGGCCGACAAGGGCAAGGTGACAGACGTTCTGGATCAGTATGCCGGGTCACAAGTCCCGGGTCTGCAATACCTTGTCGTGGACGCCGATGAAACCCTTTTCGAGTACGCGGGCGGCTGGGCCGATATTCAGAATCACAAAGCGATGACGCTGGACACCACGCTGATGGCGTACTCGATGACCAAGACCTTCACCGCCGTCGCCATTCTGCAATTGGTGGCGCTGGGAAAATTGGGATTGGACGACGAGATTGACCGCTACTTGTCGAACAAGCCCTATGGGGGGCGTCACATGACCATTCGCCAACTGCTGGACCACACTTCCGGCGCTCCCAACCCAATCCCCCTGCGCTGGGTGCATTTGGTGCAAGAGGACGCGAGTTTTGACGAAGACGCGGCACTGGCCCGGGTTCTGCGCGACCACCCCCAACTCGCATTTGAGCCGGGCCAGAAGTTTGCCTACTCCAATATTGGCTATTGGCTTCTCGGCAAAATCATCGAGCAGGCAACGGGACAGTCCTACCCGGACTATGTGAGAAAAAATATTATTGCGTCCTTGGGTCTTTCAACGCAGGAGATGGCTTTTTCCATTCCCAACCCGGCCCGACATGCCAATGGCTATCTTGCCAAATACTCCGTGATGAATCTGGTGAAGAGTTTCGTCACCGACAGCAAATATTGGGGACGGTACGAGGGCCGTTGGTTACGCTTGAAAAACCACCAACTGAATGGCCCGGCCTTTGGCGGACTGGTCGGCACGGCGCGCGGCTTCAGTCGTTTTCTGCAAGACCAGTTGCAGTCCGAGTCGGCTTTGTTCAGCCCCGCGACCAAGCGCTTGTTGGAAACCCGGCAAACCGACAGCGCAGGCCAGCCGATCCCGATGACGCTGGGCTGGCACCTTGGCAAAACAGGCGGCGAGACCTATTTCTTCAAAGAGGGCGGGGGTGGCGGCTTTCATAGCGAGATGCGCCTTTACCGGGCGAAAGGCATGGCCTCCCTCGTGATGGTGAACAGCACAGTATTCAATTCAAGCAAATTCCTGAATCGGCTGGATCGGTCTTTCTTGGCGCTCCGATAAACGCATGGCTAGGGAAAACCCTATACTGCCCCTGCTCGCATGGCACCTTGTGCGTCGAGAAGGAGTTCCTATGACCGACATCTCTGCAACACCCAGGCGTCCAGTCGTTCCGACGATGTCAGGCCTCGCCCGGCTCAAACGTTTGTTAGGCAGCTCGCCGCGCCGACTCAACCTGGCGCTTCAGGGCGGGGGTGCCCACGGGGCGTTCACCTGGGGCGTGCTGGACGCGCTGCTCGAAGACCCGGGCCTGGTGTTTGAGGGCTTGAGCGGCAGCAGCGCCGGGGCCATGAACGCCGTGATGTTTGCCGATGGCTGGGCAAAGGGCGGGCGTGATGGTGCGCGCCAGGGTTTGTCGGATTTCTGGACCGAAGTCGGCAAGCAAATGCCTTGGGGCATGACGACCCACGGCCAGGGCGAGGCCATCAGCCTGTCGCCGGCCAGCAAGTTGCTGGCGAGTTGGGCCGGGTACTTTTCGCCCTCTCAGCTCAACCCTCTGGATCTGAATCCCTTGCGTGATCTGCTCAACCGACAGGTGGATTTCGAGCGCTTGCGCGAAGCGAGCCCCTTCAAGTTGTTTATCGGCACCACGCAGGCCAACACCGGCAAGCTGCGGGTGTTTCGCGAAACTGAGCTCACCGTTGATGTGTTGCTGGCCTCCGCCTGTCTGCCCAAAATCCATCACCCGGTGGAGATCGACGGCGAGCCGCATTGGGACGGCGGCTACGCGGCCAACCCGGCGGTATTCCCCTTGTTCTACGACTGCGAATCGCGTGACATTTTGTTGGTGCTGCTGAGTCCGCTGCAACGCGAAGGCCGGTTGAACACGGTGGAGGAAATCGAGGAGCGCATCGTCGAGCTGGCGTTCAGTGCCAACTTCATGCGCGAGATGCGGATGTTCGCGCAGGCGACTGAATTTTCAAACCCGACCTTCCTGACCTGGGGTCGGCTGGAGCGGCGGCTGCAGAAGATGCGCTTTCACATGATCGATTCGAACCAGGTGCCGAGCCTGCAGCGCTCCGAGACCAAGGTGCTGGCTTACGGCCCGTTTCTCACGCTGCTGCGGGCACAGGGCCGCGAGCGTGCCACGGACTGGCTGTCGGCGCAGTCGGCCGAGGTCGGACAACGGTCAACGGTGGATATGAAGAAATGGTTCACCTGAGACAGCATGTATATTGACCGCATGAACGCCAACCACCACCATCTCCGCTCCGACCTCGTTCGCATTGCTATCCGCGTCATGTCCGAGCGCGGCCTGCAAGCCGAGTTCTCGGCCGCTGTCGCGCAGCAGCTGGCCTCGATCACCGGCCCCGGCCGCGACGCCGATGCGTCCATTCGCGATCTCACGGGTCTGCTTTGGTGTTCCATCGACAACGATGACTCGCTCGATCTGGACCAGCTCACCGTCTGCGAGCTGCTGGGCAAAGGCGGCGTCAAAATGCTGGTGGCCATCGCCGACGTGGACGCACTGGTCAAAAAAGGCACGGCCATTGACGAGCACGCCCTGGCCAACACGACCTCGGTCTACACCTCCGCGCGCATCTTCCCGATGCTGCCCGAGCGTCTGTCCACCGATCTGAGCTCGCTCAACTTGGGCGAGGAGCGGCTGGCGCTGGTAACCGAGATGGTTTTCAACGCCGACGCGACGCTGGCCAACACCACGGTGTACCGGGCCCGCGTGCGCAACAAAGCCAAGCTCGCCTATGACGCGGTGAGCGCCTGGATCGAAGGCGAGGGCGCGCTGCCGGCCGCGGCGGCCAGCGTGCCCGGCATGGAGGCGCAACTGCGCAGCCAGGACGCGCTGGCCCAGCAATTGCGTGCGCGCCGACATCTGGAGGGTTCGCTGGAGTTCGAAACCTTCCAGCCGCGCGCCGTGTT
>NZ_DHXT01000167.1:28998-29126 GCF_002413825.1 Rhodoferax sp. UBA5149
AACCGCGCGCGCCAGCTGATCGAGGAAGTGATGATTGCCACCAATGGCTGCACCGCACGCTATCTGGCATCCAAAGGCGGCGCCTCGCTGCGGCGCGTCGTGCGCTCACCCGAACGCTGGCTGCGCAT
>NZ_DHXT01000167.1:29401-29580 GCF_002413825.1 Rhodoferax sp. UBA5149
CCCGAACGCTGGCTGCGCATCGTGGCGGTGGCCAAGGAGTACGGCGACACCCTGCCGGCCGAGCCCGATTCCAAAGCGCTGGAGGCCTTTCTGGCCAAACGCCGCCAGGCCGATCCGCTGCGTTTTCCTGATCTGTCGCTCGTCATCGTGAAGCTGATGGGCCGCGGCGAGTACGTGGT
>NZ_DHXT01000160.1:0-7257 GCF_002413825.1 Rhodoferax sp. UBA5149
TGCCCCCGATTTCTGAAGTTTGACCGCCCACAGGTAGTGCGATGGTGAGCGTTTGGGTGGTGCTGGCCCGGGCTGGGCCGGTTATGGCAACACCCCAGGCGCGCCCTCGCCAGTGCGCCGGTGCTGTCCACCACGCGCGGATCGTTGGGCATGAAGGGCAGGCGCACGGCTTGGCTGCCAGCGGCAATGATGCAGTTCTTGAAGGCAATGGCTGGTCGCATTTCAGCCAAAATAATTGCGCCTAGCCGCAACAGCCGCGTGCTCCGGACGGCTTGGATTCTCCCAAACTTAGATCCTTGAGGATGGTGCACTTGGGCGCTGGGCCGCCGACACATTGATCGGAGCAACCCTGTACGAACTTCGACAGACTTCGCTCCAGGTTTTGCAGCTCAATCAGCTTGGATCGCACGGAGGAGAGATGGACTTGAGCGATGTCGCGCGCCTCCACGCAATCTCTCTCCTCGCTAGTCGACAGCGAGACCAAGGCTTTGGTTTCCTCGATAGAGAAGCCGAAATCCCGGCAGTGCCGTATCAGGGTCAGCACCTCCTGGATCCGCTCACCGTAAATGCGGTGGCCGCTGGGTCGCCGCGCCGCCGGCGGAATGAGCCCAACCTCCTCGTAGTAGCGAATTGCGGAGACGTTGAAGCCAGTACGCTCGGCGAGTGCGCCAATCGTCAATTGCCTTTCGCTCAGTAGGTTATTCACAAATAGTCCTTGCATCTCAAGTAGCTTGAGGTTTTACATTGAGTGTACGGGAATCATCTCGGAAACGCATGGAAGGAAAAGCATGAACATGAAGAAACCGGTACTCGGGGCAATTGGCGTGGCGGGTGCCTGTGCAGCCTGCTGCGCTATCCCCCTGGCCATACCGCTGATCGCTGGAATGTCAGCCGGAGGGCTTACCTCGATGATCGGCTGGGACGGGCTGACGCTCAGCGCGGTCGTCCCTGTCGGCGCGGGCCTGGGGGCATTGCTGCTGGTAGGCGTCGGGCTTTGGTGGTCCCGTCGGCGCAAGGCTGCAGCTTGTCGGGTAGAAACGGCTACCACTGCGGCAGGTAGTTGCGGGAGCGGCGCCATCGGTGCCAGCTGTGCGTGCCCCACACCGCCGACATCCGGAGCAAAGTCATGAACAATGCCTTGTCAGAAGACCGGTCTAGTGGTGCAGATCTAGACGTGATTTTGCTTCGCCACGATTCAAACCCATGAGAGCAAGCGTCGAAGTGGTGCCCTGACGACCTGCCCAAGCCCCAAAAAAAGGACCCTGGCGGGTCCTCGGCCATGGTCGATGCCGACATCGCTATCATTGGGCATTCTGTATGTCGATCACCGTCTTTCCTTCACACCCGCAGTCCGGCCGTTCTGCGGATCGCTCATTCTTCCGCGAGGTCCCGGGCGCGACTCGGGAGCGACGTTGAAGAGCGCGCGAGCGCCCGGTCCCGCGCTGGCGCGGCCGCGGTTCGTCATCGAGCATGCGGCGGCGCTGGCGCTGGTCGAGTCCGGAAATCTCGGCGAGGCCGTGATCAGAATCATCCGCTCGGTGTGCGAAACCCTGGACTGGGCGTGCGGTGCGCTCTGGGCGTTCGACGCGCAACGCGATGCGCTCGTCTGTGCCGAGACCTGGGGCATTGCCTTGCCAGAGGTGCAGGTTTTTCTGGAGGCCACCCGGCAGATGCGGCAGGCGGAAGAGCCCGGCGGCTTGGTTCGGCGTGCATGGCTCGAAGCCAAGCCGATCTGGATCGAGGATGTCACCCAGGACAAGAGCTTGCGCCGTGCGCAGGACGCGCGCAAGGCAGGCTTGCATTGCGCATTTGCCTTCCCGATCAAGGATGGGGACCGGGTCATCGGCGTGATGGAATTCTTCGGCCGCGAGGCCTTGCCGCCGGACCGCGAGTTGCTGGAGAGCTCGGTTTTTATCGATAAGGGCATCAGCCAATTCATGCAGCGAAAGCAAGTCGAAGACGATCTGCTGCGTTTGCGTGCCGTCATGGACGCGGCGCCAGACCTCTTCTTCGTGGTCGATCCCCAGACGCTGCGCTTTCTCTATGTCAACGAAATCGCTTGCAAGGTGCAAGGCCTGACGCGGGAAGAATATCTGCAACTGTCGCCCTGGAAGGCGTCTGGCATCACGCGCGAGGAGCTCGTGACGATCTATGACGCGGTGATTGCCAAACCCGCAGAGGCGGTCACCTCGGAAACGTTCGGCAGGGCGCTGGATGGTCGCCGCGGCTGGTTCGAGACGCAACGCCGGGCCTTGCATGTTGACGGCCGTTGGTTGATCGTCATCGGCTCGCGCGAAATCACGCAACGCAAGCTCGCCGAGCAGTCTGCATTGCGGCTGGGCCGGATGTACGCCGCGCTGAGCGCCACCAACGAGGCGATCATGCACAGCAAGTCGCCTGAAGATTTATTTGGACGCGTGTGCGACGCTGCTGTGCACGGCGGCAAGTTCATGACGGCGGCGGTGCTCGTCCCCGATACCGATACCGCGTGGACAAAGGTCGTGGCGGTCAGCGGTGACGGGGAGAATGCGCTGCGCAAGGCGAGGATCTCCGTCGATGAGGCCACGGCCGTGGGCCGGGGTCTGGTCGGTACCGCATTTCGCACGCTCACGCCTTGCGTGAGCAACGATTTTCTCAAGGACGAGCGCACCGCACCCTGGCACGCGGTTGCAAAGCAGGCGGGTATGAAAGCCGGCGCAGCCATTCCGCTCATGCGCAATGGACGCGCCATCGGCATTCTTCAGCTCTATTCGAGCCAGAAAAATGCCTTTGATGAGGAGATCGTCAAGCTGCTCGAGCGCATGGTCGAGAACATCACTTTTGCGCTCCACAACTTCGAGCGCGAGGCCGAACGCAAGAGCGCCGAGGAGCACGTCCAGTACCTGGCAACGCACGACGCGCTCACCGGCTTGCCGAACCGGTCGATGTTCGGCCAGTTGATCGGGATGGAAATCGAATCAGCGCGGCGCTACCAGCGCAAGTTTGCAGTGGCCTTCATTGATCTTGACCGCTTCAAGGATGTGAACGACACGCTTGGCCACGACGCGGGCGATACGCTGCTGAAGGAGATGTCTGCGCGTTTCAAGGCGGCGCTGCGCATGAGCGACATCGTGGCGCGCTTCGGTGGGGACGAGTTCGTCATCCTGATGCGTGAAGTGAGCGACGTCGCACAGGTGGCCGCGATTGCGGGCAAGGTTCTGGCGGCCGCGGTAAACCCGGTGACGGTCGCGGGACAGGAATGCGGCGTGACGGCAAGTGTGGGCATTGCCCTCTATCCGGAGGATGCGGCAGACGAGCAATCGCTGATGAAGAACGCCGACATGGCGATGTATGCCGCCAAGGAAAAAGGCAAGAATAATTTTCAGTTTTACGCCACCAACATGCGTTCCAGGTAGGGGCGGGTAAGTCCTAGGTCGGCAGGCATCGAAGCCGGTTGGACGGTTCGGACTTTTCGTTGGGGAGGCAGACTTGAACTACTTCCGCGCCGGCGGCAAATCGGTACAGCTCCCATGCGCCACTTCAGCCGCCATGCCGATGCTCTCGCCCAGCGTCGGGTGCGGGTGAATCGTCTTGCCAATATCGACCGCATCCGCGCCCATCTCAATCGCCAGCGCAATCTCGCCAATCATGTCGCCGGCGTGCGTGCCGACCATGCCGCCGCCCAGGATCTTGCCGTGGCCGTGCGCTTCGGGGGAATCGTCAAACAGCAGCTTGGTCACACCTTCGTCGCGGCCATTGGCAATGGCGCGGCCGGAGGCGGCCCAGGGGAACAGGCCCCTCCGTACCTTGATGCCCTGCGCATTGGCTTCGGTCTCGGTCAGGCCGACCCAGGCCACCTCGGGGTCGGTGTAGGCCACTGACGGGATGACGCGGGCATTGAAGGCGGCGCTGGCCAGCTCTTTGTTACCTTGCAGTTCGCCGGCAATGACTTCCGCCGCCACATGCGCCTCGTGCACCGCCTTGTGCGCCAGCATCGGCTGGCCGACGATGTCGCCGATGGCAAAGATGTGGGGCACGTTGGTGCGCATCTGGATGTCGACGTTGATGAAGCCCCGGTCGGTGACAGCGACACCGGCCTTGTCAGCGGCGATCTTCTTGCCGTTGGGCGTGCGGCCGACCGCTTGCAAGACCAGGTCGTAAGTCTGTGGCGCCGGGCAAGCTCCGCCCTCCTCCGCTGGCGAAAACGTCACTTCAATGCCTTCGGGCGTCGCTTTGGCGCCCACCGTCTTGGTCTTGAGCATGATGTTGTCAAAACGTGGCGCATTCATCTTTTGCCAGATCTTGACGAGGTCGCGGTCGGCACCCTGCATCAGGCCGTCCAGCATTTCGACCACGTCCAGGCGCGCGCCCAGCGTGCTGTAGACGGTGCCCATTTCCAGACCGATGATGCCCCCGCCCAAAATCAGCATGCGTTTCGGGACCGCTGTCAAAGCCAGCGCGCCGGTGCTGTCCACCACGCGTGGGTCGTTGGGCATGAAGGGCAGGCGCACGGCTTGGCTGCCCGCCGCGATGATGCAGTTCTTGAAGGCAATGGTTTGTGTCTTGCCGGTTTTGTCTTGCGCGGTGCCGGTGGTCTCTTCGACCTGCAGATGGTTGGCACCGACGAAGGCGCCGTAGCCGCGTACCACGGTGACCTTGCGCATCTTGGCCATGGCGGCCAGGCCGCCGGTGAGCTTGCCAACCACTTTTTCCTTGTGGCCACGCAGCTTGTCGATGTTGACGCTGGGCGCACCAAAGTCCACCCCGAGCGCGGCCATGTGGCTGACTTCGTCCATCACGGCGGCCACGTGCAGCAAGGCCTTGGACGGGATGCAGCCGACGTTCAGGCAGACGCCACCCAATGCCGCGTAACGCTCGACCAGGATGACTTTGAGCCCCAGGTCGGCAGCGCGAAAGGCCGCGGAATAGCCACCGGGGCCGGCGCCCAGCACCAGCAGGTCGCATTCCAGATCGGCCGTGCCGGCAAACGTCGAGGCGGCAGGCGCAGGGGAAGCGGCGCCCGATGAGGCGGGGGTTGCTACAGTTTGTGTAGCTGCTTGCGCAATAGCGACGGGGGCTACAGCCTGTTTTTCCTCAAGAACTGGCACAGCAGCATCCGCTGCCTCCAGCACCAGCACCAGCGAGCCCTCTTTCACCTTGTCGCCGAGCTGGACCTTGAGTTCCTTCACCACGCCGCCGTGGCTGGATGGGATTTCCATGGAGGCCTTGTCGCTCTCGACGGTGATCAGGCTTTGCTCGGGCTGGATGGTGTCGCCTACTTTGACCATGAGTTCGATGACGGTCACGTCAGCGAAGTCGCCGATGTCGGGGACTTTGATGTCTAGGGTTGCCATGGGGGGTGTCTTTCTTTTTTACTTCTTTAATTTGACCGTGAACACTTCAATCGGTCCGGCGGAATTTTTGTCAAACTCGCACCCCGCGTGAACGCCGATGGTGGCCAGTTCGCGGGCGGTCTTGGCGCTGCCCCAGGTCGCGTGCATGGCGCCCAGTGCAAAACCGCGCCCCGAGCCAACGCCCCAGAACTCGTTGAACTCAAACACTTCGCGGTAGCTGTACAGGCCATAGATGCCGGTGGCATTGGCAATCAGCACGCTGAACTGGCTGGATTCGTAGGGGTCGTTGTCATCTTCCTTGGTCTGCAGGAAAAACGTTTCCTTCAGCAACGGGTGCAGCCTGGTGAAGGTGTCAAACACCTCGTCCTTGCTACCGAGTTTGAGCTGGTCCTTGGGCAGGGCCGTCATGGCCTTGCGCAGCACTGGAAAGTGCGCCACCGTGCCCGCCACGCCCACGTAACTCACGCCCACCGGCGTGTCCACCTTGAACAGCTTGCTGTTGGGCTCGAAGCGGTGGCTCAGGCGCGTGTCGCCAAAGGTCACCAGCGTGTCGGCCGCAATCGCCACCTGCCCGGCCTTCTTGACGACGACAACGGTAGTCACAGCGAACGCTCCCCGTCGTGTTGAGGACAGAGCTTCATAAGAGCACCCGGCGGAAGTCACCCAGGATCTGGCCCAGATAGACGTTGAAGCGTGCCGCCGAGGCGCCGTCGATCACGCGGTGGTCCCAGGTCAGGCTGAGCGGCAACATCAGGCGCGGCTGGAATACCTTGCCGTCCCACACCGGCTGGAGGGTGGACTTGCAGACCCCCAGAATCGCCACTTCCGGCGCATTGATGATGGGCGTGAAGTAACGCCCGCCAATGCCGCCCAGGCTGGAGATGGTGAAGGAGGCGCCCGACATTTCGGCCGGACTCAGCTTGCCGTCACGCGCCTTCTTGGCCAGCTCGCTCATCTCCAGCGAGATTTGCATGATGCCTTTTTTGTCGGCATCCTTGATCACCGGCACCATCAGGCCATTGGGCGTGTCGGCGGCAAAACCGATGTGGTAGTACTGCTTGTAGATCAGCACCGAATTGTCACTGTCAACGTCGAGCGAGCTGTTGAACTCGGGGAACTTCTTGAGCGCGGCGACGCAGGCCTTGATCAGAAAGGCCAGCATGGTGACCTTCACGCTGGCTGGAACGACTGCCTTGCCGGACTTCTCGTTCTCCAGGTTGATCGAGACGCGGAAGGCCTCCAGGTCGGTGATGTCGCAATCGTCATGGTTGGTGACCGCCGGAATCAGAATAGCGTTGCGCAACAGATTGGCGCCGCTGATCTTCTTGATGCGCGACAGATCCTTGCGCTCAACCGGGCCAAACTTGGCAAAGTCCACCTTGGGCCAAGGAATCAGGCCCAGGCCCGCGCCATCATTGCCAGAACTGGCTGCAGCGCTCTTGGACTGTGCTCTAGCTGCTATCGTTTGAATAGCGCCGCTCATGACCGAACGGGTGAATGACTGCACGTCCGCGTCGGTGATGCGGCCTTTCAGACCGCTGCCTTTGACCTCGTTCAAGGGCACGCCGAGCTCGCGGGCGAACTTGCGTACCGAGGGCGAGGCATGCGGCAAACCGACCGGGGCCGTCGCCGGATTGTGGGCGGGAAGCGCCAGGACAGCGGCGGCTGTTGGCGTTCCGCTAGCTGCTGCACTCGCTTCCGTTCGGTCTGAGCCTGGCCCGTCCTGAGCCTGACGAAGGGTCGAAGCCTGTGCTAGCCCTTCGACAAGCTCAGGGCGAACGGCTGTTGGTGCTGCTGCAGCCACAGCACCTGCCGGAGCAACACCTTCCAGAATCGCCAGCAAGTCCCCGACGTTGACCTTGTCGCCGACCTTGATCTTGAGTTCCTTGAGGACACCGGCGCTGCTGGAGGGAATCTCCATCGC
>NZ_DHXT01000160.1:7457-9933 GCF_002413825.1 Rhodoferax sp. UBA5149
CCCGGCTTGACCATGATCTCAATCACGGCCACATCCTTGAAGTCGCCAATGTCGGGCACGCGCACTTCGACCGGGCCGGTGCTGACTGCTGCGCTCACGCCTGTTGCCACAGGCGCTACTGAATTTGTAGCTGGTGACGCATTAACGACGGGGTCTACAGCCTGTTTTATCTCTGAAGCAGGGGCAGCGGACGCGGGCACACCGGCCACTTCGGCCACGTCCAGCATCAGCACCAGCGAGCCCTCTTTGACCTTGTCGCCCAGCGCGACCCGGAGTTCCTTGACCACGCCCGCATGGCTGGACGGGATTTCCATCGACGCCTTGTCCGACTCGACCGT
This sequence comes from Rhodoferax sp. UBA5149, assembly GCF_002413825.1. GTDB lineage: Bacteria > Pseudomonadota > Gammaproteobacteria > Burkholderiales > Burkholderiaceae_C > Rhodoferax. The sequence continues at coordinate 7,796 of NZ_DHXT01000160.1, forward strand.
AATCAGGGACTGCTCGGCCTTCACCGTGTCGCCCGGCTTGACCATCAACTCGATCACGGTCACCTCGGCGAAATCGCCGATATCCGGCACTTTGATTTCAATTAAAGACATGCGCATTTCCTTATTTATTCAGTTGAGGACAGCGCTTCACTTCGCTGCGGTCTGTCCCGCAAAGTCTCATGCTAAGCGTAGAGCGGATTGACCTTGTCGGTCTGGATACCGTATTGGGCAATCGCCTCCACCACCTTGGCGACCGGCAGCGTGCCTTCTTCGCTCAGTGCCTTGAGGGCGGCGACGACAATGTAATGGCGATTGATCTCGAAATGCTCGCGCAGCTTGGCTCTGAAATCGCTACGGCCAAAGCCGTCGGTGCCCAACACCTTGTAGGTTCGACCCTTCGGAATGAAAGAGCGAATCTGCTCGGCGTAAGCCTTCATGTAGTCGGTGGACGCCACCACCGGGCCGCTGTGCTTGTCGAGCTGTTGGCCGACGAAGGGCACGCGTGGCGCGGCGCCCGGGTGCAAGAGGTTGTAACGCTCGCAGTCTTGGCCGTCACGGGCCAGCTCGTTGAAGCTGGGACAGCTCCAGACGTTGGCCGCCACGCCCCAGTCTTTCTCCAGCAACTCCTGCGCGGCAATCGATTCGCGCAGGATGGTGCCGGAGCCCAACAACTGAACGCGCGGGGTGGATGTTTGCCCGCCGGGCCGCCCCAAGGGCAAATGCGCCCCCTCGGGGGGCAGCGCATCACGCGCAGCGGAAAGCGTGGGGGCAATATCCGCGCTTGGCTTGCACAGGTACATGCCCTTGATGATCTGCTCTTCGGTGCCGGCCGTCAGGCCGGGCATCGGGTAATTTTCATTAAGCAAGGTGATGTAGTAGTAGACGTTGTCTTGTTTCTCCACCATGCGCTTCAAGCCATGGTGCAGGATGACCCCTACCTCGTGCGCAAAGGTCGGGTCGTAGCTGACGCAATTGGGGATCGTGCCCGCCAGGATGTGACTGTGGCCGTCTTCGTGCTGCAGGCCTTCGCCGTTCAGCGTGGTGCGCCCGGAGGTGCCGCCCAGCAAGAAGCCGCGCGCCTGCATGTCGCCCGCGGCCCAGGCCAGATCGCCAATACGCTGGAAACCGAACATCGAGTAGTACACGTAGAACGGCACCATGATGCGGTTGCTGGTTGAATAGCTGGTGGCCGCCGCAATCCAGCTGCACATGCCACCGGCTTCGTTGATGCCCTCTTGCAGGACCTGGCCTTGCTTGTCTTCCTTGTAGTACATCACCTGGTCTTTATCGACGGGGGTGTATTGCTGTCCGGCCGGGTTGTAGATCCCGATCTGGCGGAACAGCCCTTCCATGCCGAAGGTGCGCGCCTCGTCCACGACGATCGGCACCACGCGCGGACCCAAAGCCTTGTCACGCAGCAAGGTGGTCAGAAAGCGCACGTAGGCCTGCGTGGTGGAGATTTCGCGCCCTTCAGCCGTAGGGTCGATCACCGACTTGAAGGTTTCCAGCGACGGCACAGTGAATTGCTCGTCCGCCTTGGTGCGGCGGTGCGGCAGATAACCGCCGAGGGCTTTGCGGCGCTCGTGCAGGTATTGCATCTCGGGGGTGTCGTCGGCCGGCTTGTAAAACGGAATCTCGGCCAACTGGCTGTCGGGAATCGGGATATTGAAGCGGTCGCGGAAGATTTTGATGTCTTCGTCGGTCAGCTTCTTGGTCTGATGCACGTTGTTCTTGCCCTCGCCGGCCTTGCCCATGCCAAAACCCTTGACGGTCTTGATCAGCAGCACGGTCGGCTGGCCGGTGTGGCTGACCGCCGCGTGGTAAGCCGCGTAAACCTTTTTCGGGTCGTGGCCGCCGCGTTTGAGGGCCCAGATTTCGTCGTCGCTCATGTGCGCGACCATCTCCAGTGTGCGCGGGTCACGACCAAAGAAATGTTGGCGCACATAGGCGCCGTCGTTGGCCTTGAAAGCCTGGTAGTCGCCGTCCAGCGTGTCCATCATGATCTTGCGCAGGGCGCCGTCCTTGTCGCGCGCCAATAGCGGGTCCCACTCACTGCCCCAGATCAGCTTGATCACGTTCCAGTTCGAGCCGCGGAACTCGCCTTCAAGCTCCTGGATGATCTTGCCGTTGCCGCGGAC
>NZ_DHXT01000160.1:10138-18365 GCF_002413825.1 Rhodoferax sp. UBA5149
AGTTCCTGGATGATCTTGCCGTTGCCGCGCACCGGGCCGTCCAGGCGCTGCAGATTGCAGTTGACGACGAACACCAGGTTGTCGAGCTTTTCGCGCGCCGCCAGGCCGATCGCGCCCAGGGACTCGACTTCGTCCATTTCGCCGTCGCCACAAAACACCCAGACTTTGCGGTTCGCGGTATCGGCAATACCGCGCGCATGCAGGTACTTCAAAAAGCGCGCCTGGTAGATCGCCATCAGCGGCCCCAGACCCATGGACACCGTGGGGAACTGCCAGAATTCGGGCATCAGCTTGGGGTGCGGGTAGCTCGACAGACCCTTGCCGCCGACTTCCTGGCGGAAGTTGAGCAACTGCTCTTCGCTCAGTCGGCCTTCCATGTAAGCGCGGGCATAGACGCCGGGCGAGACGTGGCCCTGGATGTAGAGGCAGTCACCGCCATGCTCTTTGCCAGGTTCAGCGCTCTCGGCATGCCAGAAATGGTTGAAGCCGGCACCGAACATGTGCGCCAGCGAGGCGAATGAGCCGATGTGGCCGCCCAGGTCGCCGCCGTCGACGGGGTGGTGCCGGTTGGCCTTGACCACCATGGCCATGGCGTTCCAGCGCATGTAGGCGCGCAGGCGCTCCTCAATCTCAATGTTGCCGGGGCAGTGCGCTTCCTGATTGGCCTCGATGGTGTTGACGTAGCTGGTGTTGGCCGAGAACGGCATGTCGATGCTGCTCTGGCGCGCATGGTCCAGCAACTGCTCCAGCAAAAAATGAGCGCGCTGCGGGCCTTCGCTCTGAATCACGGCGGTCAGGGCGTCCATCCACTCACGGGTTTCCTGGCTGTCCGCATCTGGGGCGGCTGAGACAAATGAATTCTCGGGAACTGCTGACATGCTTGTCTCCTTGGTTTTTTACGTAATTTAGACCGATTTATTTATTTTCTCATATTTATTTAAAAATTTCGAATTGTGCAGTGTCATTTCACAATGCAGAACAAGAGGCCGAATGAAATAGCCTCCCAGCCCCGTCCTCGAAGCGATGTGTCACCTACACTTGGCATCATGCCTTTGCTGCGTCCGATCTCACTGCCCAGTCCCATGAAACTGCCTCCCGTGGCCCGCTTCCAACGCTGGTGGCAGCGTTTGACGCCGCATCGCCAGGACCGTTTTTCCGTGCTGGCGCCGCTCGCTGCCGTGCTGCTATTTCTGGCCGCCATCGTGGCCGCGTTTGGTTATTTGCGGCTGGAAGAAATTGCCCGCGAACAAGAAGCGGTCAAACGGGACGTGGAATACACGCAACAGCGTCTTCGTCTGCGCCTGCTGGAGCGACAAGAGCAGCTCATGCGCATCGCCCGCGAGCTGTCCAACCGGGAACTCAATGCCGACGAATTCGAGAGTCGGGCGGAAGCGATGATCAACCAGTACCCCGAATTGCAAGGCCTGACCTGGATCGATGAGCGCCGGCGCATCAAAGCCAACGTCGGCACCGCCAGCCTGTCGGCCAATCAGCTTCGAGCGGTGGGCAGCACCCTCAAGATGGGCGAAACCGAAAACACCTACAACCTGGCGCGCGAACTGCAGCAGCCTATTTACTGGCAAGGTGCGGCGGCGCCAGACAGCACTGCCACGCTGCAACTGCACATTCCGTTGAGCGACCGTGCACATTTTTTGGGCGTTCTATTGGCCGAATACTCGGTGGACGGCTTGTTTCGCTACGGCGTACCGACCGAAGTGTCGGCTCGCTACGCGGTCTCCTTCCATGATGCCAAGGGCGGCCTGCTGGCGGGCACCAGCATTCCGGCGCGCAACCCGGCCAATCGGCTGCTGCCTTGGGACAGCCCGGTCAACGCCTACGAAGTTCCGGTGTCCCCTGTCGGCAACGGCCTCGTCATTCGGGGCCAGGCTTACCGCGCCTCGCTGGGCGTGATCGGCAGTGGCCTGTTCTGGCTGGTCACTGCCCTGAGCGCGATGACGGCCTGGATGCTGATCGCCAACTGGCGCCATACGCGCCGCCGCATGCAGGCCCAGCAAGCACTGGTATCGGAAACCAGCTTCCGGCGGGCGATGGAAAACTCCATGTTGACCGGCATGCGGGCGCTTGATCTGCAGGGCCGCATCACCTACGTCAATGCGGCTTTTTGCCAGATGACCGGTTGGAATGAATCCGACCTGGTGGGGCGAACCGCGCCATTTCCCTATTGGCCTGAGGCCGATCGCGATTCGCTGGCCTTCCGGCTGGAAGAAGAACTATCAGGGAGAACACTTCCGGGCGGCACCCAGGTGCGTGTCAAACGGCGGGACAACACGCTGTTTGACGCCCGGCTCTACGTCTCCCCGTTGATTGACGCCCGTGGCACGCAGACCGGCTGGATGACCTCGATGACAGACATTACCGAACCGAACCGGATTCGGGAGCAGCTGTCAGCATCGCATGAACGCTTTACCACGGTCCTGGAAGCGCTGGACGCCTCCATCTCGGTCGCACCGCTGGGCAGCGACGAGTTGCTGTTCGCCAACAAACTGTACCGCCTGTGGTTCGGCACCATGGCAGGAGGGCATCTGCAGCTGGTCGCCGAGGCGGGCGTGCCGGTGACGCCCCCCAGTGACGAGTCGCTGGACCACGTGGACGCCTTCGCCGGCCTGCCCACCAACTTGTTGCCCGAGACGGAAGCTGAGAGTGCCGAAATCTATATGGAGGCCTTGGGCAAATGGTTGGAGGTCCGCACCCGTTATCTGAGCTGGGTCGATGGTCGCCTGGCGCAGATGGTGATTGCCACCGACATCACGGCACGCCGTATCGCCGAAGAACAATCCGCCGCGCAAACCGAGCGCGCCCAGACTGCCAGCCGCCTGATCACCATGGGTGAAATGGCATCCAGCGTGGCGCACGAGCTGAACCAGCCGCTGACGGCCATCAACAACTATTGCGACGGCATGGTGTCGCGCATCAAAGCCAAGCAAATCAGCGAAGAAGATTTGCTCGGCGCTCTGGAGAAAACCGCCAGGCAGGCGCATCGGGCCGGCCAGATCATCCAGCGCATTCGCTCTTTCGTCAAACGCAGCGCGCCCAATCGCGCCCTGTCAAAAATCACGGGCATGGTGGACGAAGCGGTTGAACTGGCCGAAATTGAAATGCGTCGCCGCAATGTGCGGCTCACGCACTATGTTGCCCCCCGCATGCCGGCGCTGCTGGTGGACCCGATTCTGATCGAGCAAGTCCTGGTCAACCTGCTCAAGAATGCGGCCGAATCGGTTGACTCGGCGCAGCGGCCGACAGCGCAACGCAGCGTCAAATTACGGGTGGCGCCCAGTCAAGTCGATGACAAGCCCGTGATTGAATTCATGGTCATTGACTCCGGCCGGGGGCTCGCGCCTGAAGTCATGGCGCGGCTGTATGAAGCTTTTTACTCCACCAAGGCCGACGGCATGGGCATCGGCCTGAGCTTGTGCCGCTCCATCGTGGAATCCCACCTGGGTCGAATGAAAGCCGAGAACCTTTACAATGGCGCCGAGGTGACAGGCTGCTGTTTCTCTTTCTGGATTCCCATGACGGAATCCTTGCTTCCCAAGGCACAGCTCCCGCACAGACAACCAAGGACACCAGGTTAGATCCTGGTTACAGCATGAGTTTGATACCAAAAAAAGGCACGGTTTACGTGGTGGACGACGACGAAGCGGTACGCGACTCGCTTCAATGGCTGCTGGAGGGAAAAGACTACCGGGTTCGCTGCTTTGAGTCCGCCGAGTCATTTTTAAGCCGCTATGACGCACGCGAGGTTGCTTGCCTGATTGTGGACATCCGCATGGGCGGCATGAACGGTCTGGAGCTGCAAACCCGACTGCTGGAGAGCCAATCGCCACTGCCTATCGTGTTCATCACCGGTCACGGCGATGTGCCGATGGCCGTCGACAGCATGAAAAAGGGCGCGATGGATTTCATCCAGAAGCCCTTCAAGGAAGATCAGCTGGTGTCGCTGGTGGAACGCATGCTGGACCAGGCCAAAGACTCCTTCGCGGAGCACCAGAGCGCTGCCAGCCGGGGTGTACTCATGGCCCGACTGACGTTGCGTGAGACGCAGGTGCTGGAGCGCATTGTGGCCGGACGCCTGAACAAGCAGATCGCCGACGACCTGGGGATCAGCATCAAGACGGTGGAGGCGCATCGCGCCAACATCATGGAAAAGCTCAATGCCAACACGGTGGCCGACCTCCTGAAAATTGCTTTGGGACAAACCACCGCCAAAGCTTGACGCTCCTTTATTTATAGCAACATGCGCCCGCCCGACAAGGACTAGCGGGCTTTTTTATTTATGGAACTGAAATTATGACAACCCCAAGCCACGGCCAGATCATCGATGGAATCGCCCTCTCCGCCCGCCTGCGCGCCGACGTCGCCACACGCGTCGTGGCGCTCAAGACGCGCGGCGTGACGCCCGGCCTGGCGGTCATTCTGGTGGGCGAGGACCCGGCCAGCGCCGTTTATGTGCGCAACAAGGTCAAGGGTTGTTCAGATACCGGCGTTCATTCCGTCTTTGAAAAATACGAGGCCACTCTGTCGGAGGCTGATCTGCTGGCGCGCATCGCCGCGCTCAATGTCGACCCGACGATTCACGGCATTCTGGTGCAAATGCCTTTGCCCAAACACATCAACCCGCACAAGGTCATTGAGGCCATTTCCACCAGCAAAGACGTGGACGGCTACGCCACCCTGAGCGCCGGCGAATTGATGACGGGACAACCCGGCTTTCGGCCCTGCACGCCTTATGGCTGCATGAAACTGATTAAAAGCACCGGCATCGATTTGCGCGGCAAACACGCGGTGGTCATTGGGCGCAGCAACACGGTCGGCAAGCCGATGGCGCTGTTGCTGCTGCAAGCCAATGCCACAGTCACGGTTTGCCACAGCGCCACCGCCGATATCGGCCACCACACCCGGCAAGCCGACGTGATCGTCGCGGCGGTCGGCAAACGCAACGTGCTGACCGCCGACATGGTCAAACCCGGTGCGATCGTCATTGACGTCGGCATGAACCGCAACGACGAAGGCAAGCTGTGCGGCGACGTCGATTTTTCAGGCGTGAAGGAGCTGGCCAGCTTTATTACCCCGGTGCCTGGTGGGGTGGGGCCGATGACGATTACGATGTTGCTGGTCAACACCCTTGAAGCGGCTGAACGCGCCGCAACATAAGCTCTCATGAACAATCCCCTGCTCTCTTTCGACGATCTGCCACTTTTTGACCGAATCGCTCCTGACCACGTGGCCCCGGCCATTGACCAGTTGCTCACACAGGCCAACGCCGCGCTGGAAACCGTCACGGCGCCCGACTTTCCGGCGCGCTGGAACGACATCGCCAAAGTACTGGATGTCGCCACCGAGAAGCTGGGACGGGCCTGGGGTGCTGTCAGCCACTTGAACAGCGTGGCCGATACGCCCGAGCTGCGGGCCGCTTACAACGACGCCCTGCCCAAAGTCACCGAGTTTTCCACCCGCCTGGGCGCGGACGAACGCCTGTATGCCAAGTACAAGGCGATTGATCCCGCCACACTCAATGCGGAGCAGCGTCAGGCCCACAAGAATGCCATGCGCAATTTTGTATTGGGCGGCGCGGAACTGGTGGGTGCCGACCGTGAGCGTTTTGCGGCTATTCAGGAGCGTCAGGCCGAGCTGGGCCAGAAATTCAGTGAAAACGCACTGGATGCCACCGATGCCTTTGCCTACTACGCCGAGGCGTCTGAACTCGACGGTGTACCCGACGATGTAAAGCAAGCGGCCCTGACGGCGGCCAAGGCAGAGGGCAAAGAGGGCTACAAGCTCACGCTCAAGATGCCGTGCTACTTGCCCGTGATGCAGTTTGCCCGCAGCAGCGCGCTGCGCCAGAAGCTTTACCGCGCCTACGTCACCCGCGCTTCCGACCAGGCCGCCCCCGAGACCCTCAAGTTCGACAACTCGGCCCTGATCGCCGACATGCTGGCCTTGCGGCTGGAAGAAGCCAAGTTGCTGGGCTACCGCAATTTTGGTGAACTCTCGGTGGTGCCCAAAATGGCCGAGTCGCCACAACACGTCATCACCTTCTTGCGCGACTTGGCCGCCAAGGCACGGCCTTTCGCCGAGAAAGACCTGGCCGACCTGCGCCAATTTGCAGCGCAACAGCTGAACCTGCCGAATCCGCAGGCCTGGGACTGGCCCTATATCAGTGAAAAGCTCAAGGAAGCGCGCTACGCCTTCAGCGAGCAGGAAGTCAAACAGTACTTTACGGCACCCAAAGTGTTGGCTGGGCTGTTCAGGATCGTTGAAACACTCTTTGACGTGAGCATCAAAAAAGACTCTGCCCCAGTCTGGAACCCCAGCGTCGAGTTCTACCGCATTGAACGCGCCAACAATCTGGTCGGCCAGTTCTATCTGGACCCGTCAGCCCGTACCGGCAAGCGTGGCGGTGCCTGGATGGACGACGTACGCAGCCGCTGGCTACGCCCGGATACGCAGCAGTTGCAAACGCCAGTGGCCCAGTTGGTGTGCAACTTTGCCGAAGGCGTGGATGGCAAACCCGCCTTGCTGACGCATGACGATGTCACCACCTTGTTTCACGAATTTGGTCACGGGCTGCATCACCTGCTGTCTCAGGTCAATGAACGCGACGTCTCCGGCATCAGCGGCGTGGAGTGGGACGCGGTGGAGCTACCGAGCCAGTTCATGGAGAACTTCTGCTGGGAATGGGACGTTCTGCGACAAATGACGGCCCATGTCGATACCGGCGCACCACTGCCGCGCGCGCTGTTTGACAAGATGCTGGCGGCGAAGAACTTCCAGAGTGGCATGCAGACCCTGCGTCAAATCGAGTTTTCGTTGTTTGACATGCTGCTGCACACCGCGCACGACCCCGCACTGGACCTGATGCCTCTGTTGGCGCAGGTACGCGCCGAAGTCGCGGTGCTGCAGCCGCCAGATTGGAGTCGCACGGCGCACACCTTCAGCCATATTTTTGCCGGTGGTTATGCGGCCGGTTATTACAGCTACAAATGGGCCGAGGTGCTGAGCGCCGATGCCTATGCCGCGTTCGAGGAAACCATGGGTGAGGACGGTTTGCCCAATCGGGAGACCGGTAAAAAATACCGGCAAGCCATCCTCGAAGCGGGGGGGAGCCGCCCCGCCATGGAGTCGTTCAAGGCCTTTCGCGGGCGTGAACCCAGTCTGGAGGCCCTGTTACGGCATCAAGGCATGGCAGGACAAACATGAAGGGATTGATCTTGAAAAATACCAGCCATCCAATCCAAGTGAAAACACTGCCCGCATCGGTCCAAGTTGGTGCTGCCGTTTTCGCGGCCGTGCTGCTGATGGCAGGCCAAGCGCAAGCCCAAACGGTCTACCGTGTGGTCGGGCCAGACGGCAGGATCAGCTTCTCTGACAAGCCGCCCGCCGCCTCCGACAATGCCACGGCCACGGGAGTGGGTGGCAGGCCGGTTGGCGTCGGTGGCGTAGCGTTGCCCTTCGAGCTGCGCCAGGTGGCCAGCAAATACCCGGTGACGCTGTACACCTCTGGCAACTGCGCCCCTTGTGGCACGGGCCGGGCGCTGCTCAGCGGGCGGGGTATTCCATTCACCGAGAAAACCGTCAACGCAGCCGAGGATGTCGAAGCCCTGCAACGCATCAGCGGTGAGACCTCGCTGCCCTTTTTGACGATTGGTGGCCAGCAGATCAAGGGCTACTCGGATGCGGAGTGGACGCAGTTTCTGAATGCGGCCGGTTATCCCCAGACATCCACCTTGCCCGCCGGTTACCGCGGCCCGGCCGCAACGCCCCTGGTCGCGGTTCAGAAACCGGCGCCCGCCGTCAAACCGGAGGACACCCAGACCCCACGTGCCCCGGCAGAGCCGAGCCGTCCCCCGGTGGACACCCCTTCCAATCCAGCGGGCATCAAGTTTTGATCAGTTGGGGACAGCGCTAAAGGGCGGTCCCACAAAGCTTCAGAAAGTCAGTGTTTTGACGCCGCTGGCCGTGCCCAAAAGACAGACCTGGGCCTTCTGAAAGGCGAACACGCCCACCGTCACCACGCCCGGCCACTGACTCACCTGGGACTCAAAGGCAAGCGGATCGCTGATCTGCAAGCCCGTGACATCCAGGATGATCTGGCCGTTGTCCGTCACCAGGGGCTTGTCACCCTTGAGCCGAATCTGGGCCTGGCCGCCCATCGCCGCGAACTGTTGCACCACCCGCTTGGCGGCCATCGGAATCACTTCGACCGGCA
>NZ_DHXT01000160.1:18403-20602 GCF_002413825.1 Rhodoferax sp. UBA5149
GACTGAGCCGCCACGATCTTCTCGCGCGTAAGGGCCGCGCCGCCGCCTTTGACCATGAAGCCCCGTCCGTCGATTTCGTCGGCCCCATCGATGTAAACCGACAACTCGGCCACGTCATTCGAGTCGAACACGGGGATGCCCAGCGCCTGCAGGCGTTCGGTGCTGGCCACCGAGCTGGACACGGCGCCCTTGATCTGGTCCTTCATGGAGGCCAGGGCATCAATGAACTTGTTGACCGTGGAGCCGGTGCCGACACCGACAATGTCACCTGGCACCACGTACTGAAGCGCCGCCTGGCCCACCAGGGATTTGAGTTCGTCTTGTGACAGCGCGGCCTTGGATTGGGAGATAGGGTTTGTCATCTGGGAAAATCGGGTGAGTAATAGAAACTTAGTACAAAAACTGTTCAGGAATTATCCGATGTCTCTCGTCCCCTACGCCCTCGCCCGCCCATTTTTATTTAGCCTGGACCCGGAGGCGGCACACGAGTTGACCCTGCACGCCTTGGCCCGTCTGCAAGGCACCCCTCTGAAGATGGCTTATTGCGCGAGCCGCGTCGATGACCCGATTAAGCTGGCCGGTCTGACTTTTCCGAACCGGGTAGGTCTGGCCGCCGGTTTGGACAAAAATGCGCGCTGCATTGATGGACTGGGCGCCATGGGCTTTGGTTTTGTCGAGGTCGGCACCGTCACCCCGCTGGCGCAGCCGGGCAACCCCAAACCCCGCATGTTTCGCCTGCCCAAGGCGCAAGCACTGATCAACCGCCTGGGATTCAACAACGAGGGGCTGGACGCCTTCATTGCCAACGTCAAACAATCCTCCCTGTACCGGCAACGCCAGAATGCCAGCGCACTGAACGCGGGGGAACCGGGGAAAGCGCCGGCGATGCTGCTGGGCTTGAACATCGGCAAGAACGCCGTCACACCGATTGAGAACGCCGTCGATGACTACCTGGCCTGCCTGGACGGTGTCTACCCTTACGCCGACTACGTCACCATCAATATATCGAGCCCGAACACCAAAAACCTGCGCGCCCTGCAAAGCGATGAGGCGCTGGACGGCCTGCTGGGCGCCATTGCACGCCGCCGTGATGCGCTGGCCGTGCAACATGGCACACCGGATGGACAGGGCGGTGTGGCACCACGCCGCGTGCCGATCTTCGTCAAAATCGCGCCGGACCTGGATGAAGCTCAGGTCGAGGTGATTGCAGCCATGCTGAAGCGCCATGCCATGAATGGGGTGGTCGCCACCAACACCACGCTCAGCCGGGACGCCGTCAAGGGACTTGCGCACGGCGATGAGGCCGGTGGACTGTCCGGCGCGCCCGTGCTGGCGATGAGCAACCGCGTCATCACCCAACTGCGCAACGCTTTGGGCAAGGGTTTTCCCATCATCGGCGTCGGCGGGGTCATGAGCGCGGAGGATGCGGTGAGCAAAATCAAGGCCGGCGCCGATGTGGTGCAGATCTATACCGGTCTCATTTACAAGGGCCCAGCGCTCGTGAAACAGGCCGCGACTTTGATTAAAAAGACCTTCTAGCCCCCGTTCCATATGCGTGGGAAGCTATTAATTAAATAGCAACTCAGGCGGACGGGCGATTCGAAAGAAGGTCCGCCACGTAGGCTCCAATCGCCAGCGCGCTCGTCAAGCCCGGCGATTCAATGCCAAACAGGTTGACCAGGCCCGGCACGCCATGGTCGGCGGGCCCTTGAATCAGGAAGTCGCAGGCGGCCTCATGAGGCGCGTGAATTTTGGGGCGAATGCCGGCATAGCCCGGAATCAAGGCGCCGTCTTGCAGCGCCGGCCAGTACTTGCGCACCTCGGCATAAAACGCGTCGCCCCGCGCCGGGTCCACCACCAGATCATCCGGAGAGCTGACCCATTGCACGTCGGGGCCGAACTTGGCCTGGCCGCCCAGATCGAGCGTGAGATGCACGCCCAAACCGGCAGCTTGCGGCACCGGATAGATCAAATGACGAAACGGCGCACGGCTGGAGAGCGTGAAGTAATTTCCCTTGGCAAAATAGGCGCGCGGCACATGGCGCGGGTCCAGCCCTTTGAAACACCCAGCCAGCGCCGGGGCCTGCAAGCCAGCGGCGTTCACCACTGTTTTGGCGTGCAAGCGCGTGCCGTCTTTCGCTATTAAATTTATAGCTGACTGCGAACATTCGGCGTGGGCTAGAGCCGAATTCATTGCGA
>NZ_DHXT01000160.1:20849-21181 GCF_002413825.1 Rhodoferax sp. UBA5149
GCGGGCTTCTGCCCGGGTCAGCATCAGCAGATCGTTGACGCCGTTGCGTCTGGCCTGGTCAACAATACCCTGCAACTGCGGCACCTGCTCAGCCGCAGTTGCCACGATCAGCTTGCCGCAACGCCGGTGGCCAATGCCGCGCTCGGCACAGTAGTCATAGAGCAAGCCCTTGCCCTGCACGCACAGGCGTGCCTTGAGAGAGCCGGGGGCGTAGTAAATGCCCGCGTGAATGACTTCGCTGTTGCGCGAACTGGTGCCCGTGCCGATGGCAGCTGCGGCTTCCAGCACCATGACTTCGCGCCGGCCAAGCGCCAGCGCGCGAGCCACGGCCA
>NZ_DHXT01000160.1:21388-32503 GCF_002413825.1 Rhodoferax sp. UBA5149
AAAAAACTCACAGCGCCCGTGGGTCGGTCTGCAGCAGCGTTGCCACCAACGATCGCAGGCTGTTCTGCAGGGCAGCAAAGCCGTCCGTGATCTCCAGCGTCTGTTCATTCATGTAGAGCTTGCGATTGATCTCCACCTGGACGCTGTGGCGCTGGCGTGCCGGGTCGCTGTGGCGGCGCACCAGCTCCACCCCCTTGTACGGGTGGTTATAGGACACGCTGTAGCCCAAGCCTGCCAGATGCTCACAAATTTGGAGCGACAGAGGACCGGAGGCCGTGGTCTCGTCGCGATTTCCGATCACGAAGTCGGCATGCGACTCACCCGGAAAATCCGTCGCATGGCTGGACGCCACGGCCGGCATGGAATGGCAATTGAGGTGAATGCTGTAGCCGTGGCGCGCATGGGCCGCATCAATCGCGGCGCCAACCGCCGTATGGTACGGACGCCAGCAGCAGTCGATGCGCCCGCGCACCTCGGCCACCGACAACTGGCGCGCATAAATGGGAACACCGTCATCCGTCATGCGCCAGATCAAGCCTTTGCCGAGCCGGACCTTGGACATCATCACGGGGTCAGTCTCGACCGGATCTGGCCAAGCTTCGCCCAACAGGGTGGCATCAATCTCGGTGATGTTGCGGTTGGCATCCAGGTAACTGCGCGGGAAAAACGCTTCGATCCAGGCGACACCCAGATCAGGGACAAAGTCGTAGAGCTTTTCCACATGGGTATCTTCGGCCCGGCGCAAACTCATCCGGTCACATGAAAAACCGAAGTCAGTCGGATAACGGGTGCCACTGTGAGGCGAATCGAGCACCAGCGGCGTCGTGCCCGGCAAGAAACGAAGCAATGAAGTCACTCAAATGCCGAGCCTGGGCAGTTCGTTTCAGGATCCTGCCAGCAAAACAAGGCCATCCACCCGCGCGCCACCCGAAGCGTCAGCGAGCCTGAACTCAGACACGACTTGCGCCAACCGATGCGCCTGCTCGCGCAGGCTTTCAGCCGCCGCGGCCGACTGCTCCACCAGCGCCGCGTTCTGCTGCGTCATCTGATCGAGTTCCATCACTGCCGTGTTCACCTGCGAAATGTCGTCGCTTTGCTCAGAAGACGCGGCAGAAATTTCCCCAATAATGTCGGACACACGTTTGACTGAACTCACAATTTCAGTCATGGTTTTCCCGGCATCGGCCACCAGCCGGGAACCGGAGTCCACCTTGGCAACCGAAACACCGATCAGGTTTTTGATTTCTTTGGCCGCCTCCGCCGAGCGCCCCGCCAAACTACGCACCTCGCTGGCCACCACGGCAAAGCCGCGACCTTGCTCGCCGGCACGGGCCGCCTCCACCGCGGCATTCAAAGCCAGAATATTGGTCTGAAACGCAATACCATCAATGACGCCGATGATGTCGGATATTTTTCTCGCGCTGATGTTGATCTCTTCCATGGTGGAGACCACTTGTGCCACCACCGCGCCACCCCGAACCGCTACCTCGGTCGCCGAAGCAGCGAGTTGGTTGGCTTGGCGCGCGGCGTCGGCGGATTGCCTGACCGTGCCGGTGAGTTGATCTGTGGAAGACGCCGCACGCTGCAAATTGGACGCAGTCTGTTCGGTGCGGTTGGCCAGGTCCTGGTTGCCGGTGGCAATCTCGGCACTGGCAAGACGAATGGACTCAGACGAGTCGAGCACCGTGGAGATGGACTGATTCAGCTGCGCCGTCATGGTGCCCAGCGCTCGCATCAGGTCGCCCACCTCGTCCTGACGCTGGCTGACGGCCTCGACATTCAGGTTGCCGCTGGCGACCTCGTTGGCGAGGTCAGCCGCGCGCGCCAGCTCAGCCACTATTTTTCGCTGCATCAACCACGACAAACTGACCGCCACACCGGCGGCCAGCAGGCCCACCACGGCCAGGATCAAATTCGTATTGCGCGAGCGTTGCTGAGAGGCCGCAATGGACGCGTTTGAAGCGGCCTCGACGCGGGCCACAATCAAACCCATGGTTTTGGCGACTGTGGTAAAGGTGGCGTCCGCCGCCTGCATGGAAGCAATGCCGGTCACCGGGTCACCGGCCGCGATATCAATTGACGAGTCAGCCTGCCCCGCGTACTTGTCAATCTGCTTGTTCAAGTCTGCCACAGCCGTACGTAACTCGGCATCGCCACCCGCAGAGGCAATTGCACCGACCACCCGTTTGACACTGTCCAACTGCTTGGCGAGGTCAGCCCGAACGGACTTGATTTTGGCCTCATCCATGGAGCCAATGACAGACACCGTGCGGTAAACATTGGTATGGACATGGTCCAGTTGCTGCTGCGCCGAACCGATAGTCTTGAAACCTTCCAGACCGGCTTTCGAACTTGTCTGCGCTTTGCCTGCCTCCTGGTTCATCAATACGGCATTGATCTGACCAGACACCAGAACCACCACCGCAGTCAACAAGGGTGCGGCAAGCAATTTCAAACCTAACTTCATGACATCTCCAGAAGGAAGTCCGCCTCGATAGCGGACCATCCGTTGTTTACACACATGATACCCACCTGCAGCTGGTTTCCAGTCTAGGGCTTACCTGTATCGATGAAAATCAAATCGGGGACATCCATGACGGACTTTCCGTGAACATTACCTAGTCCCAAGGTACCATTCTGACCGCAATCTGAACGACACCATCCAAAGAGAGCCATCATGGAAGACTTTTTCATTGAAAACACCCGGATTGATTCGGAAATAGGCGACGGCATTTCATTCACGGTTGATATCCACGGCGTGGCGCATCGATTCTTTGTGAGTCGGGAGACACTGGGCGAGGTCGAGCGCACCCTGCTCGCTAACAATCACGACATGGTCGCCTCATTCGAGCGCCAAAGCGATAAAGTCAAACAGGCCATCTCGAACACCCTCAAGTTCGGCAGCAGCCACAACATCACGTTCCTGAAAACGGCGTTTTTCAACTGAAGCGCGACAAAACGCATTCACCGGAAACAAAAACAAAAAAGGACTTAGCGAAACCGCTAAGTCCTTGTTTTATAACCAATAAATTGGTGGGCAGTGCAAGTTTCGAACTTGCGACCCCTGCAGTGTGAATGCAGTGCTCTACCCCTGAGCTAACCGCCCTGAATTCGTTTCAGGAAAGCCTTGGATTATGCCAGACTTTCAAGCCGCCAGACGCCAAACCGTTTTACTGCCACTGGCTTTGTCAATCTGTTTGAGAACGTCGTCATGGGCGGCGCTCTCCTGATCATTGGCGGCCAACACCGGCAGATCAATGGCGCGCAGATCAATCTGCACAAGGCTGGCGCCGGTATTTTCAGTCGACCCGATATCGATCAGCAAGGCATCCTGACCGCGTGTCAAGTTGATATAGACATCGGCCAGCAGTTCAGCGTCCAGCAGGGCACCGTGCAGGGTGCGCCCCGAATTGTCAACACCCAGCCGGTCACACAGCGCATTCAGCGAATTGCGCTTGCCGGGGAACATTTCCTTGGCCATGACCAGGGTGTCCGTCACACTGGCCACGAATTCCCTGAACAAGGGGCGGCCAATCAACTCCAGTTCCTTGTTCAAAAACCCGACATCAAACGCGGCATTGTGAATGATGACCTCAGAATCTTGCAGGTACTCCAGAAGTTCGTCTGCCACGGCTTCGAACTTGGGCTTGTCCTTCAGGAACTCGGTCGTTATGCCGTGCACCTTGAGCGCCTCTTCATGGCTGTCGCGCCCGGGGTTCAAGTAAAAATGCTTGTTGTTGCCGGTCAGTTTGCGGTTGAATAGCTCGACACAGCCGATTTCAATCACCCGGTCACCGTTGTCGGCTGACAGGCCGGTTGTTTCGGTATCCAGAAAAATTTGACGCATAGCTAATTCTTGCGGTTTGAGTGACGCGCGTGGGACTTAATGGTTCTCTTTGGCGTGATTGATCGAGTATTTGGGAATCTCCACCACCACATCTTTTTGCGCCAGAATGGCCTGGCAGCTCAAACGCGACTTGGGTTCCAGACCCCAGGCCCGGTCGAGCAAGTCGTCCTCGTTTTCATCTGATGCATTGAGTGATTCAAACCCTTCGCGCACGATGACGTGGCAGGTGGTGCAGGCACAACTCATCTCGCAGGCGTGCTCGATGTTGATGTGGTTGTCTAGCAAGGCCTCACAAATCGAGGTGCCGGCCGGCGCCGAGATTTCAGCACCCTGCGGACAGTACTCGGGATGGGGCAATATTTTGATGATGGGCATGTGTTTATCCGGTGGGTCTGCTTCAGACCGTCTCGATGTTTTTTCCGGCCAACGCTTTTTGAATGCCACGGTTCATGCGCATGGCGGCGAACGCCTCGGTGCCTTTGGCCAGCGCCTGGGTCGCAGCTTCAATCAGCGCCGCATCTTCCAGCGGCCGTGCGGCGCGCACCTCGTCCATCAAGCTGTCAATGGCGGCCAGATCGGCGCTCGACAGCAAATCACCGTCGGCGGCCAGCGCGCTTTCGGTCGCCAGCAGCATGCGGTCGCCATCGACCCGGGCCTCGACCAGCGCACGGGCTTTCATATCGGCCTCGGCGGTGGTGAAACTGTCTTGCAGCATCCTGGCAATCTGATCGTCGCCCAACCCGTAGGAGGGCTTGACGTCAATGCGGGCTTCCACACCACTGATCTGCTCTTTGGCACTGACATTCAACAGCCCGTCCGCGTCCACCGTGAAGGTGACCCGGATGCGCGCAGCCCCGGCGGCCATCGGGGGAATGCCGCGCAGCTCAAAGCGCGCCAGGCTACGGCAGTCCGCCACCAGGTCGCGCTCGCCCTGCACCACATGCAGCGCCAGCGCGGTCTGACCATCTTTGTAGGTGGTGAAGTCCTGCGCCTTGGCCGTCGGAATGGTTTCGTTGCGCGGCACGATGCGCTCCACCAGGCCGCCCATGGTCTCGACACCGAGCGACAGGGGAATCACGTCCAGCAGCAACAAATCACCACTCAAATTGTTGCCCGCCAGCTGGTTGGCCTGAATCGCCGCGCCCAAAGCGACGACCTCATCGGGATTGAGGTTGTTCAGCGGCGCTTGGCCAAAGAAGCTGCCAACGGCCTGCTGTATTTGCGGCATGCGGGTGGAGCCGCCCACCATGACCACGCCCTTCACATCCGCCACCGACAGCTTGGCATCGCGCAAGGCTTTGCGCACTGCCACGAGGGTGCGGGCAGTCAAACTGCTTGTGACGGCCTCAAACTGCGCAACATTGACATCAAATAAGACCTTAGTCCCCGTAAACATTGCGCTGAACGCTACTGATTTGGTAGCAGACAGGGCTTCCTTGCAGACCCGTGCTGCCACTTTGATCGCCGCCTTATCGGACGCTTCGAGCGCCTGCACGCCACGCTGCGCCAACACCCAATCCGCCAACGCATGGTCGTAGTCATCGCCGCCCAGGGCCGAGTCACCGCCCGTGGCGACGACTTCAAACACACCTTGGGTGAGCCGCAAAATAGAGATATCAAAAGTGCCGCCGCCCAGGTCGTAGATGGCATATACCCCTTCGCTGGCATTGTCCAGGCCATAAGCAATGGCCGCCGCGGTGGGCTCGTTGATGAGACGCAGCACGTTCAGGCCCGCCAGTTGCGCCGCGTCCTTGGTGGCCTGGCGCTGCGCGTCATCAAAATAAGCGGGGACCGTGATCACGGCGCCATAGAGATCGTCGCCAAAAGTGTCTTCAGCGCGGTAGCGCAAGGTGGCCAGAATATCGGCGCTCACCTCGACCGGTGATTTTTCACCCTGCACGGTTTGCAGTCCGAGCATGCCCGGGTGGTCCACAAAGCGGTACGGCAGCTTGTCAGCCCCGCCCACATCGGAGAGGCTGCGACCCATGAAACGCTTGACCGAGGCGATTGTGTTTTCAGGGTCCAAGGCCAGTGCTGCCTGGGCGTCAAAACCAATTTGACGCGCGCCGCCACTCTGGTAGCGAACAACAGACGGCAAAATGAAACGGCCTTGCGCGTCAGGCAGGCACTCGGCGACGCCATGGCGCACCGAGGCCACCAGTGAATGGGTGGTACCCAAGTCGATACCCACCGCGACGCGCCGTTGGTGCGGATTGGGAGACTGACCGGGTTCTGAAATTTGTAGAAGCGCCATGATTATTTTTTTGGAATCGAGGCGCTATTGTCCCCGGTCTGCAGTGTCCATTCGGTCGAGGCGGGCTTCAACATCATTGGCAAATTTCTCGATGAACATCAGCGCCCTCACCTGCTGCGCAGCCCCCGTGTAGTCATGTTGCGTGTCCAGCAGTCGACCGCATTTTTGCAGCGCCTCCTGCCGCGCCGCCATGACATGCGCATTGAGATCCTCCAGTTCAGCGACACCGCTGGCCTCATCCAGAGATTCGCGCCAGTCCATTTGCTGCATCAGGAACTCAGTCGGCATGGCCGTGTTGTTCTCGGCATTGAGCGGGGCGGCGTTCAACTCACACAGATAGGCGGCACGCTTGAGCGGGTCTTTGAGCCGCTGGTAGGCCTCATTGATGCGCACCGACCACTGCATCGCCAGGCGCTGCGCAGCAGCGCCCTGGGCGGCAAACTTGTCGGGGTGCGCCTCACGTTGCAGATCTTTCCAGCGCGCGTCGATGGCCGCACGATCCTGCGCGAATTGGGGAGTAAGACCGAAGAGTTCGAAATCGCTGGACTGCAGATTCATACCCGAAACGACTCGCCACAACCGCAGCGATCACGTTCTCGCGGGTTGTTGAACTTGAAGCCCTCGTTCAGGCCTTCGCGGACAAAATCAAGTTCCGTCCCGTCAAGGTAAGCAAAACTCTTGGGTTCAACCAACACCTTGACGCCAAACCCTTCAAACACCATGTCCTCGGGTTCGACCGCGTCAACATACTCAAGTTTATAAGCCAGGCCCGAGCAACCGGTGGTCTTGACGCCCAGTCGCACACCGACCCCCTTGCCACGTTTGGCAAGGTAGCGAGTCACGTGCCGGGCAGCAGCTTCAGTCAACGTTACAGCCATGTCAGTGCGTCTGTGGTGCGAGGTGTTTTTGTTTGTAGTCATTCACTGCAGCCTTGATGGCGTCTTCGGCCAGGATGGAGCAATGAATCTTGACCGGCGGCAAAGCCAGCTCTTCAGCGATTTCGCTGTTTTTGAGCGCCGCCGCCTGGTCCAACGTCTTGCCTTTGACCCACTCGGTCACCAGGGAAGACGACGCAATGGCCGAGCCACAGCCGTAGGTCTTGAAGCGCGCATCTTCAATCACCCCGGTGAGCGGGTTGACCTTGATCTGCAGCTTCATGACGTCACCGCAGGCCGGGGCGCCGACCATGCCGGTGCCGACGGTGTCATCACCCTTGTCGAACGAGCCGACATTGCGGGGGTTTTCGTAGTGGTCAACGACCTTTTCAGAATATGCCATTTTGTTTCCTTCAATCAGTTGAGGACAGAGTTTGCGACTGCGCCGCTGCGGCCTGTCCCGCAAAGTTCAAATATTCAGTGCGCAGCCCACTGAATGGTGCTGATGTCAATGCCTTCTTTGTACATGTCCCACAAGGGGCTCAAATCACGCAGCTTGGCGACGTTGAGTTTGATGGTGTCAATCGCGTAGTCAATTTCTGCTTCGGTGGTGTAGCGGCCAATCGTCATGCGCAGGCTGCTGTGCGCCAACTCATCGCTGCGACCCAAGGCGCGCAGCACGTAGCTGGGCTCAAGAGAAGCCGAGGTGCAGGCCGAGCCACTGGATACGGCCAGGCCCTTGATGCCCATGATCAAGGACTCGCCTTCTACGTAGTTGAAGCTCATGTTCAGGTTATGCGGCACGCGCTTGTCCAGATGGCCGTTGATGAACACTTGCTCGACGTCTTTGAGACCCGCCAGCATGCGGTCGTGCAAAGCCTGAATCCGCACGTTCTCGCCCGCCATCTCTGCCTTGGCAATACGGTAGGCCTCGCCCATGCCCACGATCTGGTGCGTGGGCAGGGTGCCAGAGCGCATACCCCGCTCATGACCACCGCCGTGCATTTGCGCCTCAATGCGCACACGCGGCTTGCGACGGACGAACAGCGCGCCGATGCCCTTGGGGCCATACGTCTTGTGGGCGGTCAAGCTCATCAAGTCAACCGGCAACTGGCTCAAGTCAATGTCCACCCGCCCCGTTGCCTGAGCGGCATCGACATGAAAAACAACGCCTTTTTCGCGGCAAATCGTCCCGATCGCGGCAATGTCCTGGATCACACCAATTTCATTGTTGACGAACATGACGCTGGCCAGAATGGTGTCCGGGCGAATCGCGGCCTTGAAGACTTCAAGATCAAGCAGACCATCCGACTGCACATCCAAATAAGTGAGTTCAAAGCCCTGGCGTTCCAGCTCGCGGCAGGTGTCCAGCACCGCTTTGTGCTCGGTCTTGACCGTGATGATGTGCTTGCCTCTGGTTTTATAAAAACCAGCCGCGCCCTTCAGCGCCAGATTGATGGATTCAGTTGCCCCCGACGTCCAGACAATTTCGCGCGGGTCGGCGCCAATGAGAGCGGCCACCTGCTCGCGGGCTTTTTCAACCGCGGCTTCGGCTTCCCAGCCCCAGGCATGGCTGCGGGATGCGGGGTTGCCAAAGTGCTGGCGCAACCAGGGAATCATGGCGTCCACCACCCGCTCATCGCAAGGGTTGGTGGCACTGTAATCCATGTAAATCGGAAAGTGAGGTGTGGTGTCCATGGCTGGCTCGCTGCTGGCTAAATCAAACAAAAATCAGGTCTTGGAAAACGCATTGCCCAAGGCAAACACCGAGTTGGGTGCATTGATGCGAATGGGTTTGGATACCGGCATGGCGGAAATGGCGCGCTTCACGCTGGGCTTGTCTTCCACTTGCAGGCCTTTGGCCAACTGGTCGTCCACCAGCTTTTGCAGGGTCACCGAATCGAGAAACTCCACCATGCGCACATTCAGCGCGGTCCAAAGGTCGTGCGTCATGCAACGAGCCCCCTCGCCCAGGCAATTTTCCTTGCCAGCGCAATGCGTGGCGTCAATCGGTTCGTCCACCGATGTGATGATGTCGGCCACCGTGATCTCAGCCGGGTTGCGCGCCAGGGTGTAGCCGCCTCCGGGACCGCGCGTGGATTCGACCAATTCGTGCCGGCGCAACTTGCCAAACAGCTGCTCCAGATAGGAGAGCGAAATCTGCTGGCGCTGGCTGATGGCCGCCAGCGTCACCGGGCCGTTGCTCTGGCGCAAACCCAGATCAATCATCGCTGTCACCGCAAAGCGACCTTTTGTAGTGAGACGCATGGCATACTCCTTGAGTCGTATTTAGTTGGCTAGTGGTAGCGAGTATAGCAAGAATCCGACTAATTTGCTCGGGTATCTAGACTACTCAGTCACACCTAAGAAATTTTCCCATCAGATGAAATAACAAGCAGATTGTCGCTGCCTGATGCGCCGAAGGCCTGTTCCTTCAAGATGCCCAGTTGATCGCGCACCCGAGCCGCTTTTTCGAACTCCAGATTGCGCGCGTGTTCCAGCATCAGCTTCTCCAGACGCTTGATTTCCCGCGAGACGTCTTTCTCACTCATATCCTCGACCTGGGCCCGCTGCAGGGCATCGCGCTCCAGTTTTTCGGCCTCTTTACCCGCCTTCTCGCTGTAAACCCCATCAATCAGGTCTTTGACCTGTTTCACGATGGAGCGCGGCGTAATGCCATGGGCTTCGTTGTACGCCACCTGTTTGACGCGCCGCCGCTGCGTCTCGCCCATCGCCTTTTTCATCGATTCCGTCACCTTGTCGGCGTACAAAATCGCTCGTCCGTTCAAATTGCGCGCGGCGCGGCCAATGGTTTGGATCAAGGAGCGCTCGGAGCGCAAAAAGCCCTCCTTGTCGGCGTCCAGAATCGCCACCAGAGACACTTCGGGAATATCCAGGCCTTCGCGCAGCAGGTTGATGCCGACCAGCACATCGAAGGTACCCAAGCGCAGGTCGCGCAAGATTTCCACGCGCTCGACGGTCTCCACATCGCTGTGCAGGTAACGCACCTTCACGCCGTTGTCGCTCAAATAGTCGGTCAGCTGCTCGGCCATGCGCTTGGTGAGCGTGGTAATCAGCACCCGCTCATGCTTTTCAACCCGGATGCGGATCTCCTGCAGCACGTCGTCCACCTGACTGGTGGCCGGGCGCACCTCAACCTCGGGATCCACCAGCCCGGTCGGGCGCACCAGTTGCTCCACCACTTGCCCCGCATGGTCTTTTTCCCACTGCGCCGGCGTGGCGGACACGAAGATGGCCTGGCGCATCTTGGTCTCAAACTCCTCAAACTTGAGCGGGCGGTTGTCCAGCGCGCTGGGCAGGCGAAAGCCATACTCCACCAGCGTGGTCTTGCGCGCCCGGTCGCCGTTGTACATGCCGGTAAACTGGCCGATGAGCACATGGCTCTCGTCCAGGAACATCATGGCGTCCTTCGGTAAATAGTCGGTCAAGGTGGCGGGCGGCTCGCCGGGGGCGGCGCCGCTGAGGTGGCGGGTGTAGTTCTCGATCCCCTTGCAGTGCCCTACTTCACTGAGCATTTCCAGATCAAAGCGGGTGCGCTGCTCCAGCCGCTGGGCTTCGACCAGCTTGCCCATGCCGACCAGCTCTTTCAAGCGGTCAGACAGCTCCACCTTGATGGTTTCCACCGCGGCCAACACGCGGTCGCGCGGCGTGACGTAGTGGCTTCTGGGGTATACGGTAAAGCGTGGAATCTTCTGGCGAATGCGCCCGGTCAGCGGGTCGAACAGTTGCAGGGATTCAATCTCGTCGTCGAACAGCTCGATGCGAATCGCCATCTCGCTGTGCTCGGCCGGAAACACGTCGATGGTGTCGCCGCGCACCCGGAACTTGCCGCGCGAAAAATCGGCGTCGTTGCGCTGGTACTGCATGCGCACCAGTTGCGCGATCAGGTCGCGCTGACCCATTTTGTCACCCGCACGCAGGGTCATCACCATCTGGTGGTAGGCCTCGGGCTGGCCAATGCCATAAATGGCCGACACCGTGGCCACGATTACCACGTCACGCCGTTCCAGCACACTTTTGGTACATGAGAGGCGCATCTGCTCGATGTGCTCATTGATCGCCGAGTCTTTCTCGATGAACAGATCGCGCTGCGGCACATAGGCCTCGGGCTGGTAGTA
>NZ_DHXT01000160.1:32748-37704 GCF_002413825.1 Rhodoferax sp. UBA5149
TGGTAGTAGTCGTAGTAGCTGACGAAATACTCCACCGCGTTCTTCGGAAAGAACTCGCGGAACTCGCTGTACAGCTGCGCCGCCAGCGTTTTGTTGGGCGCAAACACGATGGCCGGTCGGCCCAGGCGGGCGATCACGTTGGCCATGGTGAAGGTCTTGCCCGAGCCGGTCACGCCCAGCAGGGTCTGGAACACCTCGCCGTCATTCACCCCCTCGACCAGCTTGTTGATGGCTTCGGGCTGATCGCCGGCCGGCGGATAGGGCTGATACAGCTCAAATGGCGAATCCGGAAAACGCACAAACGTGCCGGTGCGGACCTGGTCGGCATCGTCAGAAGGTGCGGCTGCAATGGGGGTGGGTGCGGACATAACGAGGCTATTCAAGGGGCGGCACGGTTCGACTCGGCGTCGAAGTAGTAGGTCACGCGGCGGCGCGGCGAGAGGTAGTCGTAGATCGGCTTCGGCAGCTGATCTGGTTTGAGCGCGCGGCTGATCGACACCTCGGGCTCGCTTTCGAGTTCGACCAGGATCGCCTGTTCGCGCGGCAACTGCGGGTCGTAGATCAACACGGTTGGCTTGAGCGGCTTGGAGCTGTTCACCGAGACAACCATGCCGATGCAATCGTTCGACAGCACGACGATGGTGCCAGGCGGATAGATGCCCATGCAGCGCACAAAGGTGGTCAAAGGCGCTGCATCGAACTTTGCGCGCTGCTGGGCATACATCAGCGACAGCGCCTGATGCGGCGTCAGGGCCTGAGACGGTTTGACCGGGTTGCACAGGTTGTCGTAGGTATTGGCAATGGCGACGATGCGCGCCAGCATAGAGCTATCGCCACCCTTCAGTCCCTTCGGGTAGCCACTGCCGTCCATCAGCTCGTGGTGCTGCGCGATTACCATCAAAGCCTCATTCGGCAGGCCAAGCTTGCGCCCGGTTTCGACGCCGTAGGCGCAATGCTGCTGCAGCAAAGATAGTTCGGGCTTGGTCAATGCATCGGTTTTGCGCACGATGCGATCGGGGATGTCGAGCTTGCCAACATCATGAAACATCGCGCCCATGCCAATCAGCCGGATCGCCTCGCGCGGCGCTTTCAGCTCCTTGGCCAGCATCATCGACAGCAGCGTGACATTGAGTGAATGGAAGTAGACCTCCTCGCCACCGGTCTTGTCTTTCATCAGATTGATCGCGATGTCAGACTCGGTCAGCATCGAATCGGCAATCGCCTGCACCAGTGTTTCGGCCTCTTCGCGCGCCCGCTCCGGCTTCGCGAAAAGATTCTGGTTGATCGATTTGACCGCGCGTGCCGACGACAGGAACTCGCGTTCGCAGACCGCCACCCTCGCCTGTTGCGCCACCAGGCGCTCCACGCGCGCCCGCTTGGCTTGGTAGAGGGGGTCTTCGTCGTGTGGCGGGGCGGGTGGCGGCTCGGGTGCAACGCCAGCCGGGACTTGCAATGGCTTGCCATCGCTTTTGGAAGGGGTGTAGCGAATGCGCGTGAGCCCCAGAGACTGCAGCGTCCCGATCTGATCGAGGCTCTTGATCTTGAAGCTGGAGAAGGAGAACGGATGCTCCGTCCACGCCAGGTCGAGGTGAATGTGCAAGCCTATGCACAGCTGTGCGGGCGTGATGTAAGAAGCGTTGGAGGCAGGCGTGTCGATCATCGAAGGCGGGCTGTTGGCGGTTGTCGGCGATGCCGCAAACTTGGTGACGGGTGTCAGTCAGTGCTGATGGAAATTATGCAGCCTTTTTGAGTTATTGAACGTCGGAGGCGAAGACCATTGAATCAGGCCGCTTGGCTCAAACTGCAAGTGGTTTTCTGGATTGCCTAAAATCGGTAATCCAGCTGAGCACAACGGCCAACTTGTAAGATCGACCGGCACGCTCTCGCCTCTCCAACTTGAAGGAATCTTTTTCATGTCCATGTTTTCTGCCGTCGAAATGGCGCCCCGCGACCCGATTCTGGGATTGAACGAGCAATTCAATGCCGACACCAACCCCGCCAAGGTGAACCTGGGCGTCGGTGTGTACTACGACGACAACGGCAAACTGCCCCTGCTGGCCTGCGTGCAAGCGGCCGAAAAGGCGATGATGGAAGCCCCGAAGCCGCGCGGTTATTTGCCGATTGACGGTATCGCCGCCTACGACGCAGGCGTCAAGGCGCTGGTGTTTGGCGCCGACAGCGAGCCGGTCAAATCAGGCCGCGTGGCCACGGTACAGGCCATTGGCGGTACCGGTGGCCTCAAAATTGGCGCCGACTTCCTCAAAAAGCTCAAGCCCAATGCCACAGTGCTGATCAGCGACCCGAGCTGGGAAAATCACCGCGCCCTGTTCAGCAACGCCGGCTTCACCGTCGACAGCTACCGCTATTACGACGCTGCCAAGCGCGGCGTGGACTTCGACGGCATGCTGGCCGACCTCAACGCTGCCGCCCCCGGCACCGTGGTGGTTTTGCACGCCTGCTGCCACAACCCCACCGGCTACGACATCACGTCCGCCCAGTGGGACCAGGTGGTCGCCACCGTCAAGGCGAAAAACCTGGTGCCCTTCCTCGACATGGCCTACCAGGGCTTTGGCTACGGACTGACCGAAGACGGCACCGCGGTGCAAAAGTTTGTGACCGCCGGATTGACCTTTTTTGTTTCCACCTCCTTCAGCAAAAGCTTCAGCCTGTACGGCGAGCGCGTGGGTGCCCTGAGCGTCTTGTGCGAGAACAAGGACGAGGCCGACCGCGTGCTGAGCCAGCTCAAGATCGTCATCCGCACCAACTACAGCAACCCACCCACGCATGGTGGTGCGATCGTGGCCGCCGTGCTGGGCAACCCGGAACTGCGCGCCCTGTGGGAAAAAGAACTGGGCGAGATGCGCGTGCGCATCAAGGCCATGCGCCAGAAGCTGGTGCAGGGTCTCAAGACCGCCGGGGTGAAGCAGGACATGAGTTTCATCACCAGCCAGATCGGCATGTTCAGCTACTCGGGCCTGACCAAGGATCAGATGGTGCGCTTGCGCAATGAATTTGGCGTCTATGGCACCGACACCGGGCGCATGTGTGTGGCAGCGCTGAACAGCAAGAACATCGACTACGTGTGTGCGTCGATTGCCAAGGTGGTTTGATTCAAGACCAACCTTTTAATGAAATAGCCTTCTAGCCCCCGTGGAATGGGCGCAAGCAGCTATTATTTTTATAGCATTCATCCTGTGCGCATGAAGTCACGCCACATCATGGGCGGCCAGCGGCTGGGTTGAAGAGCAGAGCTCGCAACAATCTGGCAGACTGCGTCATCCACTACGATGCCCACGACCATGAACCCACAAGCACCCGCCGCGCCCATCACTTCGCCATTCGGGGCACGCAGCACCGCGCTGGAGGTCGTCAGCGGCATGTCACTCCAAGGCCGCCAAGCCATCGTGACCGGAGGCGCGTCCGGGCTGGGCCTGGAGACCTCCCGCGCGCTCGCGTCGGCAGGGGCGCAACTCACGCTGGCCGTGCGCAACCAGGAGCAGGGTGCGGTCGCCGCCGCGCAGATTCGCGCTCAATGCCCGAATGCAATCGTCGACGTGGCTCGACTGGATTTGAGTGATTTGGCCAGCGTACGCCAGTTCACCACTGAGTGGGCCGCCAACAGCAAAGCACTCGACATCCTGATCAACAACGCCGCCATCATGGCCTGCCCCTTGACGCGAACCGCGCAAGGCTGGGAGGCGCAATTTGCCACCAACCACCTGGGGCACTTCGCACTGACCACCGCCCTGCTGCCCGCCTTGAAACGGGCTGCCGACAGCCGCGGCGACGCCCGCGTGGTGTGCCTTAGTTCTTCCGGCCACAAGATCGCCGGCGTGGACTTTGACGACATCCATTTTGAGCGACGTGAGTACAACAAATGGAAAGCCTATGGCCAGGCCAAGAGTGCCATTGCCCTGTTTGCGCTTGGCCTGCATTTGCGCTTCGGCGCCCAGGGCATCACAGCCAATGCCGTCCACCCTGGCGGCATCATGACCGGGCTGCAGAAGTTCCTGACCCTGGAAGAAATGCGTGCGCTGGGTTGGCTCAAGGCCGACGACACGCCACTGGACACTTTCAAGACACCCGCCCAGGGCGCGGCGACCAGCGCATGGGCCGCGACCGCGCCGCAGCTCAAGGGCCACGGCGGCCTGTACCTGGAAGACTGCCATCAGGGCTTGCCCGCAGAACCCAGCAACCGCGTCTCGGGCTACTCACCCCGCATCGCCGACCCGGTGACGGCGCAGCGTCTGTGGACCGTTTCCGAGGCCCTCCTCGCCACCGGGTCATAAAACGCCATCGGCGCTAGGGCGACGCACACTCGGCGTCGGTCTTGTCACGATTCAGCAAGATGTCAGGAGATTTTCAGATGAAACAATTCGCTGTGGCCTTGATCAGCGTGCTTGGGTTGGCCGCGGGTAACGCCTTCGCCTGGAGCAATCACAGCTTTGCGGCCTACCGTGCGTTTGAAAAAATGCCAGAGATCGTCAATGCCGCGCCGGTAACGGTAGAGCCCCTGGAAGTTTTCTTGAAAGCGCAAGAGAAGTCCATCGAGACCTTGCTGGCCAGCCAGGAAGCGTGGGCACAGACCCATCTGGACGTCTACCCCCCACGTCCTGCGGCGCTGGCCTTCAAGGCCAACCCGACGCGAACTGACGACGCCCGGCGACTGGCTTTTCTGATGGCGCTGCGTGTGGCGCCCAATAGCAAATTGGCGTTGTACATTCAACCCGATCCCTTGGGCCCGCGCCCTGATCCCGCCACGCTGCTGCCCCACGCCGCCATCAACACGCTACCCGAACAGCCCAATTCAACTTACCGTTTTGTTGGCCTCAAGGCCGGAGATCAAGTGGCGCCGCTCAGTGTCATCGCTTCGGCCTCGGATGAGCCGGACTATGGCCTGGACATCAATTTGTGGGAAGACAGTCCATCGGACTGGGGCAAGGTCTACGGTTTTGG
>NZ_DHXT01000160.1:37988-46623 GCF_002413825.1 Rhodoferax sp. UBA5149
TCATTTACCTGGCGGCACCCTTCGTCAAGAAGACCTTTCCCCTGCTGCGCGTCCACCAGTACAGCAGCCTGGCCACGCTGGCTTTCCGGGCCGGCCATGCCTATTGGGGCTGGCGTTTTACCGGCCTGGCGCTGCACTATGTCCAGGATTTGACGCAGCCCTATCACGCCAGCCTGTCTCCCGGCAATTCATCGGTCAAACTGATCGGCATCAACCTGCTGGCGATGGCGGGCTTTCCCAGAATGAAGAACGAGATGATTGTGCTGCTGTCCAATCGCCATCTGGCGCTTGAAAAATACCAGAACCAGCTGCTCTACAACGCGGCACAGACCAAGCAGGAAACCGCTATCGAGAAAAGTCTGCGCAACAGCGACAAAGACGCCAGCTACCCGGCCTGGTCCGACTTGTATGCGCGCGACGTCGTGAGCCGCCAGTCCTATGCCCTGGGTGCCAAGGTCACCGACATACTGGTGGACACCCTGCCGCCCGGCTATGTATCGGACCCCGGATTCGATTTCGGCGTGAAAGAGTCGGGCATCGATCTGCTGGCTGAACTCGGCAAACAGGATGCGGCCAGACGTGCCAAGCTGGACGGTGCTATCGCCGAATTGCTGGGCAATTTTGGCGCCCACAGTCGCAACGTCGTGCGCGGCGTCCTGAAAGCCAGCGCGTCGCCCTGATCAAGCCCACAGGACCGAACGCATCGAGATCGACGCCGCCTGAAAACTGGCATTGAAAAACTGCGGGGCCTCGTTGGTGTCGACCGCCCCGGCCGCATAAAGCAACGGTAAAAAATGCTCATGCGTGGGATGCGCCTGTTGCGCGATAGCCCCGAGCGCCTGGAAGTCCTGCAACGCATCAAGCTTGCCAGTTTGCAAATAATCCGCAATGGTTTGGTCGAATTCAAGGGCCCAGTCATAGGCCTGATTCGAGGGCGCGCCGAACTGCATGGTGCGCAGGTTGTGCACGATATTGCCACTACCGACAATCAGCACACCACGCTCGCGCAAGCCCTTGAGCTGCTGACCCAGCGCGTAGTGTTCGGCCGGGGGGCGGCTGTAGTCCATGCTGAGTTGAATCACCTGGATATCGGCATGAGGAAACATCGGCTTGAGGACTGACCACGCGCCATGGTCAAGGCCCCATTCCTGCAAATCGAGCGACAAGGGTATCGCGCTACCCGGCTGGCGCAGACTCTGACTGATCTCCTGTGCGGCCTCGGAAAAACCGGGTGCCGGGTATTGCTGATCAAAAAGTGCTTTCGGGAAACCACCAAAATCGTGAATCGTTTTGGGCCTGGCCATGGCGGTGAGCCACCAGCCTGTTGTCAACCAATGCGCAGAAACACACAACACGAGCTGCGGCGTGGGCCACTTCACACCAAACTCGGCACCCAGCGCCTGCCAGCTACGGCGGTACTCGTTGTCGTCTATAGCGTTCATGGGACTGCCATGACCCAGAAAAATGACCGGCATCTTGGCCGTTTTTCTCAGGGATTTGAATGAATCAACGGCAGTAGCATGGGCAGTGTCAGTCATAAAGGCTCCAAAAGACGCCGCAACAACTGCACCGGCAGCAATCGATGTTCGGCGAATCATGGTAATCCGTTTTTCTTGGCCACCCTGCACCCGACGCGTTTGACGACATGAACTTCCTGACGTCAAACTTGCGCCAAGGTGGCAGGAGGCATGGAATTTTGGTGTTTCTATCCCAAACTAAAATCTGTCAGAACTGTTATATTGCACTGCAACATTTCCCGAAAGTGAATTCATCATGCTCTACCGACTCTACGAAACCCAGCGTTCCTTGATGGAGCCTTTCACTGACTTGGCTCTTTCGGCGGCCAAGGCGTACGGCAACCCCCAATCATTTCTGGGGAAAAACCCGTTTGCGCAGCGTATTTCAGCGGGATACGACTTGATGCACCGCTTGGGAAAAGATTACGAAAAACCGGAATTTGGCCTGCGCACGATCGACGTGGACGGGGTCGGCATCGCCATCCATGAACGCATTGAGATCGACAAGCCATTTTGTGAATTGCGCCGTTTCAAACGCTTTAGCGATGATCCAAGTACGCTGGGAAAACTCAAGGGTCAACCTGCGGTTTTGATCGTGGCCCCCTTGTCTGGTCACTATGCGACGCTCTTGCGCGATACCGTCAAGACCATGCTCAAAGACCACAAGGTTTACATCACCGACTGGAAAAACGCGCGCCTGGTCCCCTTGTCCGAGGGGGAATTCCACCTGGATGACTATGTCAACTATGTTCAGGAGTTCATCCGCCACCTGCAGGGCATTTACGGCAATTGCCACGTCATCAGCGTGTGCCAGCCCACGGTGCCGGTGTTGGCCGCCGTCTCATTGATGGCCAGCCGAGGCGAGCTGACGCCTTTGAGCATGACCATGATGGGTGGCCCGATTGATGCCCGCAAATCCCCCACGGCGGTGAACAACCTGGCCGTGACCAAGAGCTACGACTGGTTTGAGCGCAATGTAATCTACAGCGTACCCAGCAACTTTGCGGGTGCGGGACGGCGTGTCTACCCCGGTTTCCTGCAGCACTCCGGTTTTGTGGCCATGAACCCCAGCAACCACGCCAAAAGCCATTACGACTACTTCAAAGACCTGATCAAAGGCGATGACGCAAGCACCGAAGCGCACCGCAAGTTCTATGACGAATACAACGCGGTGCTGGACATGGACGCCGACTACTACCTGGAAACCATCAAAGTGGTGTTTCAGGAGTACAGCCTGGTGAACGGCACCTGGGATGTCAAGAGCGTCGACGGCAAAATGGAGCGTGTACGCCCGCAGGACATCACCACCACAGCCCTCTTCTCCGTGGAAGGCGAGCTGGACGATATTTCGGGCTCCGGCCAGACCGAAGCGGTCCACAGCATCTGCAGCGGGGTGGTCGACTCGGAGCAAAAGCATCTGATCGTAGAAGGCGCCGGACACTACGGCATCTTTGCAGGTCGCCGTTGGCGTGACGTGGTGTACCCGCAAGTCAAAGCGTTCATCCTCAGCCACCAGCCGGAAGCAAAACCTGCCCAGGCGCCAATCGTTGATTCAAAGCCAGTTGCCGCCACCGTCGAACTGGCACCCTTCGCGGAACCTGCCAAGGCGTCGATTATCAATTCAAAACCAGTTATAGCCCCCGTAAAACGGGCGTTAGCTGCTACAAAAACTGCAGCAAAGAAGGTTATTCGAAAAAAATAATGACCGCGCTGGCCGCCGATATCCTTGCGGTGCTGCCCCAAACGCAGTGCACCCGCTGCGGCTACCCGGACTGCACGGCCTACGCGCAGGCCATCGCGCAGGGCTCGGCGGGCATTAACCAGTGCCCGCCTGGCGGCGTGCAAGGTATCGAGTGGCTGGCAACCATCACGGGCCAGCCCATCGTGGCGCTGAACCCGTCACATGGCGCAGAGGGTGCGCGCACCGTCGCTTTCATCGATGAAGACTGGTGCATCGGCTGCACGCTGTGCATCAAGGCCTGCCCGACCGACGCGATCATGGGCAGCAACAAGCTGATGCACACCGTGATCGAGGTTTTTTGTACCGGCTGCGAGCTGTGCCTCCCAGTTTGTCCGGTGGATTGCATAGAACTTGAAAACGTCACGGGCACCGCAACCGGCTGGGCCGCCTGGTCACGCCCGCAAGCCGATCTGGCCCGCAATCGCTATGAATTCAATAGCTACCGACGCAGTCGTGACGAGGGCGAGAACGATAAAAGGCTTGAAGAAAAAGCAGTGATGAAGTTGGCGGACTTGTCCCACCATTCGCTGCACACCGACCCCGCCATCCTGGACAAAAAACGGGCCGTGATTGAAGCGGCGGTGCAGCGGGCACGCGCCAAACGAGACGCCGGTAAAAGCGCCTGACAGGCCCGCTCAGATCAACCGTGAACCAGGTTTTTGTAAACGCCACAGCCAACAATCAGATCGCCCACCTGCTGTACAAAAGACATTTTTGATTGCACGCGCCCGGTCGTCGGATTGTTGATGTCGTATTCCACCCAACCCTGCTCGATTGCTGCCTGGTTCAGGATGTCATCCACCAAACCCTGCCCGTCAATGCCGGGAATATCCTGCACCCGGGTGCCGACCTTGGCCGGGTTACCGCCGAATGCCAGATAAGTGCCCTTGCTGTCAAGCACAAAAACATACATGTCGCGGTCATAAAAACCCTGCGTCGGGTCCGTGATTTCTCGCAAAAACGCATCGCGGGAGGCGCTGCGGCGACGATGCGCCGTGGCGCGATCGACGAGTTCAATAGCCTCTTCGGCAGAGCCCTGCTGCAGCTTGAATATGGCAACCGCCTCCACCAAAGTTGAGGCCCGGCCTTCCAGATTGGACGCTTGTGCCACCGCGCGTTCAACCATTTGCGCGTTGCGCTGGGTGATTTCGTCGAGTTGGCGCACCGCCGTCGTAATCTCGGTCAAGCCCGAGCTTTGCTCTGCGCTGGAACTCGATATCTGCGACATATTGGCCGCCACATCACGTATGCCGGACACGATCTGCGTGATGTTGCTGCCCGCCGCCCGGATCTTCTGGACGCTGGAAGCCACTTGGGTAGACGATGCCCCGATGAGTTTTCGGATCTCTTTGGCCGACTCGGCCGAGCGCTGGGCCAGGGACCTGACCTCGCTGGCGACCACGGCAAAGCCGCGACCTGACTCCCCCGCCCGGGCCGCCTCGACAGCGGCATTGAGCGCAAGGATATTGGTTTGAAAAGCCAAGCCGTCGATCACACTGACGATCTCATCCATGCGCTTGGCGCTGCTCTGGATAGCTTCAACCGAGGCAATCGCCTCAGCCATGGTGGTAGCCCCGTGATCGGCAACATCCCGCACGCTGGCGGCCTGCGAGTTGGCTTGGGCTGCGGTCTGCGCATTCTCATGCACCGTGGACGACAACTGCTCCACGCTGGCCGCCGTTTGTTCCAGATTGGCCGCCTGTTGCTCGGTCCGGTCAGACAGCTCGCGGTTACCCGCCGCCATGCTTTTACCCGAATGCGCGACGAAAGCGGCATTGCTGCGCACATTGGCCACCATCGCCGATACCGAAGCGCCGATCTTGCTTGTGGACGATGCCAGGCCGGCGAGTTCGTCCCGCCCCTGGGTCACCAGACTCAGGCGTAAATCACCTCGCACCATCTGCTCCATGGCTTGCGTGACCTGCCCTAAATCCTGGGTAAAGCTCCGGTAAAAGGCCAGCAGAAAATACACCGCCAGCAGCACGCACACCGCGCTCAAGCACGCCACCAGCGTTGCGCCCAATCCAACTCGCTCAGTCAGAAAATATTGAATCAACACCACGATCGGCGACGCCATCAACACGCCCCCCAGCAGCAAAAACTTGATGGCAAGGCGCATATGCCGCATCAACCACAGGCCAGGGAAAAGTAGTCGTCCAAACATCATGGGGCTGTCTCTCTAATATTTTTAATTTCCCCGCTCTTATACGGCAAGTGTCCGACGGCAACCTGACAAATTACTTTTATCTCCTCAACTTGATTGCCAAACACCTGTTCGCAAGACCACTAACCAGCTACCTGGTGGACCACTGGGGCGCAGCAGGTGCGCTACCCAAGCGCATCGTTCACCTGATCGTTGAACTCTGCCAGGCTCACGGCATCGCCGATCTCGCGTGGCAGCGCGTCGCGCACCGAGAACACCCCCAAAATCTTGGCCGCAGGGGTGACGATGGGCAAGTGTCGAAAGCCGCGCTCGATCATGATCAGCACCGCTTCGGAGACTTTCATGTCGGGCCCCACGCTTTGGGGGTTGTGCGTCATGACCTCGGAGACCTGTGTGGTTTGCGGATTGAGCGCCTTGGCCAGCACACGCGTCATCAAATCGCGCTCGGTAAGAATGCCCAGCATGGTGCCCAGGGTGTCAATGATGAGCACGCTGCCGCAATTGGCCTTGGTCATGATGCACGCGGCATCCCAAACGCTGGCCTGCGGCGGCAGGCTCACCAAGTGCCGTTGGGACATGGATTGAAGTACGGTACGTTCAGACATGATTTCCGTCCTGTTCAAATCAAGCAGTGAAACAAATGAAAGGGTTCAGACCCGCATCAACGCAGCGACGCGTTGAGCTTGTCGAGCGCCCGGGATCCCGGGCATAGCTGCGCCACGCCCAACTTGTTGAGCGGCACGTCGCAGGTGTTGAGACCCACATGCATGTCGGTGGCCAGCGGGTCCAGGTAAAGCAGACCCGTCACCACTTCGCCACGCGCCTGATGCGCATTCATGTAGCTCAAGGCGGCGTAACGATCGGTTGGATCGTAGTCCGTGTGCAGCTTGCGAAGACGCAGGTTGGAGCCGTCGTGTTGCTGCACCTCCACCACCTCGCCCGGTGCATACTCGGTGGTGATTTCACTGCGCGTCGTGATGAAATCGATACGGCTGACAGCCTCGTTGTGCTGCCGCACGTAGTCATAGCTCTTGGTGCTGCCACCGTGGTTGTTGAAGGTCACGCAGGGACTGATGACATCAATGAACGCGGCCCCGCCGTGCCCGATCGCGCCCTTGATGAGCGGCACCAGCTGCGCCTTGTCACCCGAGAAGCTGCGCGCCACGTAAGTAGCACCGAGTTGCAGGGCAAGCCCGACCAGATCAACCGGATTGTCGCTGTTGATCACACCCTTTTTGCTTTTGGAGCCCCGGTCTGCGGTGGCCGAGAACTGACCCTTGGTCAGACCATAGACGCCGTTGTTTTCTACGATATAGGCCATGTTCACGCCACGCCGCATGGCATTGGCAAACTGCCCCAGACCGATGGACGCCGAGTCCCCGTCACCCGAGACGCCCAGATACAGCAGATCGCGGTTTGCCAGATTGGCGCCCGTCAACACAGAAGGCATGCGCCCATGCACGGTGTTAAAGCCGTGCGAGGCGCCCAGAAAATAATCCGGCGTCTTGGAACTGCATCCGATGCCCGACAGCTTGGCCACGCGATGCGGTTCGATATCGAGCTCCCAGCAGGCCTGGATGATGGCCGCCGAGATCGAGTCGTGTCCGCACCCGGCACACAGTGTGGAGATACGGCCTTCATAGTCACGCCGGGTGTAGCCCACCTTGTTGGTGGTCAGCGTGGGGTGATGCAGCCTGGGCTTGGCGAGGTAAGTCATGCGGCCTCCTTTTGCAGGGGAATCGTTGGGGTATCCATCGACACAGGGTGCAGATTCTTGCTGATGGCATGGGTGATGAAGCGCGCGGTAATGGGGGTGCCGTCGTAATGCAGCACCTTGACCAGCCGCGCCGGGTCGATGGCTAGCTCATTGACCAGGAGGGAGTGCATTTGCGCGTCGCGATTCTGCTCGACCACGAACACCTTGTCGTGCTCGGCAATGAATTTATCGACCGACTCAGGGAATGGAAAGGCGCGCAAGCGCATGGCGTCCAGATCAATGCCCTCCTCCTTGAGCACGTCCAGCGCTTCCTGCATGGCTGGACTGGTCGATCCAAAGTAGATGACCCCGACCCGAGTCGGACGTGCCGCGGGGCGCAGCACCGGTTGCGGCACCAGATCCGCTGCCGTTTTGAACTTGCGCAGCAGCCGCTCCATGTTGTAAATGTAGTCCGGCCCGCGCTCGGAGTAGCGGGCATAGGGGTCGCGCGTCGTGCCACGCGTGAAGAAGCTGCCTTTGGTCGGGTGCGTGCCGGGCAGCGTGCGCCAGGGTATGCCATCACCATCAACGTCCTTGTAGCGACCAAAGTCCTTACCGGCTTCGAGCTCCTCCGCCGTCATCACCTTGCCGTGGTCGTAAATCCGTGCGTCGTCCCAGACAAAGGGCTTGCACAGGCGCTGATTCATGCCAATGTCCAGATCGGTCATCACGAAGATGGGCGTCTGCAGACGGTCCGCCAGGTCCAGCGCGGCCGCTGCGTGTTCAAAACATTCGTGCGGGTCTTCCGGAAACAGCAGCACATGCTTGGTGTCGCCATGCGAGGCATAGGCGCAGCTGAGTAAATCCGACTGCTGAGTGCGGGTTGGCATGCCGGTGGACGGCCCGCCGCGCTGCACATTGATGATGGTCACCGGAATTTCGGCAAAGTAGGCCAAGCCAATAAATTCCGTCATCAGCGACACACCGGGCCCGGATGTCGCGGTAAAGGCCCGCGCGCCATTCCAGCCCGCGCCCACGACCATGCCGATGGAGGCCAACTCGTCTTCGGCCTGCACGATGGCGAAGTTGTTCTGCCCGGTGGCGGGGTCGACGCGAAACTTGTCGCAATACTTCTGGAATGCCTCCGGCACCGACGACGAGGGCGTGATCGGGTACCAGGCTGCCACCGTGGCGCCACCATAGACACAGCCCAGCGCCGCAGCACTGTTGCCATCGGTGAAGATCTGGTTGCCGACCTTGTCCGCCCGGCGGACCCGGATACCCAGCGGGGCATCCAGGTGCTGCTTGACATAGTCGCGCCCCAAATGAAGCGCACGCACATTGGACTCGAGCAACATTTCCTTGCCCTTGTACTGCTCGGCAAAAAGTTTTTCGAACACCTCGGCCTCGACGTCCAGCAGCACCGACAACGCCCCCACGTAGATGATGTTCTTGAACAGTTGGCGTTGGCGCGGTTCGGCATACGCCGCGTTGCTGATTTCGGTCAAGGGCATGCC
>NZ_DHXT01000160.1:46906-49021 GCF_002413825.1 Rhodoferax sp. UBA5149
CGCCCTTGATAGCCCTTTTCACAAACCCGTGCCTCATACCAGGTCGGCATACCCTGGATGTTGCTGGGGAAAATGTTACGCGGGCTCACCGGCACGCCCATTCGCATGATGGCCTTGGCGAACAGTTCGTTGGCCGAGGCCGAACCGGAACCGTTGACGTTGGCAAACTTGATGACGAAATCGTTGATGGCTTCAATGCGCTTCATACGGTCTCCAAAACACGGTTATCAATCTTGATGTCACGACACTGGGGCCCCGCCTGGGTCGTGTTGAGGAGGAACTTCTGCATGTCCCACGCCCCCGTGGGGCAGCGCTCGGCGCACAAACCGCAATGCAGGCAGACGTCTTCATCTTTCACCATGACCTTGCCGGTCTTGAGGGTGCCCGAGACGTACAGATCCTGCCCAGCGTGAAGCGCCGGTGCATTCAGGCGGGTGCGCAGATCGGCCTCTTCGCCGTTGGTGGTGAAGGTAATGCAGTCCATGGGACAGATGTCCACGCAGGCGTCACATTCAATACAGGTTTCCTTGGTGAAAACCGTTTGAACGTCGCAATTCAGGCAGCGGCTGGCTTCCCTGAACGCCGTGGCAGCATCAAAGCCCAACTCCACTTCCACCCGGATGTTGGCGAGCGCGATTTCCGCCTTGGCCCATGGCACTTTGAAACGCGTGTCAATTGACACATCGTTGTGGTAGCTCCACTCGTGAATGCCCATTTTTTGGGACATCAGGTTGGTGGTGGGTGCCGGGCGCCGACTGGTCTCTTGGCCATTCACAAACAGGTCAATCGACACCGCCGCCTCGTGCCCATGCGCCACCGCCGTGATGATGTTCTTTGGCCCGAAAGCCGCATCACCGCCAAAGAACACCCGTGGCACGGTGGACTGGAACGTATCCTTGCCCAACACCGGCAGCCCCCAGCGGTCGAACTCGATGCCGCAGTCCCGCTCGATCCACGGAAAGGCATTTTCCTGGCCCACGGCCAACAGCACCGTGTCGCATTCAAAGAACACATCCGGCGCACCAGTCGGCACCAGACTGCGACGGCCCTTCTCGTCATAAACCGCCTTGACCACCTCGAACTTCATGCCCAGCAGTTTGCCGTCTTGATGTTCGAAACTCTTGGGCACATGGAAGTTGATGATCGGGATACCTTCATGAACCGCGTCTTCCTTTTCCCAAGGCGACGCTTTCATTTCCTCAAAACCGCTGCGCACAATCACCTTGACGTCGGCACCGCCCAAACGACGGGCCGAACGGCAGCAGTCCATGGCGGTGTTGCCGCCGCCAAGCACGATGACCCGCTGCGCAATACTGGTGATGTGGCCAAAAGAGACCGACGCCAGCCAGTCGATGCCGATGTGAATATGGGCAGCGACCTCTTGACGGCCGGGGATTTCCAGGTCACGTCCGCGCGGTGCCCCACAGCCCACGAACACGGCGTCATAGCCTTGCGCCATCAGCGCACTCATGGAGTCAACGCGCTGGCTGCTCTTGAAGTCAACACCGAGATCCAGGATGTAACCGGTCTCTTCGTCAATCACCGACTCAGGCAGCCGAAAGCGCGGAATCTGCGAGCGGATAAAGCCACCGGCCTTGGCCTCGCCATCAAATACCGTCACCTCGTAGCCCAGTGGCACGAGGTCGCGCGCCACCGTCAGCGAAGCCGGCCCGGCGCCCACGCAAGCGATACGTTTTCCATTGCGCGCTGCCACCGTCGGCATGCGCCCCTTGACGTCGTCTTTCATGTCGGCGGCCACCCGCTTGAGCCGGCAGATCGCCACCGGTTCGGGCTTCTCGCCATTGTTTTCCTCGACCCGGCCGCGGCGGCAGGCGGGCTCACAAGGCCGGTCGCAGGTGCGTCCGAGAACGCCTGGAAACACGTTGGACACCCAATTGATCATGTAGGCGTCGCTATAGCGACCCTGACCGATCAGGCGAATGTATTCAGGTACGGGGGTGTGGGCCGGACAGGCCCATTGACAGTCAACGACCTTGTGGAAATAGGTTGGATCAGTCAGATTGGTAGGTTGCAAGTCTGTCTCCTGTGCCATGGTTGCGCCGCAGCAGCTGCGGGTGCTACTAGTCTACGCCTGCGCGCCCGCAAAAGACCCTC
>NZ_DHXT01000002.1 GCF_002413825.1 Rhodoferax sp. UBA5149
CGTCTTTCGAAGAAGTTGGCCTGACGCCAGCACACTGAAAATCACCGCCGTCATTTGTTCGTATATAGAACATTTGTTCGTATAATGAATTTTAATCCATTCTGGAGAGCCCATGGCAGACCCCGCCCACGCGCCGCCGCCGCCGCCCAGCGACAGCTACGTGCAATCGTTCGCGCGCGGGCTGGAGGTGATCCGCTCCTTCAGTGCGCGGGCGCCGCAGCAAACCCTGACCGAGGTGGCCGAGCGCAGCGGCCTGACGCGCGCCGGCGCACGCCGCCTGCTGCTGACGCTGCAAACCCTGGGCTATGTGGAGAGCGATGGCAAGCTGTTTCGCCTCACCGCCCGCGTGCTGGACCTGGGCTTTGCCTACCTGTCATCGATGCCGATCTGGAACCTGGCCGAGCCGGTGATGGAAGAACTGGTGGCGCAGGTGAAGGAATCATGCTCTGCCGCCGTGCTGGACGGGACTGACATCGTGTATGTGCTGCGCGTGCCCACGCACAAAATCATGCGCATCACCTTGAGCGTCGGCTCGCGTTTGCCGGCCTACTGCACCTCCATGGGACGGGTGCTGCTGGCCGATTTGCCGGACGACGAAGTGCGCCAGCGTCTGCAAGCGGCGGCACCGCAAGCACTGACCAAAAACACCGTCACCGAGCTTGATGGCTTGCTGGCCAAAATCCAGCAGGTACGCAAACAGGGCTGGTGTCTGGTGAACCAGGAACTGGAGGAAGGTCTGATTTCATTGGCCGCGCCCATCACCAATCGCGCCGGGCGCACGGTCGCCGCGCTCAACATCTCGGGCCAGGCCAACCGGACCAATGCCAGAGAAGCGCAAGACAGCCTGCTGCCGGCCTTACGCCAAAGCGCGCGCCGCATCTCGCAGATGTTGATCTGACGTATGCTCGAAACATTTGTGCGAGCCGCACCATCATGTTCCAGCCCTCCCAAGCCGACGTTCGCCGTTTTTTTTGTTCAATCTATGCCAAGGCCCGCGCCAATCAACCGCTTGAAGCTATCGAAACAATAGCAAGCCTGTGGATTGACGAGCACCCCGAGTACCACGCCGAGCTGGCCGATGTTGACGCCGCGCTGCTGTCAATGCAGCAAGCCGAGGAAGGCAAGAGCAATCCCTTCCTGCATCTGTCCATGCACCTGTCGATCAGCGAGCAGTGCAGCATTGACCAGCCGCGCGGCATCCGGCAAGCCGTCGAGCTGCTGACGCACCGTCGCGATTCGCTGCACGCCGCCCACCACGAGGCCATGGAATGCCTGGGCAAGATGATTTGGGAAAGCCAGCGCGCCGGTCGCCCACCCGACGGCGACGCCTACATTGCCTGCGTGCAGCAGCACGCGACGCAGGATTGAGACATTGCGGCGGGGGACCGCGGCGTCTGGACGGGGTTCATGCCGGCATCTGGGCGAGCGCGCCGGGCGGGGGTGAATAGAAGCGCTTCAGATTTACTGAATTGCTATCAATAGAGGAGCTACCTGCGCAGGTTTGGCAGGGGCCAGAGATAAAAATGTCTTCTATTTTTCCAAGGAACTTCCGTCATGCCTGGCTCATTCTGATTGCGTGCATTTACTACTAAATACGGTCAACTGCCGTCCGTTAATCCCGCGTCCTTCTATGACTGGAAAAGACTGGAAGCAGGCCTTCATTAATGACAGTTATATGGCTGTCCAGTTCAAAGCCTTTCACGTGTCGTTCGCGAAATTCTCGGACATTGGCGCTGCTGTTGGCTGGCGTGACAGTGCTCAAGCGTTGGGCTGCGGCTTGTCCCAGTAAGGCACATCCCCAAACGCCTGTTTGAGATGCGCGATGAATAGTTGCGCCTTGGCGGCATGGGAGCGGCCCTTGAGTCGCACGGCATAAATGCCTGTGCTTTGCTTTTTGGCCATGCCCGCAGCAGTAGCTGAGGCTTGCGGGAACAACGGCTCCAGCTCGCCCGAGGCCAGCTTGTCATGCACCAGCCAGCTTGCCAGGTGCACCACGCCCAAGCCGACCACAGCGGCCTGCAGCAGAGACTCGGTGTCGTCACTGCGCAAGCGCCCATGCACGGCCAGTGGTTTGTCCCCGTTGCTGCCAGGAAAGGTCCACCAGCCACTGGGTGTGCGGGCGCTGGCCAGCGTCAGGCAACTGTGCTGCAGCAGGTCTTCGGGCCTGGCCGGGCGGCCATGTTCCTTGAGGTAGCGAGGGCTGGCGCAGGCCACGCGCAGTAGCGGTGCCAGGCGGGTGGCGAGCAGTTCGCTGTCGGGTAGCGCGCCCATGCGGACGGCCACATCTGCACGCTGGCTCGACAAATCGACCCACTGGTCGCTCAGGTGTAAATCCAACTCGATGAGCGAATGTGTGCGCAAAAAGCTCGCCGCTACCGGCACGATATGCCGCCGACCAAAAGCCGAGGGTGCGGTCACCGACAACAGGCCACGCGGCGCTGCCTGCGCGTCCAGCAGCGCAGCGCGGGCATCCGCCAGCTCCGAGGCGATTACCTGTGCGCGAGGCAAGAATTGTTCACCCGCGTCGGTTAGCAGTAGGCGGCGCGAGCTGCGTTGAAACAGCGCCACACCCAGCGATTTTTCCAGCCCGTCCACCTGGCGGGACACCGAGGAAACGGCCACGTTGTGCAGCTTGGCGGCTGCTGAAAACGTGCCCGCCTGGGCCACGTCAATAAAGGCCTGGATGTTTTCCAGCATGGGTTCTTCTTTGCGATTAATGCAAACCAG
Source organism: Rhodoferax sp. UBA5149 (assembly GCF_002413825.1). Taxonomy (GTDB): domain Bacteria; phylum Pseudomonadota; class Gammaproteobacteria; order Burkholderiales; family Burkholderiaceae_C; genus Rhodoferax. Next base: position 2,728 of record NZ_DHXT01000002.1, read on the forward strand.
TTTTGCAGGCAAGGTGATTGTTGCATTAGTCGCTAAAAACCACAATCCACCCTGTCACCAACCTTTATGAAAGCGACACCCCATGTTGAAGTTCTATTTCCACCCCTCGCCCAACCCGGCCAAGGTTGCCCTGTATCTGGAAGAAACCGGCGTGCCCTACGAGCTGATGCCGGTGGACGTGCGCAAGGGCGAGCAGCATTCCCCCGCCTACCTGGCCATTAACCCCAACGGCAAGACACCGGCACTGCAAGACGGCGATGCCACCGTGTTCGACAGCAACGCCATCCTTCTGTACCTGGCCGTGAAGACCGGCAAGTTCCTGCCCCGCAACGAGCCTGCGGTTCGCGCACAGATGTATTCATGGCTGATGTTCATCGCCACCGGCGTGGGCCCGTTCTCCGGCCAGGCGGTGCACTTCCGCCACTTCGCACCCGAGCCCAAGGAATACGCCCAGGCGCGTTACGACTTTGAGGCGGCGCGGCACTGGCGCATCCTCAACGCGCACCTAGCCACCCGCAGGTGGATGGTGGGCGAGGAATACACCATTGTGGACATGGCGTTGTGGGCCTGGGCGCGCGCCGTGCCCATGGTGCTGGGCAATGACGTTTGGGCCGAACTGCCACACGTCAAGCGCTTTCTGGATATGGTGAGCGCCCGTCCTGCTGCGCTGCGTGCCGAAGCCTTGGCCGACGTGCACAAGTTCAAGACCGAGATGGACCAGACCGCCATGGATGCGATGTACCCGCATACCCGGCAAGCGGCGTGAAGCGCCCGCTTGCCCTCTCTTCAAACCCCTTTTCACCTTCATCTGCAAACCAATGGGCCCAGTGCCCGGAAAGATTTCCATGTCCACATTCACCTCATCCAAACTCATTCGCAGCCTCACCATGGCCGCCCTGCTCGCCACTCCCCTGTTCGGCACCGGCCTGGCACAAGCCGCTGACGGCGTGTCGCCGCAAGGCATTACCTTCACTGCGGAACAGGCCTATCCCGAGGGCATTGCCTGGCACTCGGTGCAAAAAGTGTTTTTTGTCAGCTCCGTCCACACCGGCGTGATTGGCAAGGTCACGCCGCAGGGTGTCTACACGCCCTTCATCCAGGACGACAAGCTGGTCGCCAGCGTGGGCCTGACTCTGGACAGCAAGCGCAATCTGCTGTGGGCGGCCATTGGCGACCTGGGCGCATCCACCCGCAGCAGCCCCGCCACCGCCTACAAACTGGCGGCCGCGGCCGCGTACGACGCGACCACCGGCGAGCGCCGCGCCTACCACGACCTGAACGGTCTGGTGGAGGGTGGCCACTTCGCCAATGACCTAACGGTGGATGCTGCGGGCAATGTTTATGTGACCGACAGCTTCGCACCTGTGGTCTACCGCGTGGATGCCAAGGGCCAGGCCAGCGTGTTTGCCACCAGCGACTTATTCAAGGGCGAAGGCTTCAACCTAAACGGCATCGTGGCCCATCCGGACGGCTACCTGTTGGTGGCAAAGTACAACAGCGGCGAAATCTTCCGCATCAGCACCCGCAACGGCGCCGACATCCAGCGCGTGGAGTTGACCGACGCGGTGAAGGGCGCAGACGGCCTGCTGCTGCGTGACAAAAATCATCTGGTCGTGGTGCAAAACGCCGGCAATGACCAAGTGGTGGAACTGGTGTCCAAAGACGACTGGAAATCCGCTACGTTGCAACCCGCACGCAAGACCGCCTATTCGTTTCCGACCACCGCAGCGCAAGTGGGCAAGGACATCTACGTGATGAATTCGCGCCTCGATACCTTGCTGACGAAAGATGCGACCAAGGTGAGCGAATATTTGCTGCAGAAATATTAATCCTGCCTCTCGCCCGCCTGACGTTCACGTCCATGCACGGAACGAATGGGCGGGCGTGGATTGGCATTTCTTTGCCGACTTGCCGCCGGTCGGAACGCAGGAGCCCATGTCAGGTTTGCGGCCGCCAAATCGCAACTTCGGCAATCAGCCTTGACTCGTCCGCCAAGGGACAAGCACTCCCTTTTTTTGCTCCATTGGCTCAAGTCACGGTATACAGTTGACGGTTGACTACCGATGTAAATGACCGCTATCTGGCGGGCAATTTTAACTTCTGTAGACCCGCTTTCGCTGCATTGCAGTCGCCTACGCCACCCACATCGCCCGAATGCAAAGCACCCCCCCGCCGACGTGTCGGGTGGCCGTTTCGGGGCGCTGGCGCCAATTCGCGGTTGCCTCGGAGTTGACCTGCACACCCGGTGGTTGACGCGACGACCACGGCACGCCAGACATGCCGGTCCGCGAGCGCGCCGGCGACACGAAACGGACGCCCGGCCCGCTGGAGAGACGCTGGCGTGGCGTGTCTCGCGCATCCACCGGCTGCAGAAAAAGACAAATCGCTACGAATTTAATAGCTGCTGGCGCTTGATACACGGGGGCCAGAAGCACAAAAGCCGCTCAAAGAGCGGCTTTTGTGGTGTGGGACTGAAGTTCAGTTAGCGAAACTTAGCCTGTGGCACCGTCTTCAGCTCACTCGGCAATGAGCTGACATACTTGGCCAGTTCTTTGAGCTCATCGTTGGAAAACTGCTTGGCGATGCCGCCCATGATGGGATTGGCACGGCCCCAGGTTGCGTGACCTTCTGACTTGTAGGACTTGAGCGCCACAAACAGGTAGTCGGCATGCTGGCCTGCAATCCGCGGGTAGCTGGGGTCAATCGGTTTGCTGAAGCTGTCGCCATGGCAAGCGACGCAACCGCCCTTCGCGACCAGCGCGGCGGCCTGGGCATTGCCATCTGCCGCTTTGCCGAGCGCGGGGGCGCCTTCAACCTTGCCAAGTGATTCATAATAAACGGCGACGTCGGCCATGTCCTGATCGCTCAGGTTGTCGGCAATACCACGCATCGTCGGGTGCCTGCGATCACCTTTTTTGTAGGCGCTGAGTGCTGACACAATGTACTTGGCACCCTGGCCCGCAATCTTGGGGACCTTGTATACCTCGGGAAAAGTGGCCTGATAGCCTGTGATGCCATGGCAGCCAATGCACATAGCGATTTTTTTCTCGCCCGCTTGCGCATTACCTTTAACCTCCTGGGCAGTGGCAGAGAAGGCCGTCGCACAGGCGACAACCAGGACAGACAGTGATGACAGGAATTTATTCATTTTAGGAGGACAATCAACCGGTGTTTGAGATAGATCAAACAAAGATTATATCGGCCAACAATCCTTCCCCTACCCTAAGCGGCGTCTCCCCCTCATCAAATCAGAACCATGAAATTCCAAGGAACCAAAAACTACGTTGCCACCCAGGATTTGATGCTGTCCGTCAATGCGGCCATCACCCTCAAGCGCCCGCTGCTGGTCAAGGGTGAGCCCGGCACCGGCAAAACCATGCT
>NZ_DHXT01000170.1:0-1093 GCF_002413825.1 Rhodoferax sp. UBA5149
TCCTGCTGGTTGTTCAGCGCAAAGGCAAACAGGGTAAAAAAAATGGCTGCCTTAAGTATCCACTTAAGCAGCCACAGGAGGTTTTTCATTGATCTTCCCAGTGACGGGTTGATTCTAACTTCGTGCTCAGGCCTTGGTCTTGGCTTGCAGCTCTGCGGTGCGCAGGTCCACCGCTTCACGCAATGCTTTGCCAGGTTTGAAGTGAGGCACGCGTTTTTCGGGAATGGCCACGCTTTCGCCACTGCGCGGATTACGTCCCATGCGGGGCGGTCTGCGATTGATGGAAAAACTGCCGAAACCCCGAATCTCGATTCGGTGTCCGCGTACCAAGGCGTCGTTCATTGCGTCAAGAATAGTCTTGACAGCAAATTCGGCATCGCGGTGGGTGAGTTGGCCAAAGCGGGCGGCCAGTTCTTCGACAAGGTCGGAGCGCGTCATGAAAAGCCCAAAAACAAGACGGGACAGAGCGAATCGCGCAGCACAAACTTGATGTTTGTGCTGCCGGTTCGCGCTGTCCCGAACCGGAACCGTCTTAGTTGTTGTTGTCCAGCTTGGCGCGCAGCAATGCGCCCAGGCTGGTGGTACCGGCATTTTCACGGGCCGATTGCTGGCTCAAAGTGGACATGGCTTCGTTCTGATCAGCCGCATCCTTGGCCTTGATGGACAACTGGATGTTGCGGGTCTTGCGATCCACGTTGACGACCACAGCGGTGACTTCGTCGCCTTCCTTGAGCACATTGCGAGCATCTTCCACGCGGTCGCGGGAGATTTCGCTGGCGCGCAGGTAGCCGATGATGTCGTCGCCCAGATCGATTTCAGCGCCCTTGGCGTCCACGGTCTTGACCTTGCCGGTGACAACCTGGCCCTTGTCATTGATGGTGGCAAAGGTGGTGAACGGATCGGAGTCCAACTGCTTGATGCCCAGGGAGATGCGTTCGCGGTCCACGTCCACAGCCAACACCAGGGCTTCGACTTCCTGGCCCTTTTTGTATTCGCGCACAGCGGTTTCGCCGGGCTCGTTCCAGGACAGGTCGGAGAGGTGAACCAGACCGTCGATACCGGCAGCCAGACCCACGAACACGCCGAAGTCGGT
>NZ_DHXT01000170.1:1269-3444 GCF_002413825.1 Rhodoferax sp. UBA5149
GAACACGCCGAAGTCGGTGATCGACTTGATCGGGCCCTTGACGCGGTCGCCGCGCTTGGTGTTTTGTGCAAACTCTTGCCATGGGTTGGCCTTGCACTGCTTCATACCCAGGGAGATGCGGCGTTTGTCTTCGTCGATTTCCAGGACCATGACTTCGACTTCGTCGCCCAAAGCAACGATCTTCGAAGGTGCCACATTCTTGTTGGTCCAGTCCATTTCGGACACGTGCACCAGGCCTTCGATTCCGGGCTCGAGTTCCACAAATGCGCCGTAGTCGGCGATGTTCGTGATCTTGCCGAACATGCGCGTACCTTGGGGGTAGCGGCGGTTCACGCCCATCCAAGGATCGTCGCCCATTTGTTTCAGACCCAGTGACACGCGGTTTTTCTCGGTGTCGAATTTCAGGATCTTGGCGGTGATTTCTTGACCAGCCGTCACCACTTCTGAAGGGTGACGGACGCGGCGCCATGCCATGTCGGTGATGTGCAACAGGCCGTCGATGCCGCCCAGATCCACGAAGGCGCCGTATTCGGTGATGTTCTTGACAACACCTTGAACGACGGAGCCTTCTTTCAGGGTTTGCATCAGCTTGGCGCGTTCTTCGCCCATGCTGGCTTCGACCACGGCGCGGCGTGACAACACGACGTTGTTGCGCTTGCGGTCGAGCTTGATGACCTTGAATTCCAGGGTCTTGTTTTCGTACGGTGACAGGTCTTTGGTGGGACGGGTGTCAACCAGGGAGCCGGGCAGGAAGGCGCGGATGCCATTGACCAACACGGTCAGGCCACCCTTGACCTTGCCGCTGGTGGTGCCGGTGACGAATTCGCCGGTTTCCAGGGCTTTTTCCAGGCTCATCCACGAAGCGAGGCGCTTGGCGGTGTCGCGCGACAGAATGGTGTCGCCGTAGCCGTTTTCGATGGAACCGATGGCCACCGACACGAAGTCGCCAACCTGGACTTCGATTTCGCCCTTGTCACTCTTGAATTCTTCGAGCGGCACGTAGGCTTCAGACTTGAGGCCAGCGTTGACAACCACAAAGCTGTGCTCGATACGTACCACTTCAGCAGTGATAACTTCACCTGGACGCATTTCGGTGCGTGTCAAGGACTCTTCAAATAGGGCGGCAAAAGATTCTGACATTTTTGGATGCGGAGGGTTCCGCGGGTTAGTTTGTTGAACCACATCAGCAGTGCGCTTGAGCAGCGCGAGAAGGCTGGTGTGGACCGGTGCAATCTTTCAGATTGCGCTGAAAGGCTGTTTGCCCTGCCACCAGTCCAACACCAGATCGACCGATTTTTCAACCGTCAAATCCGAGTTGTCCAGCAACCGGGCATCTTGCGCTGGCTTGAGAGGCGCGACGCTGCGGGACGAATCCCGTGCATCACGTGCTTCCAGATCAGCGCGAAGAGATGGGAGTGTAGTTGAAATTCCCTTTGAAATCAATTGTTTGTAGCGTCTTTCCGCCCGCCGCTCGGCGCTGGCGGTCAAAAACACCTTGAGCGCCGCCTCTGGGAAGATGATGGTTCCCATGTCGCGCCCGTCAGCGACCAGTCCGGGCAACTGGCGAAAACCGTGTTGCAGGTCAACCAGCGCCAGGCGGACCTTGGGCAGCGCCGAGACCCGGGAGGCGTTCATGCCCGCCTCTTCGGTGCGTATGGTGTCGCTGACATCGGTGCCGTTGAGCCGCACCCGGCCCTCCGTAAACTGAATGGACAGACTCTGAACCAGGTCCGCGATCGCCTGCTCATGCGCGGCATCCAGTGACAGACCGGCCTGCATGGCGGCCAGCGCCGTGATGCGGTAGAGCGAGCCGGAATCGAGGAAATGGTAGCCCAGCTCGGTCGCCAATACCGCCGCCAGCGTGCCCTTGCCGGAGGCGGTCGGGCCATCGACACAAATGACGGGAATGGCGCTGGTCCGTGTCTGGGCCAGGGAAAACAGCGCTTCGAAGTAGTCGGGGAAGGTCTTGGCCACGCACTTCGGGTCTTCAATGCGCACCGGAAGACCGGCCGGGTTGAAGGCGGCCAGTGAAAAACACATGGCCATCCGGTGGTCGTCGTAGGTATGGATGCTGGCGGCTTGCCAGTGGGCGGGGCTGGCCGGTGGTGTCACGCGAATGAAATCCGCGCCTTCTTCCACCGTGGCGCCCAGCTTGCGAAGTTCGGTGGCCATGGC
>NZ_DHXT01000170.1:3618-4565 GCF_002413825.1 Rhodoferax sp. UBA5149
CGGTCGGTTTCCTTGACGCGCCAGCTGGCGATGTTGCGCAGCGTGGTGCTGCCCTGGGCGTACAGCGCCATCACCGCCAGCGTCATCGCGGCATCGGGGATGTGGTTGCAGTCCAGATCAATGGCTTTCAGTGGCCAGCTGCCGCGTGACACCTCCAGCCAGTTGGGGCCACTAGCTACCTGGGCGCCCATCATTTGCGCGGCTTCGATGAAGCGGATGTCACCCTGGATGGAATCCGCCCCCACGCCCTCAATCTTTATGCTTTTTTGGCCTCCAGCCCCCGTCGCTATTGCGCCAAGCGCTATGAAATAGCTAGCGGATGAGGCGTCTGCTTCAACGTGCAGTGTGCCGGGTGACGTGAGCTGGCTTGCGGCCGGAATGGTGAAACGTTGCCAGCCATCCCGCACCACGTCGATGCCAAAACGCGCCAGCAGGTTCAGCGTGATTTCAATATAGGGGCGGGAGATCAGCTCGCCCACCACCTCAATGACGATGTCTTTATCAGCCACTAATGGCAGTGCCATCAACAGGGCGGTGAGAAACTGGCTCGACACATCGCCGCGGACCCGGATCGGTGCGTCCAGTTGCAGGGTGGGTTCGCCAATGCGCAGCGGCGGAAAGCCCTGCTGCCCCAGGTAATCGATGCGGCAGCCAAGCTGGCGCAGCGCATCGACCAGGTCGCCAATCGGACGCTCATGCATGCGCGGCACACCGCGCAACTCAAAATCGCCCCCCATTACCGCGAGGGCCGCGGTGAGCGGGCGTATCGCCGTGCCGGCGTTGCCCATGAACAGATCGGCTTTTTTGTTACTGAGCTGGCCGTCCAGCCCGTCGATCTCAACCGAGCTGCCGCTTTGCCGCACACCACAGCCCAGTAGCTGCAAGGCATCCAGCATGACGCGCGTGTCGTCGGAGTCCAGCAGATCGTGCACGGTGGTCGTGCCCTG
>NZ_DHXT01000223.1 GCF_002413825.1 Rhodoferax sp. UBA5149
ACGAAGTGGATGCGCTCGCAGCCTTTTGTGTCCGCAGACAGCGCGCCGGGCGCAGCAAGCCGCATCGACTAGCGGCGCCGTGGTGTTGACGGTGATGGCCCTGGTTTCAAAAGCTTGCGGCGAAATCAGGTTTGCTATTTATTTGATAGCTGCTTGCGTAGCATTGGCGGGGACCAGAAGTGGTTTTTACTCAACATGCAAGCGCCGCAGGTGGTGCTGGATGCCTTGATAGACTGCGGCGTCGATCACCGGCCCGACGTCGTTCTCAGGCGGGCTCCTACACTTGGGCCAGCGCCAGCGCAATCGGCAGCTCCGCCGCACGCCGGGCGGGTACCCAGGCCGCCAGCGCCGACAACGCCAGCACCAGTGCCAGCCACATCAGCAGCGCCACGGGCGACACCACAAAGGGCAAGGCCGCCACAAAACCCAGCTGACCGATCATCACGTCGAGCAGCCAGGTCAAAGGCAGCGACAGCGCCAGGGCCGCAGCCACGCTCAGCAGCGCCACGATCTGGGCCTCTCCCATGATCAGGCGCATCAGCCGCGCGCGGGTTGCGCCCAGGGTCTTCATCACGGCCAGCTCGCGGGTGCGCTCCAGCACGCTGATGCCCAGGGTCGACGTCAGACCCAAGCCCCCGACCGCGGCCATCCCCAAGGCCAGCGCCATCAAGGCACGGATCAGGATCACGATGTGCTCGCCCATGGCGTTGCGCAACTCGCTGAGCGGCTGCACCGTCTCGACGCCGGCACCGCTGTTGAGCAGCGCGGCCTCGATCTGCCGTATGCGCTGGGCGCGCTCGGCGGGCGTGGCCGCGTCGGTGACCAGACGCAGCATGCGCGCGCCACCCGCACCGCCTGCCGCACTGCCCACACTGCCCGCGCTTCCTGTGGCCTGCGCGAACGCCTGCGCGTTGACGTAGGCCACACCGGCGGCACCAATCTCCTCGACGATGCCCACCAGTCGCCAGGTACTCGTGTGGCCCGCGATGGACAGCAGCACCGGGTCGCCCAGCTTGAGTTGCGGCTGCTGCGCCGCCGCTGCATGGTTCAAGACCACCGCATCGCGGTCATCGCCCTGCAGCCAGCGCCCCGCGCGCACGGGGAAGTCGATCAGGCGCGTGCCCGGCGGTGGCGCCATGACGGCAAATGCGCCGTGGCCGCGATCGGGGTAGGCACGCGACACATCGATCTGGCCCGGGCGGGCAAAGGCGGCCGGGCTGTAGCCCCAGGCCTCCACCTGGCGCACGCCGGGGAGTTGGCGCAGGCTGTCGCGCCGCTGCAGCGCCTCAAGCGCATGGAAGCGCACTTCGACGTCGTAGTGGCGGGTCTGGTAGACCTTGTCGATGGTGGCCTGCCAACTGCCCGACACATTCAGCGCGCTCATGAACATGGCACCCCCCACCGCCAACAGGCCTAGCGTCAAGCCCAGGCGCACCGGCTTGCGCAACACATTGCGCAGCGCCACCGGCCAGCGGCTGATGCGCTGGCGCAAACGCTCGCCGCCCGCACCGTGGCGGTCCACGGCCTCGCGCACCGTGACGCGGCAGGCCGACCACACCGGCACCGCCGCCACCAGCATCGGCACCCCAAAAGCCGCCGCCGTTTGCAGCGCCAGCACCCACCAGGGCGCTTGGGCCTGCGTCAGCGTCAGGTTCAGCAAGCGCGCCACCGACGCTGAAAACACCTGCGTGCCGATCAGCCCCAGCGGCAGTGCCACCAGCAGTGCGGCCAGGCCGATGGCGGCCACCAGCAGCAGGTACATGCGCACCAATTGCGGCGTGTTGGCGCCCAGCGTCTTCATCACGCCGATCTCGCGCACCTGGCGCGCCAACAAGGCCACCAACGTATTGGCCACCAGCACGGCGGCCAGCACCAGGGTCATCACGCTGAAGGCGAGCAGCAAAAACAGCACCGTGGTCATCTGCCGCTGGTGCGGGTGCTGGCGCGGTGGCGGCACGCGCAGCTCCAGCACCGCGTGGCCTTCGCGCTGCAAAGCCTGCGCCAGCGATTCGGCTGCGGCCTGCACGGCGGCCATGGTTTCGGGCGTGTCACGAAAGCGCACCCGCAACTCATGCAAGGCGCCGTCTTCGCCGAGTTGGCGCAGGCTGCCGCGGTCCAGGTAGACATAGCCGGTGCGCTCCTGCCAGGCTGGCGCCAGACCGGGGTCGTGCACCAGACCGCTGACCGGCAGCGCCTGCTCCCGGCCATGCTGCGTCTTGAGAAGCAACTGGCTGCCAATCTGCGCCGCCAGCACGCCGGTGGCCGTGTGTTCCAGCAGCACACTGCCGGTGACGGGTGCGCTGCTGCCCTCTCTTGGCAGGAATCGACTGACGGTTAATTGCGTGCCGTCATCCTGCGCGAACAGCAGCACCGGCCGCCATTCGTCGCCCACCAGGGCGCGCGCCGTGAGCACGTCACGCGCCTGTGCCTGCGCCACCAGGGGATGGCTTCTGGCCAGCGCCAGCACCTCAGGTGTCACATCGCCACGCATCTCCAGCGTAGCATGCGCGGGCGCGGTTGCAGAATAGTTGACCGCCATCTCGCGCGTCAGCACCGCATAGGCCCCCAGCACCGCGCCCAGTGCAGCCAGCGCCACCACCACCGCCACCAGCATCAGGGAGAAACGCCCTCGCTCAGTGCGCACGTCGCGCCACAGTTTGATCCAACGCATACTCATCGCACCCTCACTTCCAATGTCTGCAGCGGCGGTTTGAAGTCAAACTGCAGGCGCTCAAAATCGGGCCGTCCCGACACCCAACTCAGCGCAAAACCGCCTGAAAACCCGAGCGGCTCCGATGGCCCGAACCAGCCATGGTCGATGGCCAGGTTATCGTTCACGTCGTGGAACACGACCACGGCATAGCGTCCTGCCGGCAGGCCGCCAAAGCGGAACGCCGCGCCATCCGCTTCAATGGGTGCCACCAGTTGCCAGCGCCCTGACTCCAAGACCTTGTCGCCAGCCACAAACAGTTTGGCCACCGCGTGGCCACGGGCATTGGCAAAGCCCGTCGCGTGGACGAGAAGTTCACCCCGCTCGGGCGGCTCTGCCGCAGCGCTGAGCGTGCCGGTACCGGAGGCGAACAACAGCAGCAGCGCCGCAAGTGCCTTACGCATGGCACTCCGCCTGGGTCTGCGCCGCTTGGCGTGTGGGCATGCGCTGGTTGTCCACCACTCGACCATCGGCCAGCGTCACCACGCGGTCGGCAATGCGGCTGACGTCGCGCTCATGCGTCACCATCAGCACCGTCTTGCCGGTGCGGGCCAGGCCGCAGAGCAAGGCCAACACCGCGTCGGCGGTGGCAGTGTCCAGGTTGCCGGTGGGCTCGTCGGCCACGATCAGGGGCGGGTCATTGGCCAGCGCACGGGCAATCGCCGCGCGCTGCTGCTGCCCACCCGACAAGGCCGATGGCAGCTTGTGCGCGTGCTCGGCGATGCCCACATCCGCCAGCAGCCGCAGCGCACGCTCACGCGCCTGTGCCTTCGCATAGGTGGCGCAAAAGTCCATGGGCAGCATCACGTTCTCCAGCACGGTCAAGGTCGGCAGCAACTGGAAGAACTGGAACACCACCCCCACGTGGCGACCGCGCCAGCTCGCCAGGCGGCTCTCATCCAAGGTGTGCACGGCCGTGCCGGCCACCACCACTTCGCCCGCACTGGGGCGGTCAATGCCGGCGATCAGGTTGATCAAGGTGGATTTGCCGCTGCCCGACTTGCCCACAATGGCGACAAACTCGCCATCCGGCAGAGTCAGGCTCAGGCCATCCAAGGCGCAGGTGCCACCGTCGGGGCCGGGGTAGCGTTTGCTCACATTGCGCAGTTCAATCATCGGGACATCCGTTCTATAGTAGACAGGTGTCCATCTTGGCCGTGTCGGGCGTTCGCGTCCAGACACGGCAGTCGCCGTTTTGTCCAATTCCGGACACCAACTGCTTTTGTGTTCAGGAATCGCCATGACCCAGCTACCCCTCAACGCCGCCCTGGATCGCCGCAGCGCGCGCACCCGCGAGGCCTTGCGCGGCGCCTTGGTCGACTTGATCGCCGAACGGGGTTGGGACGATATTGCCGTGCAAGACGTGTGCGAGCGCGCCAACATCGGACGTTCCACCTTCTATTCGCACTACCCCAACAAGGATGCGCTGTTGGTGGGAGGTCTGGAGGATCTGCAGGCCGAACTGCAACGCCAAGCCCAAGCGCAGGCGGACCGCAGCCACGGCGTGATCGATACACCGGGCGGGTTTCGTTTTGCGCTGGGGCTGATTGAGCATGCCCACGAGCAACGCAAAATCTTTCGCGGCATGATCGGCCGCCGCAGTGGCTATGTCGTGCAGCAACGCTTTCGCGAAATGGTGATTCGCCTGGTCAGCGAGGAGTTGCCAGCGTCAACAGACGGTCTGCCGCGCCAGGCGGCCGCGCGCTGGCTGGCGGCGGGCTTCGTGGAATTGTTGAGCTGGTGGGTAGAGCAGCGCGCGCCGCTGCCCCCGGCGGAACTGGCGGCACTGTTCAATCAACTGGCGCAGCCTTTGCTGCAAGCCCGCCGTCCGTCGTCCTGATGCCTTGCCTGGAGGACCCAACCCTCATGCATGTCGCTGGGGAGCCTCACCCCGCCAGCAAGGCCACATTCCCCCCCGCCGCCGTGGTGTTGACGGTGATGGTCTGCTCGGCACAGAAGCGATACAGGTAATGCGGGCCACCAGCCTTGGGTCCCGTGCCGCTCAAGCCTTCGCCGCCGAACGGTTGCACGCCGACCACGGCGCCGATCTGGTTGCGGTTGATGTAGACGTTGCCCACATGCGCGGCTCTGGCCAGGGCCTGCGCCCGACTATCGATGCGGCTCTGGATGCCAATCGTCAGGCCATAGCCCAGGGCGTTAATCTGCTCGATCACCTTCATCGGGTCGCCGCTCCAGCGCACGATGTGCAGCACCGGGCCGAAGATCTCCTGCTGCATGTCGGCAATAGTCCTGATTTCAAAAGCCTGCGGCGGAATCAGATTTGCTATTGATTTGGTAGCACCTTGCGCAATATGGGCGGGGGCCAGCAGTGGTTTTGACTCCAAACGCAGGCGCTTGAGGTGCTGCTGGATGCCTTGGTAGGCTTCGGCGTCAATCACCGGCCCGACGTCGGTGGCGAGCTCGCGCGGGTCACCGCTGACCAGTTCCTGGGCCGCGCCTTGAATCATCTCGATCACATGGTCGGCTATTCTGGAATGCACACAGAGCAGCCGCAGCGCCGAGCAGCGCTGACCGGCGCTTCTGAAGGCGGACTGCATCACGGCATCGCTGACCTGCTCGGGCAAGGCCGTGCTGTCCACCAGCATGGCGTTGATGCCGCCGGTCTCGGCAATCAGCGGCACGATGGGGCCGTCCTTGGCGGCCAGCGCGCGGTTGATGATTTTGGCGACCTGGGTCGAGCCGGTGAACACGACACCGGCGACGCCGGGTGCCGCCACCAGGGCGGCGCCGACGGTTTCACCGGGGCCGTGCAGCAGTTGCAGCGCGCCTTCGGGCACACCGGCGGCGATCAGCAGTTTGACCGCCTCCAGCGCGACGCCAGGGGTTTGCTCGGCCGGTTTGGCCAGCACGGTGTTGCCGGTGGCCAGGGCGGCGGCCACCTGGCCCATGAAGATGGCAAGCGGGAAGTTCCATGGGCTGATGCAAACCCAGGGGCCGCGCGCGATCAGGCGCAGCTCGTTGCTCTCGCCCGTGACGCCATGCGTCACCTCCGAGTCTTGGTCATGCGTCACACCCTCGGACTGTCCGGGCATGGCGACCGGTGCCATGACGCGTTCAGCCTCGTTGGCGTAATAGCGCATGAAGTCCACCGCCTCGCGCACCTCGCTGACGGCATCGCCCCAGGTCTTGAACGCTTCCTTGACCAGCAGGGCGCAGAACTTGGGCAGCTGCTTCTGCAACTCGTCCGCCGCGCGGCGCAGGATGGCGGCGCGCTCGCTCACTTCCGTCTTGCTCCACTTTTTATAGCTGCTCGCGCTTATTTCCAGAGGGCTGGAGACCAATTTGGCATCAAACACCGGCACCTCGGGCAGCTGCACCGTCTGGTAGGCGGCGAGCAGGGGCTCGCGCATGGATTGCACCGTCAGGTCGAGCCCGGCGCTGTTTTTGCGGGCTGCGCCAAAGAGGTCCAGCGGCAGCGGCAAGGAGGTTTCGGGCTCCAGGCGCAGCGGCGAAATCAGCAGCTCCTGCATGCCGACCGACTCGTCAGCCAGCTGGTGCACGAAGGACGAGTTGGCGCCGTTTTCCAGCAGGCGGCGCACCAGGTAGGCCAGCAGGTCTTTGTGCGCACCGACCGGGGCGTAGACGCGGCAGGCGATCAGCGGGTTCTTCAAGACCTCGCGGTAGACGCCCTCGCCCATGCCGTGCAGGCGCTGCAGCTCGAACGGCGCGGCGCTCTTGGCGCCCATTTGCAGAATGGCGGCGATGGTGGCCGCGTTGTGGGTGGCGAACTGGGGGTAAATGGCGTCCGGCGCGTCCAGCAAGGCACGGGCGCAGGCCAGGTAGGCGATATCGGTGTGGTGCTTGTGCGTGAACACCGGGTAGGCCGGCAGCCCCATCTCCTGGGCGCGTTTGATTTCGGCGTCCCAGTAGGCGCCTTTGACCAGGCGGCACATCAGGCGGATCTGGTATCTGCGCCCCAGGGCGGTGAGGTGTTCGATCAGTTCCAGGGCTCGCGTCTGGTAGGCCTGCATCGCCACGCCAAAGCCGGTCCAGCGCGGGAATTGCTGCGCCACTTTGGACGCCAGCGCCTCAAAGACGTCGAGCGACAACTCCAGGCGGTCGACCTCTTCGGCGTCGATGGTGAGGTTGATGTTGGCGCGCGCCGCCTGTTCGCACAGGCCCCAGACGCGCGGCACCAGCTCGCTCATGACGCGCTTCATTTGCGCGTCTTCATAGCGCGGATGGAGCGCGCTGAGCTTGATGGAGATACCATCGTTATGCTCGCAAGCCCCCGCAGCATGGTTGCTGGTAGCTATTGATTGAATAGCATTCTGGTAGCTCGCGAGGTATTTCAGCGCGTCGGCATCGGTGCGTGCGCCCTCGCCCAGCATGTCGTAGCTGTAGCGCAGGTTGCGGCTCTTGCGTTTGGCCGAGCCGGCCTCTTCCATGGCCTCGACAATGGTCTGGCCCAGCACAAACTGACGGCCCAGCAACTGCACCGCGCGCAGGGTGGCGGCCACCACCGAACGGGCGCCCAGCTTGGCAAAGATGCCGGTCGGCGCCTCGCTGTCGGGCAAAAACTTCTTGCTCATGGCGATCGCCGTGCTGGAAAGCCGCGCCAGCGTTTTGTCACCGGCAGTGTCAAAGTCGGCGCGGCCCAGCTGGTCGGCGGTGAGGGCAATCGCGGTTTCGGCGTCCGGCACGCGCAGCAGTGCTTCGGCCAGGCGCATCAGGGCCACGCCCTCGGCGCTGGAGATCGGGTACTCCTTGAGCAAACTCTCCATCGCCCAGAACGGCGGCGGGTTCTGGCGCACCGCCTGCACCCAGGGCATGGCCACCTTGGCGGCGGCGGCCCAGTCCAGGGCGCTGGCGAGCGAGCCCAGGTGACTGGAGACGATCTGGGCTTCGGGTCGGTAAGAAAAAGGCAAGCGCACGGCAATCTCCAATCAATTAAATATCTCCACTATGGTTACTACTTATTTGATTAATTACTCACCAAATATGTCGGCAATCGCAGTGAAATATTCCTCAAGCCAATCGAGTCCCGGACTTGTCGGGGCTGCCGTGACCAGCACGCCTGGCGCGCGTGATCAGGGTTTACCGTTGGGTTTGCGCATCAGCGTGCTCTTGCCAAACAGGCTTTCGATCAAGTCAACGGCCAGCTCCGCGGTCTGGTTGCGTAGGTCCAATGCCGGGTTGAGTTCCACCACGTCGAGCGAGGCCAGGCGTCCGGTATCGGCAATCATTTCCATGCACAACTGCGCCTCGCGGTAGGTCGGGCCACCGCGCACCGTGGTGCCGACACCGGGCGCGATGTCGGGGTCCAGAAAATCAACGTCCAGGCTCACGTGCAAATGGGTGTTGGCATCGACCCCCTTCAAGGCCTGCACCATGGTGTGGCGCATGCCCATCTCGTCGAT
>NZ_DHXT01000085.1:0-13800 GCF_002413825.1 Rhodoferax sp. UBA5149
GAATTTTTCTTTTCCCATTTTCAGGCTCCGAAAAGTAAAGGACTGTCAAATCAAAAAATTATCTTGCATCAACCAGTACCAACATCCAGTCAGCACGCCCAATTGATGCACCAAAAACTGGTGCCCATTCCGGGAATCGGACCCGGGACCTCTCCCTTACCAAGGGAGTGCTCTGCCACTGAGCCAAATGGGCAAATTGAACCCGTCAAAACAGGTCAATCAAAAAACTTTCACAACCAGCCAAACAAATCAACTGTGGAGCGGGGTAGGAGAATCGAACTCCTCGCTTTAGCTTGGAAGGCTAAGGTATTACCACTATACGAACCCCGCACAGGCCTGCCTTGCAAGCAACCGCTGCGCGTCTCCGCACACATTCACGCACACGCCCCAACGGCTATCTAACAGTCAATCGATCACTGGTGGAGAGGGATGGATTCGAACCATCGTACTCGTAAGAGGGCAGATTTACAGTCTGCTGCCATTAACCACTCGGCCACCTCTCCTAGGTGAACCGTGGATTATGCCATGAAAACAAGGTGCCAGTCGAAATCTAACAAGGAAATTGAGCCTACCAGGCAATCGCCGGGCATCCATGTTGCTGCAGAAACGCATTTGCCAGACCAAAATGACCGCATCCCAGAAAAGGATTGGGTGGCCGCATGGCGGACAGCGGGGACGGGTGGTTGGCCGTCAGCACCAAATGACCGGGCTTGGCGCTGCCGGGAGCTGCGCCAGTCGCCGCGATCAAACCCTGTTTGCTCTGCGCATGGGCACCCCACAACAGGAACACCACCGCACTATCTTTGCCTGACACGGCCTTGACGATGGCATCCGTCAGCATCTCCCAACCGCGCCGGGCATGGCTGGCGGGCTGACCGGCTTCGACCGTGAGGCAGGTATTGAGCAGCAGGACACCTTGCTGCGCCCAGCGCACCAGTGAGCCATCGCCGGGTACGGGCAAGGCACCTGGCACGAGCGCGGGATCCCGGGCAATTTCCTTGAAGATGTTGCGCAAGGACGGCGGCAGTGGGACGCCCGACGCCACGGAAAATGCCAATCCTTGCGCCTGTCCAGGACCGTGATACGGGTCCTGCCCCAGAATGACGACCTTGACCTGCGCCAGCGGCGTCAACGCCAGCGCGTGCAATGGCTGCGGCGGATAAATGATGGCGCCAGCCGCGAGGCGATCACGCATGAACTCGCCCAATTGCCGGGCCGTTTCGCTGGCCAGATAATGAGCGACGACGGGGCGCCAGTCATCCGCCACCGGCCAGGTCTCTGGCGCCCAGTCGGTCAGGCGCGATGGCGCGCCGGCAAATATGTCAGCCTGCTGCAAACAGGTCCGCCAGCGCCGCACCCGGGTCCGGCGCCCGCATGAACGCTTCACCCACCAAAAACGCGTTGATACCGGCGGCCCCCAGTCGCAGCACATCTTCGCGGGTCTGGATGCCGCTTTCCGTCACCAGCAGGCGCTCGGAAGGCACATTGCGCATCAAGGACAGGGTGGTATCGATCGATACCTCAAAGGTCTTGAGGTTGCGGTTGTTGATGCCGATCAGGGGTGTTTTGAGCTTCAGTGCGCGTGCCAACTCAGGCGCGTCATGCACTTCCACCAGTACCGCCATGTCCAGGCTGCGGGCCATCGCCTCAAAATCTTTCATCTGCGCGTCGTCCAGGATGGCCGCAATCAACAATATGGCGTCGGCGCCCATGGCGCGCGACTCGTACACCTGGTAGGCGTCCACGATGAAGTCCTTGCGCAGCACCGGCAACTGGCAGGAGGCACGGGCCTGCTTGAGGTAGTCCACGCCGCCCTGAAAAAACTGCACGTCGGTGAGCACTGACAAACAAGCTGCGCCATGTTCGGAGTAGCTTTGTGCAATATCGGCCGGAATGAAGTCCTCGCGCAACACGCCTTTGGACGGACTGGCCTTCTTGATTTCGGCAATCACGGCGGGCTGCCCGGCCGCGATTTTGGCGCGTAGGGCACCGACGAAATCCCGCGTCAAAACGCGGGACTCGGCGTCGGTCCGCATGAAAGCCAGGGATTTTTTGTTCAGCGCCACGGCGATTTCCTCGCGTTTGACGGCGACGATTTTGTCCAGTATGTTAGTCACTTTGTATCCCTATTCAGCAAAATAATTACCGTCATAAGCGTGTTCATGCGGACACGCCTTTCAATTGTTGCGACAAGTCGACCAGTTGCGTCAGCTTGGCCCTGGCTGCTCCTGATTCGATAGCTGCTCGCGCACGTTTCACGCCGGTTGCCATCGAATCAACCACATTAGCAGCATACAATCCCACACCGGCGTTGAGAATCACGATGTCTCGTGCCGAACCGGCCACATTGTCCAGCACCCCCAGCAGCATGGCTTTGGACTGCTCGGGCGTCTCCACCTTGAGCGCGCGGTTGCTGGCCATCACCATGCCGAAATCTTCCGGGTGAATTTCATACTCGGTGATTTCACCGTTGTGGAGCTCGCCCACCAGCGTGGCCGCGCCCAGACTGACCTCATCCATGCCGTCCTTGCCGTACACCACGACGGCGTGCTCGGCGCCCAGGCGCTGCAGCGCCCGCACCTGGATGCCCACCAAGTCCGGGTGAAACACGCCCATCAGAATATTCGGCGCGCTGGCCGGGTTGGTCAGCGGCCCGAGCAGGTTGAAGATGGTCTTGATGCCCAGCTCTTTGCGCACCGGCGCCACGTTTTTCATGGCCGGATGGTGATTCGGCGCGAACATGAAGCCGACGCCGACCTGTTCGATGCACTTCGCAATCGCCTCGGGCGAGAGGTTGATGTTGATGCCCAGCGACTCCATCACGTCGGCGCTGCCACTCTTGCTGCTGACGCTGCGGCCACCGTGCTTGCTGACCTTGGCCCCGGCTGCCGCGGCCACAAACATGGCGCAGGTCGAGATATTGAAAGTGTGCGAGCCGTCGCCACCGGTGCCCACGATGTCGACCAGATGGGTTTTGTCGGCCACATGCACCTTGGTGGAAAACTCGCGCATCACCTGCGCGGCGGCGGTGATTTCACCAATGGTTTCCTTCTTGACGCGCAAGCCGGTGATCAAGGCCGCCATCATGACCGGCGACCACTCGCCGTTCATGATCTGACGCACGATGTGCAGCATCTCGTCGTGAAAAATCTCCCGGTGCTCGATGGTGCGCAGCAAGGCTTCTTGCGGGGTGATCTGGTTGGTGTGGGTCATGCTCATTCCTGGCAAGGTTTTAGTGAGAGGGATTGTCCATCAGGGCCGGCTTCAGTCCAAATCCGATGAACCGGGCACCGGCGACGCGTTCCAGCCAGTGCATGGCGCGTTGCAAAAAGACCCAAAAAAACAAGACGACCTTCGGGTTCAGCAGAGGGTATTTAAAACCTTTCGTGAACACTTTCTGTAGATCATTCTGGCCTGTAGCTCTCGTGCATATTGCGTAACAAGCTATATTATTCATAGCAAACAAAGCCTCGCCCGCGGCCGGCTCAGTCGGGGGCGGCGCTGCTGCGCTGGGCGTCGCCGCGGTCGGTCCCGCGAGGTTTCAAAAAATTCTTCAGCATGGCGTGCCCGTGCTCGGTCAGGATGCTCTCGGGATGAAACTGCACGCCCTCGATGTCCAGCGTGGTGTGCTTCACGCCCATGATTTCACCGTCGTCGGTCCAGGCTGTGATCTTGAGACACGCGGGGCAGCTGGGGCGATCAATCGACAGCGAGTGGTAGCGGTTGACCGTGAACTGCGCGGGCAGCCCGGCGAACACGCCCTCCTGCGTGGTGCTGATGACGCTGGTCTTGCCATGCATCAGCTGCTGCGCCCGGATGATCTTGCCGCCAAAGGCTGCGCCAATGGCTTGATGCCCCAGGCATACGCCCAAAATCGGCAGTTTGCCCGCGAAGTGCTGGATGGCGGCGACCGAAATGCCGGCCTCGGTGGGTGAACAGGGGCCTGGCGAGATCACCAGCCGGTCCAGCTGCCCGGCCCGGAGCCGCGCGTCGATGTCAGCCAGCGTGATTTCGTCGTTGCGAAAGACTTCAACCTCCGCCCCCAGCTCGCCCAGGTACTGGACGATGTTGTAGGTGAACGAGTCGTAGTTGTCGATCATCAGAAGTTTCATAGGGTCTATCCGGTTGAATGCTCAGTCAGCGGGGTGAAACAGTACAAATCTATCGCGGCCATCCGATTTGGCCTGGTACATCGCCGCATCGGCATGCGTCGTCAGCATGGTTTCATTCAGGCCATGTTCAGGGTAAACGGCAACACCCGCGCTGGACGAGATGCTCACCTGCCGCCCTGGCGACAAAGTGAAAGGCTGATTTAACACCGCATGCGTTTTTTCGGCGACCGCCATCGCGTCCTGCGCCGTCTCGATGTGGGCCAATAACACCACAAATTCATCGCCGCCAACGCGTGCCACCGTGTCCGATTCACGCACACACGCCTGCAAACGTTGCGCGACGGCCTTCAGGAGTTCATCGCCCGCCAGATGACCGAATTCGTCATTGACCGGTTTGAACTTGTCCAGATCGAGGAATATCAGCGCCACGCGGCGACCGTCCCGTTTGGCTTGAATCACCGCCTGATGCAGCCGATCCTGCAGCAGGCGCCGGTTGGGCAGGCTGGTGAGTGGGTCGTAAAAGGCCAGCTGCCTGATCTCTTCTTCGGCCGCCTTGCGCTGGGTGATGTCGGTGTGGGTGGCAACGTAGTGCGTCACAGCACCGGCGTCGTCGCATACGGCGCTGATGCTGAGCCAGTCAGGAAACACTTGTCCGCTTTTGCGCCGATTCCATATTTCACCGCGCCAGGCACCGTCCTGTCTCAAGCGCGCCTGCAGGGCCGCATAAAACGCAGGGTCGTGCCGCCCCGACTGCAAAAATCGCGGGGTCTGGCCCACCACGTCTTCTGCGCTGTAGCCCGATACGTCGACAAAGGCCTGGTTAACGCGAAGGATTACCGCCTGGGTGTCGGTGACGAACATGCTTTCATTGGCCTCGAAGGCGGTGGCGGCAACGCGCAAATCGACCTCCCGCATCTTGCGCTCGGTGACGTCCTCGGTCGTTCCGATCAGGCGACTGGGTGCGTTGGAGCCGTCGTCATAGAGCACCGCCCGATTGCGCATAAAACGCAGCTGGCCATCGTGGCGCCGAATCTGGAACGTCAGGTCAAACGGCTGGCCTTGTTGGATCGTGGAGCGGGTCGCGTCCTTCATGCGCAGCAGCTCCTCTGGCAAGAGGAGCTGCTGCCAGTCATTGTTGAGCGCATTGACCGTTTTCGGGTCCAGCCCGAACAAATCAAACATCGCCGGATCCCAGTGGTAGCGTCGGCTTTTCAAATCGAGCTCCCATATGCCGACACCCGTGGCCTCCGTTGCCAGCTTGAGCCGCTGATTGATCACGCGCTGCTGTAGCCGTTGACGTTGATAGATGAAGAGGCCCGCCAGGCACAGCAACACGAATAGCGCGTACACCAGAAGCTGGCTCCTGACATCGCGCTGCCAGGGCGCAAATAAGGCATCCCACCCCCGGCTGAGGGACACGACCAGCGGTTTGTCCATGGCCAGGTCAGCCGGCTGGATGGTTCGCAGCACCGGTAGCCGCTTGTCTCCGGTGGATGTGGCGATGCCTTCGAAATCGCTGACCGGGCGTTTGCTTTCCAGATGCTGCCTGAGAAAGGAACCTGGCACCGATAAATTCCTGCCCATCACATCGGGCAATGCGGGTTGGCTCATGAATAGTTGGCCGTCGCCATGCACCACCATCGACCGCATGTCATCGGCATAGCGCACTGAATTCAGCAATATCTGGATGTCCACCGGATCAACTGCGGCGGACACTACGCCCGCGAATTCGCCATGGGGGCCCACGATGGTGCGGCTCACGTTGATGACAAAGTTTCCCAGGACTGTTTTGAACGGCGAACTGATGAAGAAGGTTTTTGGGCTCGGTGAGCGCAAAGGCGCCTGAAAATAGTCGCGCTGATCAGCATTGATCCCTATCAGCTCGTCACGGTTCGACAGGGTGACGATCCCCTTGGCATCCAGTACCACAAAGGTGCGCACCGAAGGCATCGATACCTCCATGCTCTTGAGCCGGCGCATAGCGCGTGCTTTGCCATCGGGCTGGGCCGCCCAGTAGGGCAGCTCGGCAATGACCGATTCCAGCGCGAGGTTGATGGCCACCAGCTGTCGCGAGAGGTTGTCTTCGATCACCTTTGACTGCGTGGTCAGGCGCTCGCGTTCCACCGCCTCGATGCGTTCATGCTCGCGGTGGAGGTTGAAGACAAGAAAAGAGCCCAGCGCCCCCAAACAAGCTGCCAGCAGCAGCCAGGGTCTCCAATAAGTCAGGAGACGGTTCACTCCAGGCCTTCTTCAACCAATTCAGAGGCCCGCAACAAGGCCCGCGCCTTGGCCTCGGTTTCTTGCCACTCCAGCTCCGGCACCGAATCGGCCACGACACCGGCTGCCGCCTGCACGTACAGCGTCTGGTCCTTGATGATGCCGGTGCGGATCGCAATCGCCACGTCCATGTCGCCGGCATAACTGAGGTAACCGCAGGCGCCGCCATAGAGGCCGCGTTTGCTCGGCTCCAGCTGGTCAATCAGCTCCATGGCATGCACCTTGGGCGCGCCGGTCAGCGTCCCCGCAGGGAAGGTGGCTCTGAGCACGTCCATGCTGGTCATGCCATCAAGGAGCGTGCCCTCCACATTGCTCACGATGTGCATCACGTGGCTGTAGCGCTCCACGCTAAAGGCCTCGGTCACTTTCACGCTGCCAATTTTGGCAATGCGGCCAATGTCGTTGCGGGCCAGGTCGATCAGCATGACGTGCTCGGCGCGTTCCTTGGGGTCGTTGATCAATTCCACTTCGGCCGCCTTGTCCAGCTCCGGGCTGGCGCCACGCGGACGGGTGCCGGCCAGCGGACGGATGGTGATTTTCTGCTCGGCCCGTCCGTCGGTCGTCACCTGCTCCTGGCGCACCAGAATTTCGGGTGACGCCCCCACCACATGAAAGTCGCCGAAATGGTAGTAGTACATGTAGGGGCTGGGATTGAGCGCGCGCAAGGCCCGGTACAAACTCAACGGCGACTCGGTGTAGCGCTTCTTGATGCGCTGGCCGACCTGCACCTGCATGAAGTCGCCGCCAGCTATCAGCTCTTTGGCGCGCTCGACGGCGGCGATGTAATCGGCCTTGGCAAATTCCCGCTCGGCGGGAAAGCCTTGCGTCGGCTTGACCACCGGTGCGCTGACCGAGTATTTGAGCTGGTCCTTCAACTCGCGCAGGCGCTTCTTGGCATTCGCATAGGCCTCGGGGCGGGACGGGTCGGCGTACACAATCAGGTGCAGCTTGCCCGACAGGTTGTCGATCACCGCCAGTTCTTCGCACTGCAGCAGCAGGATGTCGGGGCAGCCCAGGGTGTCGGGCGGGCACGAGGCTTCGAGCTTCTTCTCGATGTAGCGCACCGTGTCGTAACCAAAGTAGCCGGCCAGGCCACCGCAAAAACGCGGCAGGCCCGGACGCAGCGCGACTTTGAAACGTTTTTGATAGTCCGAGATGAAATCCAGCGGATTGGCGCTCGAGGTTTCCACCACCGCGCCGTCGGTCACCACCTCGGTGCGCACCTCAGCGCCAAAGCCCATGGAGCGCACCAGCGTGCGGGCCGGCAGGCCGATGAAGCTGTAGCGCCCAAAACGCTCGCCACCGACCACCGATTCCAGTAGAAAACTGTAGGCACCGCCGGGCCGCGCGTCTTTGCCGTGCGCCAGCTTCAGGTACAGCGACAAGGGGGTTTCCAGATCGGCAAAGGCTTCTGCCATCAGAGGGATGCGGTTATAGCCTTGGGCGCTCAGGCTTTTGAATTCGAGTTCAGAGATCACGGGATGGGTTCTTTCAATTCAGTGCCGGACCCCACTGACGCGGTTCAAACACGCGGCCTGCGCATGACGCCATCAGCACGTGCCTGGTCCAGGCGGGCAGCACGCTGTGCTGCGATTCATTCAGACAAAGGAAGGAGAAAAGTCAGGCGCGAGCCGACGTGCCTTGCAGCGTACGCCAGGGCCAGGCTCCCCGGTCGCTGCAACCTGTGATGCTGATGCGGTGAATGAACATGCTGCCAGTGTAGCAAACCCGTACCCACCGGGCCATCCCAGACCCCCGTTCATCGAAAACCCTGTTGCGCGCCAGCCCAGGCAACTGCAAAATGAGTGTGATATCAAAATAGCACGGTCGTTCTATTATCTGGAGAGTCTATGAAGTTCATCAAAAATCTGGCACTGGCGGCCATCGCGGGTCTGCTCGCGCTCAACACGCTGGCTGCCACCCTCGACATCAATGGTGTCAAGGTGGAAGACGGCGCCACGGTCAACGGCGCCAAATTGCAACTCAATGGTGCGGGCACACGTCACAAAGGGGGGATTTTCAAAGTCTATGTCGCCGGGCTGTATTTGGGGAAAAAGGCTGGCACCGCTGAAGAGGTTGTCAACCAGCCGGGCCCCAAGCGCTTGAGCATCACCATGCTGCGCGACATTGACGCCGCTGAGTTGGGCAAGCTGATGACCCGCGGTATGGAAGACAACATGGGCAAGAACGAAATGTCCAAATTGATTCCCGGCCTGATGCGCATGAGCCAGATCTTCTCCGATCAGAAAAAAATGGTGACGGGGGACAACTTCATGATCGAATGGATTCCCGGCGCCGGTAGCGTCATCACCGTCAAGGGCAAGGTGCAGGGTGAGCCCTTCAAGGAGCCCGAGTTCTTCACCGCCCTGATGTCGATCTGGCTGGGTTCGGCACCGGCGGACTGGAAGCTTAAGGACGCACTGCTGGGTGTCAAATAAGTGACTGGCGGGCTTGGCAACCGCCAGAATCCATGCGGGTTGCGGTGAAAAACATGACTAGAATCAAAAGCCTAGTAAACTAGGGTGAGACCCTCGTTCTTCGCATTTAACCCGTCCAGAAACCCATAGTCCGGTGCTGGCGCGTCCACATGAGGAGTTCAATGAAGCACCTACTGAGCCGGTTTTCCATCATATTCAAGCTCGGCTTGCTGACTGCGATCAGCATTCTGGGTTTGATCGCGGTATCGATGTACATGGTCGTGGACGGATACCATCAAAGCCGCCTGGATCGAGAGAAACTGGTGCGCTATGAGGTGGAAGCCGCTTCGGGCGTGCTGGCCTGGGCCTATCAGCTTGAGACCTCCGGCAAGATGCCGCGCGATCAGGCGCAGACCCTGGCCAAACAGGCCATTGGGCAGATGCGCTACAACAAGAACGAGTATTTCTGGATCAACGACATGCAGGCCAACGTCGTCATGCATCCAATCAAACCCGAACTGGATGGCAAGAGTGGCAGCGCCATCCGTGACCCCAGTGGAGTCGCCGTGTTCGAGGCCTTTGCGGAAAAGGTGCGCAAGGACAAGGCTGGATTTATGGAATACCAGTGGCCCAAGCCCGGCAAAGAGGTGCCGGTCGGAAAAATCTCTTACGTCCAGGGTTTTGAGCCCTGGGGTTGGGTGGTGGGCTCGGGCCTGTATATGGACGACCTGAGGGATGATTTCATCGCCAATGCCACAGGCCTGGGCCTCGTGGCCCTGGTGGCCGCGATCATTGTGGGCTGGCTGGCGCTGGTGATTTCCCGCTCCATTGGCCACGGCATCGGCAAAGCGGTGCAAGTGGTGGAGGCCATGTCCCTGGGCGACCTGACGGTGGCGATTCGACCCAAGGGCCGGGACGAAGTGGCGCGCCTGTTGCATTCGATGGCCACCATGCAAACCAGCTTTTCCACCGTCGTTACCACGGTACGTCACGGCTCAGAAGGCGTGGCCATCGCCAGCGCCGAAATTGCGCAAGGCAACAACGACCTCTCGGCGCGCACCGAGAGCCAGGCCAGCGCGCTGGAAGAAACCGCCGCCTCCATGGAGCAACTCAGCGCCACGGTCAAACAAAATGCCGACAGCGCGCGCCAGGCCAACCAACTGGCGCTGAATGCCAGTACCGTGGCCGTCAAAGGCGGTGAGGTCGTCGGCCAGGTGGTGGAAACCATGAAAGGCATTAACGACGCCTCCCGCAAGATATCGGACATCATCAGCGTCATTGACGGCATTGCCTTCCAGACCAACATCCTGGCCCTGAACGCCGCGGTGGAAGCGGCGCGCGCTGGCGAGCAGGGCCGCGGCTTTGCGGTGGTGGCCAGCGAGGTGCGCAGCCTGGCCGGGCGCTCGGCCGAAGCCGCCAAGGAGATCAAATCATTGATCAACGCCAGTGTGGAACGGGTGGAGCACGGAACCACGCTGGTGGACCAGGCCG
Organism: Rhodoferax sp. UBA5149; assembly: GCF_002413825.1. Lineage (GTDB taxonomy): Bacteria > Pseudomonadota > Gammaproteobacteria > Burkholderiales > Burkholderiaceae_C > Rhodoferax. Next base: position 10,298 of record NZ_DHXT01000085.1, read on the forward strand.
GCACCACCATGACCGAGGTGGTCAGTTCGATCAAACGGGTGACCGATCTCATGGGCGAGATCAGCGCCGCCAGCAGCGAACAAAGTGCCGGTGTTTCGCAGGTCGGTGAGGCGGTGACGCAAATGGATCAGGCCACGCAGCAGAATGCGGCCCTGGTGGAGGAAATGGCGGCGGCGGCCAGCAGCCTCAAATCACAGGCGCAGGACCTGGTGCAGACGGTGGCGGTTTTCAAACTGGGCGCCCAGGACGCTTATCGCGGGCCCGCCCTGCCGGCCGCCGCGGTGCGCTCCCCGAAACCAGGGGCGCCGCCCTTCAAGGGCGCCGAGCGGCGCGGTGCTGGCATCCCCAAGGGCGCTGCCGCCCGATCGTCGGCAGCCGCGCCGGCCAAGACCTCGGCGGCACCGGGGAAGCCGCTGGCGTCCAAGCCGACCGCCACCACGGTCACGGCCAAGGCCGCATCTGCCAAGGGCGGCGATGATGACTGGGAAACCTTCTAATTCGACGCCGACCGAGAATATGACGGAATCAGGCTTTGCAATGAATCGGTGAAGCCATCGGCATCCACGGCGCGAATCGGCTCACCGTGGTTGTAGCCGTAGGTAACCAGCAGCACCGGGCAGCCGGCAGCGCGCGCGGCTTGAGCGTCGTTGCTGGAGTCGCCGATCATCAGGGTGCGCTGCGGTGCGCAGCCGAGCGCCTCGCAGGTTTTGAGCAGCGGCAGGGGATCGGGTTTTTTGCGTGCAAAGGCGTCGCCGCCAAACGTCAGCTCGAAAAAACCGTCCAGGCCCTTGGCCTTGAGCAGGGCCTGCGCAAACACGGTCGGCTTGTTGGTCAGGCAGGCCAGTTTCAAACCACGGGCCTGGAGATAGGCCAGCCCGGCCTGTACGCCAGGGTACACGCGAGCGTGCTGGCCATTGATGGCCAGGTAATGGCGCTGGTAGCTGGGCCAGGCCTGGTCGTAAAGGTGTTCCAGAGCGTCTGCGCTCAACTCTGCAACTCTTGCTGCGCTTGCTCTTAAATTGGTAGCTGTTTGCGCCGTGCTAACGTGGGCTAGAACGCTTTTTATTAAATGTTCAGAGCCTTTGCCCACCAGCCGCGCCACGGTGGCGCGAGTCACCTGATAGCTTCGATGCGGTTGCGGCAAGTCGGCCAGCATGAGATTGAGCGCCACCACGAAATCGCCAAGGGTATCGACCATCGTGCCGTCCAGGTCCACGATGACGGCGTCCACATCAAATTGCTTCATACGCGCGTCACTTGACCAGCTGGTTGAGCTGGATGATGGGCAGTAGCACGGCCAGCACGATCAGCATCACGACCACGCCCATCGCCACGATCAGCAGTGGCTCCAGCAGGGTCGCCAGTTGCATGGCGCGGCGTGCCACTTCGGTGCTCAGCTGCTTGGCGGCACGCTGCAGCATCAGCGGCAGTTGGCCGGTCTGCTCACCGAGGCGGGCAAACATGGCGAGCAGGCCGGGAAAGCGCTTTTTCTGTGCCAGCGCCGAGGCCAGCGGCGCACCTTCGCGCACCAGAATCAGTGCATCCAGCGCGTCGCTGCGCATCGCGCTGTTGGACAGCGTCTCGGCGGCGGCCTGCAGGGCTTTCAGGATCGGCACGCCGGCCGCGGAAAGCATCGCCAGGGTGCTGGCAAAGCGCGCCGTGTTGTAGCTGCGTGCCAGCTTGCCCAGAATCGGCAGATTCAGCCACGCGGCATCGTATTTCTCCCGAAATACGGCGTTGGCCAAGGCCATGCGCGTGCCAATGGTGAGCAACACAATGGCCATCAGCATGAGCCAGCCGTAGCTGCGCACCAAGTCGCTCATGCCGATCATGAGCACCGTCAACAGCGGCAAGGCCCGCTTGCTGCCGGCAAACACATGGGCCACCTGCGGTACCACGTAGGTCACCAAAAACAAGACAATCACGATTGCCACCAGGCTCACGATGGCCGGATACAGCGCCGCGCCAATCAGTTTGGCCTTGAGCGCCTGCTGCTCTTCGAGGTCATCGGCCAGGCGTTCCAGCACCAGCCCGAGGTTGCCGGTTTGCTCGCCGGCGCCAATGACGGCCATATAAATGTGGGAGAACTCATGCGGGTGCTGCGCCAGCGCGCGGGCGAAGGTTGATCCGCCGTTCACCTCGGCGCGCAGCGAGGCCACCAGGTGGCGCTCGGCGTCGCGCTCCGCTTCGTCCGAGAGCGAGGTCAATGCCCGCTCCAATGGCAGGCCAGAGGACACCAGCCCGGCCAGTTGACGCGTCCAGACGCTCAGGCCGGTGGCGTTGAAGACACGCCGTTTGAAGCCGCGCCCGCCCGCGCCGGCCTGGCCCGGCGCCTGCCCGGCCTCGGCACCCACCGTCTCCACTTTGAGCGGCACCATGGCCTGGCCGCGCAGCATGCCGCGCGCCGCTTTGGCCGAATCGGCCTCGATCACGCCTTTGCGGGTTTGCCCCTCGACCGTCAGCGCTTCAAATGAATAAACCGGCATGGCGTTGCTCTGGCTTATCCCGCAGGCGGGCCGCAGCGCCGGGCCGCCCCAAGCAAGGCCGACCCCCTCGGGGGGCAGCGCAGTACACGAAGTGACAAGCGTGGGGGCACCATATCAGTCGCGCGTCACGCGGATCAGCTCTTCGCGCGAAGTCAGGCCGAGCTGCACCAGCCGTTCACCATCGTCGCGCATCAGCGTCATGCCACCGGCCAGAGCGGCCGCGCGGATGTCGGCCTCGGCCGCGCGATTGTGGATTTGCGCCCGAATGGCGTCGTCCGTCACCAGCAGTTCAAACACGCCGCTGCGCCCCGCATAGCCGGTCTGCCCGCAGGTCGGGCAGCCAACACCGTGGCAAGTTAGACACAGCTTGCGCAGCAGCCGCTGTGCCAGCACGCCCAACAGCGAGGAGCTCAGCAAGAACGGCTCCACGCCCATGTCGGTGAGACGCGTCACGGCGCTGGTGGCGTCGTTGGTATGCAGCGTGGCCAGCACCAGATGGCCGGTGAGCGAGGCCTGAATGGCAATCTGGGCGGTCTCGAAATCGCGGATTTCACCGATCATGATGACGTCCGGGTCCTGCCGCAGGATGGCGCGCAAGGCCTTGGCGAAAGTCAGCTCGATCTTGGCGTTGACCTGCGTCTGCCCGACGCCCGACAGCTCGTACTCAATCGGGTCTTCCACCGTCATGATGTTGCTGCGCCCGGCGTCCAGCCGGCTCAGGGCGGCGTACAGCGTGGTGGTCTTGCCCGAGCCAGTCGGGCCGGTGACCAAGATGATGCCGTGCGGCTGCGTCACCAGGTGCTCGAAGCGTTTGAGCACATCGCCCTGCATGCCCAAGCCCTCCAGGCTCAGTTTGCCCTCCGACTTGTCAAGCAAGCGCAGCACGGCCCGCTCGCCATGCGCGCTCGGCAGGGTGCTGACGCGCACGTCCACGGCCCGCGTGCCGATGCGCAAGGAGATGCGGCCGTCTTGCGGCAGGCGGCGCTCGGCAATGTCGAGATCAGCCATGATCTTCAG
>NZ_DHXT01000085.1:14025-28422 GCF_002413825.1 Rhodoferax sp. UBA5149
CGCACACTGGAGTGGCGCTCATACGGCTCGATATGGATGTCGCTGGCGCCGTCGCGCGCGGCCTGCGTCAGCAGCGCATTGAGCATGCGGATGATGGGCGCGTCGTCCGAGGTTTCCAGCAAGTCCTCGATCGCCGGCAGATCCTGCATCATGCGCGACAGATCGGCGTCGCTCTCGACCTCGCTGACCACGGTGGCGGCGCTCGATTCACCCTGCGCGTAGGCCGCGCTGATGCGCTGAATCAGGGCCTGCGCGCTCAGCGCCTCCAACTGGTGCACCGGGTATTTGCGCATGATTTCGCTCACCGCGCTGGCGCCCGAGTCGGGATGCACGCACAGTGTCAGGTCACCCGACTCGTCCTCCAGCAGCAACTGGTGGGTGCGGGCAAAGGCGTAGGGCAGCGGGTAGCGCATGGCAGCCAATTCCGCTCAGGGTTGCGTGAGGATGGCCGGTAACGGCTTGGTCGGCGCAACCGGCAGGGCGGGCAACTGCGCGGCCTCGTTGATCGGCAGCAACTGGCTCGGTACCGGCTGCGCGTCTTTCATGCCGGTGCGCATCAAATCGTAGCGGTCCATTGACAAGCGATCGGCAGCCTGCGCGTCGCGCACCACCACAGGTCGCAAAAACACCATCAGGTTGGTCTTCTTGTGGGTGCGTGCATCGCTTTTGAACAGATTGCCAAAAAACGGTACATCGCCCAGGCCCGGCACTTTTTGCTGGTTGCCGGTAAAGTCGTCCTGCAGCAGCCCGCCCAGGACCACCACCGCGCCATCGTCGACCAGTACATTGGTCTCAATCGTACGCTTGTTGGTGATGGGGCCATTGGCCGAGTCGCTGGCGACGCTCGACACCTCCTGGTAAATGACCAGCTTGATGGTGCCGTTCTCGCTGATCTGCGGCTTGACTTTGAGCGTCAGGCCGACGTCCTTGCGCTCCACGGTGGTGAACGGGTTGACCGTGCCGTTGCTGCCGCTGCTGCCGGTGCTGGCAAATTGGCCGGTGACAAAAGGCACGTTCTGACCAATCGTGATCTTGGCTTCTTCATTGTCCAGCGTCAGCAGATTGGGGGTGGACAGCACATTGCCGCTGCCGCTGGTTTCCAGAAAGCGCGCCAGAAATCCCAGCACGTAGACGCCATTGGTTTGGTGCGCGATCCCCAGATTGAGACCCGGCCCAGGCGCCACCGCGCCGGTGGCGCCCTGCGTCGCCAGGTTGAGGATGTTGTTGCCGAGGGTGCCGAAGTTGGTGCCGAGCAGGCCAATGTTGGGGCTGCCCGCGTTGCCCAAAGCGCCCTGCCACTGAATGCCGAACTCAGCCGCCTTGTCCGAGCTGACCTCGGCAATCAGGCTCTCGACAAAGACCTGGGCGCGACGGCCGTCGAGCTTGTCGATGACGGCGCGCAGCTGCCGGTATTGCGGCTCGGGGGCGGTGATGATGAGCGAATTGGTGGCGACGTCGGCCTGTACTTGTCCGCCGGTGGCAGCGGCTGCGGCCGGTGGTGGCGCGCCAGCGGTCGCGATCACGGCGGCGGGGGCCTGGCCGGTCATGGCGGCGCGCAAGGTGGCGGCCAGCTTGGTGGCGTCGGCGTTCTTCAGGTAAACGACGTAAATGTTGCCGGCCCGGCCGTTGCTGCCGGTGTCGGCGGGCTGATCGAGTTTCTCCACCAAAGACTTCACCAAGGCCACGCGGGCCGGGTTGGCGGCGCGCAGAATCAGGGTGTTGCTACGCGGCTCGGCCACCAGGATGGTTTTGAATGAGGTGTCCAGCTGACCAGCGGGCGCGCCGGCGCCGGACGACTCCATCAGCCGCAGCACCAGCGGCGCCAGATCAACGGCAATCGCATGCTTGAGCGGCAGGATTTCGACATCGGTGGCGTTGGACACGTCCATGGCGGCAATGATGCGTGCCATGCGGCGCAGGTTGTCGGCGTAGTCGGTGATGACCAGCGCATTGGTGCCGGGGCTGACGTTGATGGTGTTGTTGGGGCTGATCAGCGGGCGCAGGATCGGCACCAGGTTGTTGGCTGATTCGTAGTTGAGTTTGAAAATCTGCGTGGTGATCTGGTTGCCGGTGGCGCCGCCACCCGCGTCGCTCACGGAGACCGCCCCACTCTGCAGCTTGGCGTCGGCCTCGGGCACCACCTTGTACAAGCCGGCTGACTCCACCATGGTGAAGCCCTGCAGGCGCAGTGCGGCCAGGAACTGGTTCATGGCGTCGGCACGGCTCACCGGTTTTTCGGTGACCAGTGTCAGCGTGCCCTTGACGCGCGGATCGACCACCACATTGGCGCCCGTGATGCTGGCCATGGTGCGCGCCACCGCCTCGATCTCGGCGTTGCTGAAGTTCAGGGTGACGGGCTCACCCGAGCGGCTTCCGGTCTGCGCCTGCAAATTTATAGAAAAAAGGCCGGTAGCTCCCGCCATTATTGCGCTGACAGCTATTGAATAAATAGCAGCTTTGGAGGACCGGAAGACGCGATGTTTCATACAGATTCAACCTACTTTGATGATGGCGCGTGCGCCGTCGCGACGCCCGATGATGTTCAGAAGATTCGACAAGGCGTCCAGGCGCTCCGCTGCGGCGCTGGCGATGCCGTCGAACCGGAGTCTTGAACCCACCCATTGGCCGGTGCCGGACAATTGTAGGCTGCCCTCCAGCGTGCTGAGCGCAAAGCTGGGCGCGGCGCCCCCTTGCAGCGTGACGCGGTAGCTGCCCATGGGCTTGAGGGTGGACAGGCGCGACGAGATCTGCGTGGCGTCGAGTTGGGCGCGCCCGGCCAGCAGCAGGCGCCCGGCCGCCCATTCCATCGTCAGCCCCTGCGTCGAAAGGTTCAACTGGCCTTCGGGCTGCACCGTGTTCCAGGGCGTGCCGAGCCCGGCCAGCGCCTGGGCCGGCCATTGCGACAGGCTGTCGGCCAGCACCAGCCGAGCGCCACCCCAGCGCGGCAGCAGGCTCACCTGCCAGGGCTGCCGCATGCAGCAGTCGGCGTTCAGATCGGCCAGCAGACCCAAGCCCTTGAGCCGAATCTGCCACGCCAGCCGTCCGGGCAGGGCGGCTGAATCCTCGCTGCCCGCACCGCCGGTCAGCGTGAGCCGGGCCGAGCCGTTCCAGACCGTGCCGCGCGCGTCTTCCAACACGATTCGCCCATTGAAGCCCTGTTGCACCGCTGCGGCGAGCCAGCGCGCCGGGGCATTGAGCAGTAGCGCCAGCAGCAGCCCGACTAGCGCCCCGGCCAGCGCCCAGGCCCGCGGTGATCGCAGGTGCGACGGATAGTGAGGTGTCGTTCCAGGCCGGGTTCGGGATGCTGTTCGCGGTGTGGCTGTGAGGCGGATCATGGCGCGGCGTGTGCGTGAGTGTGATCCGGGCGGCAGCTTGGCAGTCGCTCAGCGTGCGCTCAGGGTCAGCACCAGGGTACCGTCCCAGGTGAGCGCCGCGCCCGCGGCCCCGACCGCGCCGCGCACCAGCCGCGCCTCGGTTGGCACCGCGCGCGCGTTCAGGCGGGCCTGCGCCAGCCATTGCGCCAGGGCGTCGGCGGAGATGCCTTTGAGGGTGACCGTCACGCGCTCACCCGCCACCACCAGCTGCGCCGTGTTCCCCAGGGACTTGACCGAGGCCTCCAGCAGGCGCCGCGCGTCGGCCAGGGTGATGTGGGGCTGGGCCTGCAGCACTTTGGCCTGCGCTTGCAGGCGCTGCATCTGCTGCAGTTGCACGTCCAGCGCCGCGCGCTGCTTCTCGGCCGCCTTCAGGGTCGCCAGGGCCGGCGCCAGCGCCAGCCACCACAACACAGCCGCCAGCACCAGCGCCAGCGCGGCCAGCAGCAGACGCTGCTCGCGGCGGGACACCAGGCGCCAACGCGCTTGAAGAATGAGCAGCGGTTTCATAGGCCAGACACCTGTTTGATCAGCACGCTATCGCCCTCGCCGCTGACGGCGTAGCCCTGCGACCTGAGTTTGAAAGAGATCGAGGAGATCTCCTCCTCGCTGAGTTTGAGGCCCTTCAGGCGAGCCTCGCCAGCTATGAATTGAATAGCTGATGGTGCAGTACCGACGGGAGCTACAGAGCCAAAAGCAGCCAGGATGCTCTCCAGGTCGCGACCCGATGGCGCGCCACTGGCCTGCTGCAGCGCGGCCACTTCCTTGGCCATCTGAACCGGGGCGTCGATCACCACGCGCACGTTGGGGAAGGTGGTGGTCAGCACCTCGCGAATGGCCAGCCGCTGGACGCTGAGCAAGGATTGCTCTTTCCAGGCCCAGGCGTTCAAGCCCGCCAGGTTGATCGCCAGCAGCGCCAGCAAGGCCAGCCGGGCGGCGCGCCAGCGGGGCGAGCGCGCGAAGCTGCTGATCCAGGCCGACCAGCGCTTCCAGGTTCTGGCGCTGCTTGAATTCACCAAGTCAAACTGCGCCAAGTCCCAGGCCCCCTGCGCCGCCTGCAATTGGCGCTGCGCACTTTGCTGCAGCGTGACTGTGCGCTTGAACAGCTGCTCCGCCAAGGCGACGACGGCGGGCTCCGCCACAATGGTTTTTTCTTCCGGCCAGTTCAAAAGCGCGACCGAGGCCTTGGACAAGGGCCACACGGCGACGCTGCCCTGGGCGGCGCAAACCATGTGGGCGGCGTCGGGCTCGCCCATCACATACAGCGTGTCGCCGAGGGACTCGGGCGCGAACTCGGGCACGATGCGACTGACCGGTCGCCCGGACTGCTCCAGCGCTTGCAGGGCGGCTCGCAACCAGGCCCGCTCGCACACCGCCACCCACACCGGCGCATCGGTGGCGGGCCGGGGCTCGATCGCAAAATGCAGCTGCTCGGTGTCGTCCAGCAGGCGGTCTTCGAGCAGGCCTTCGAGCACCGAGCGCACGCGCAAGGCACCCCCTTCCTGGAAAAAATGACGGCCCAGCGTTCCTTTGGGCAATTGCACCTGGTGCCAGGACAGGTGCTGCGCCGTCACCACCGCCACCACGTCGCCGCCCGCTTTGCCGACCAGCGGCAACAAGGCCAGCGGCGCGCGCGACTGTTCGCCCAGGGTGCTGCCATCGGGTGTCAGAACGTAGTCGTACAGGGCGCCCGGGTCGGCAGGCTCGGGCGGAAGGGTGACGATCAGGGTGGTCATAAGTGCTTGTCGAGGGTCATTGTAGAGCGGCGCCAGCGGGCGCCACAGCGCGCTGGCGCCAGAGTGTTTTCACCTCCAGACCATCGCGCTGCACCACGGATATCTCTTGCACGGTGGTCTGTTCCAGGCGCAGACTGCCGCGCACTTCAAAGAAGCGCGATGACACGCTGTGCTGCGTCGCATCGAACTTGGCGGCGGCATTGCCGCTCATTTTGCTGGCATCGCTGAGCGTGGCCAGGTGCGTGACGTCGCGCTCACTCACCAAGTGGTGGGCGTTGGCCAGGTCAAAGCCGTCGATACAGGCGTAAATCACTTCGGCCGGGGCGGTGTTGAGGTTGACCGGCGTGCGCACCGGCAAGATCGTGATGAAAGGGCGCAACACGGCGATGCTGCGAGGCGACAAGCCGACCCAGGCCAACTGGTCTATTTCTCGCGGCCACAGCGGTGCGCCCGCCGTGTCCTCAGGAGCCGCTGTGGTCGGCGCTGCGGCAGTCGGTGCACCGCCGGTCGGCGTGCCTTGTGCCAGGCGCAGTTTGTCGATCATCAGCGCCAGTTCGTCCTCCGGCAGATTGAGCAGCTTGAACAGCCGGGCAAAAGCCGCCTGGCTGGGCTCGTCAATTTTCCCGCCTTGCACCAGGTTGAACACGTTCAGCCGTGACTGCAAATCGGTGATCTGACCCGACAGAAAAGCCTCCTGCGCGGCATCGGCCGCCTGCGCGTCGCTGCGGTCGGCGGCCAGAAAGGTCGACAGACGCGCTTGCGCCAGCGGCACGGCCCAGGGCTCGGCCAGATGGTCGGCGCCGCCTTTGCGGCCATCCTCGCGCAGGATCAGCCGCGCCCAATCGAGGGCGCCGGTCAGTATCCAGGCCGACTGCGTGCGGGCGCGCTCCGCTGTTTCGACCTCAACCGCGCGCCATTGCTGCCACAGCGTGGCGGACGCCAGCGTGGCCACCAGCACCACGGTCAGCATGGCGGTCAGGATGGCGGCACCGCCTTGCGCCGCGCCGCCCGGAGGCCGCCTTGCTTGCTTCATTGGCCTCATTTGCCACCCCCCACAGTGGGGAGCACCCAATCGCGCGTCAGCGTGCCGCTGATCGCCTGGCCCGCGCTCAGCGTCAGCACCAGACGAATGCCGTCCGGAATCGCTGACGCGCCCGCCGTCTGGCCCGCGGTGGCCGCGCCTTCGCTGGAGAGCGGGTTGCTCCAGGCGTCGCCGCGGAAATAAAAAATTTGCCACTGATCGAGTGCCGCTACCCGGACCTCACGCTGTCGATCTTCCGCGCCGGGGTTCTGCGCCCACTGGGCCGCCGTTTGCCACGCCGATTGCAATTCATCGCGCGTGGTCAGAGGCGGCGATTGCCAGCGCAGCCACTGGCCACCGCCTTCCATGTTGCGCCGGGTCCACGCCACCACGCGCAAGCCCTCGCCCGGTGTGGCCGTGCCACGGCGCAGGATGCGCAGGGCGCGGCCGTCCCAATCCAGGCTCGGGGTGTTGGGCTGCGGCGCCAAGGCGTCCAGGTCAGCGCCCCACTGCGCCAGCCCGGCCTGCAGGGCGAGCACGTCGTCCGCGTGCTGGCGCATCTGCGTCTGCGCGCGCGTCATGCCGTCCAGACCGCGCCAGCTCAAAGCCGCCATCAGCGCCATCAGGCCGATCGCCACCAGCAACTCAATCAGCGTGAAGCCGCGCAGACCGCTCGCAAAAAGACCTCGACGAAGTGGCCGCTGACCCATCAATAGCGCCCAACCACCGTGGACAAACGCAACACGGTGGCCTCGCCACTGAGCACTTGCGCGTCCACCCGCAAAAAGTTGGGGTTGGGCGTGGCCCGCACCGCCAGTGCCACGGTGAAGACCTGACCGGCCTGCTCACAGGCCACGCTGCTGTCGCCGACGCCGGGCATCTGTTTCGCCAGGCGCACCTTGACCAACTCATTCTCGGCACAGGACTGGGCCAGCAAGACGTCCGACTGGCGCTGCGCGTTGCGGGTCAGGGCGGCGGTGGCTTGCAAACCCGCCATCAAGGCGATCGCCACAATGCCCAGGGCCACCAGCACCTCGATCAGGGTAAAACCGCGCGCATGAAATTTCTTCACGACCTGACCTGTGATCATCTTCACGGCACCAGGGGCTGCACGGCAAAAGGGCGTACGCCGTCCGTCGCCAGGCGCACCGTTTTACTGGGTTGACGGCGTGAGATCAGCACCACTTCTTGCGGCTCAAGAATGGGTTCGGGGCCCAGCAACAAGACCTTCATGACCGTGCTATTCACAGTGTCTGCCACGCCCGTGTCGGGGTCCAGCCATTGCTCGGGTAAATCGGAATCCGGCGGCCCGGAGGGCGTCAGTCCTTCAAAGCGAAACCCTTGCGCGGTGGCACGCCAGCGCACCGGCAGACCGCTGACCCGCGAGCGCGCCCGCGCCGACTCCAGCAGCGCCGCCAGGCGCTCGCCGTCGCGCTCCAGCTGCACCATGGAGGTGTCGCGCATCGCAAAGCCGACGCCCGCTGAAGCCATGGCGACGATGGCGACGACCACCAGCAACTCCAGCAGCGTGAACCCGGCGCTGCGGCGACGGTCACCGCGCCTAGGGTTGCCAGCTGCCGATATCTGCATTTTTACCCTCGCCGCCGGCTTGGCCGTCGGCACCGAAGGACATGACGTCGATCTCACCCTTGACGCCGGGGTTGATGTAGACATAAGGCTTGCCCCAGGGGTCATTGGGCAGCAAATCCAGGTAGGACTTCCAGTTCGGCGGCACCGGGGCGATGGTCGGCTTGGTGAGCAGTGCCTGCAAGCCCTGCTCGGCCGTCGGGTAGCGCTGGTTGTCCAGTCGGTAGAGTTTGAGCGCCTGCATCAGGTTGTTGACGTCGGTCTTGGCCGCCGTCACCCGCGCGTCGTCGGCGCGGTCCAGCACGTTGGGCACGATCAAGGCCGCGAGCACCCCGATGATCAACAGCACCACCATGAGTTCGATCAGGGTAAAGCCGCTCTGAACCCGGCGGCGCAAGGTGGAAAAATTTGTTTTCATGGCGGGCAATCACTTTAGATCTGGTTCCCTTCAATGATAATCGACCCATGAAGACCCCATCACGCTCCCTCTGGTGGCTGCGCATTGCCACTTTTTTGCTGGCCGCCCTGGCCGCCGCCAGTGCCACCTATTGGGTGCTGAAGTTGATGGCCGTCGCTCCTCCCAGCCAGCACGCCGCCGTGGTTTTTTCTGCCCCGCCCGCGGCTGACCCGCTGGTGGTGGCGCGCTTGCTGGGTGGTGGCAAGACGGGCGTGGTGGCGGCGCTGGTGGACAGTGCCGCCAGTCGCTTCAAACTGATTGGCGTGGTGGCCAATCGGGCCAAAGGGGGTTACGCCCTGATTTCCATCGACGGCAAACCGGCCAAACCTTATCGGGTCGGCGCTGCGGTGAACGACGCCCTGGTGCTGCATTCGGTCGCTCCGCGCAGCGCGGCCCTGGCCGCCAGCCGTGACGCGCCGGTGTCATTCACGCTGGAGCTGCCAAAGCTCGGCCCGCCGTAAGCCCGGTGCGGGCTTATCCAGGCCGTGATGGCGGCGTTGATGCCTGCGCCGCCATCCACTGAATCAGCGCGGGCAGCGCCAGCGGTTGGCTGAACAGATAGCCCTGCCCCTTGTTGCAGCGCAGCGCCCGCATCATGTCGGCTTGCCCGCTGGTCTCGATGCCCTCGGCCACGGTGGCCATGCCCAGTGTTTCCGCCACCAGGATGGTGGCTTCGATCAGCACCCGGTGGTAGTCGCTGGTCTGCGCCATGCTGACAAAGGAGCGGTCAATCTTGACGGTGTCGACCGGCAGCTCATGCAGACAGGACAAGGATGAGTAGCCGGTGCCAAAGTCATCCAGCGCCAGGGTCACGCCGAGCGACTTGAGCTCGCGCAACCTGGTTTTCACAACGGCGTCCTGGGCGGCCAGGCTCTCGGTCACTTCGAGTTGAAGCTGTGCCGCCGCCATGCCACTGGCACGCAGCACGTCGCGCACATGGCTGATCAGGGCCGGTTCACGCAGCTGCGCGCGGGACAGGTTGACCGACACCGAGCGTGGGGCACGCTCGCCCAGCACGGCTTGCAGATGCGCGAACCCGGCACAGGCGGTTCGCAGGACAAAGTGGCCGATCGGCTCAATCAGGCCGCAAGCCTCGGCCACCGGTATGAACTCAACCGGTGACACCAGGCCGCGCAGTGGATGGCGCCAGCGCACCAGCGCCTCCATGCCTGCCAGCGCACCGCTCGCCAGGTCGACCAGCGGCTGGTACACCACAAACAGCTCCTCCTGCGTCAAGGCCCGGCGCAAGTCAGCCTCCAGCACCACATCATCGCGCACGCGCTTGTGCATGGCGGGTTCGAACAGGGCATAGCGTGCGCGCCCGTTGCGCTTGGCCTCGTACATGGCAATGTCGGCGTCGCGCAGCACGGCTTCGACGTCACCGGCGGCATGCGTTGAGGTCACGATGCCAATGCTGACGCTGGAGTTGATCGTGTGGGGCCCGATCACATAGGGTTGCGCCAGCACCTCCAGCAGGCGGGACGCCACGACTTCGGCATCCAGGTCGCCCCGAATGTCATCCAGCACCACGACGAATTCATCGCCGCCGATGCGCGCGGCGAGCTGGCCGAAGTCGCTGCTTTGGGTATAGGCATCGCCGGGTCGCAAACTCTGCTGCAGGCGTTGCGCAATCTGGCGCAGCAGCGCATCGCCCACGCTGTGCCCCAGGGTGTCGTTGACCTGCTTGAATCGGTCAAAATCCATGAACAGAACCGCAAAGTTGTAACCCGCTTCGGCCTGTGCCCGGCTGATCGCGTCACGCACGCGTTCCATCACCACGGCGCGGTTGGGCATCTGGGTCAGGGTGTCGGTTCGGGCATTTTCACGCAGCTGCTGTTCCAGTAATTTTTGGGCATTGACGTCAAGGCAGACGCCCGCCATGCGCAGCGACCTTCCGTCCGGACTGCGGTTCACCACGGTGCCGCTGAACATCATCCAGAACCAGTGGCCGCGACCGTGTCGCAGGCGAATTTCCATCCGGCTCTGGATCCCGGTGTTGGCCATTTGCGCCTTGATGAAGGACAACCAGGCCGACGCATCGTCCGGGTGAATGTGCCGCCCCCAGATCTCCGACGTCATTTCGAGATCGCCACGCCGGTAGCCAAAAAACTCCAGCAAGCGGTCATTGCAGGTCATTTCGTCGGTGACGAAGTTCCATTGCCAGGTGCCCAGACCGGCGCCATCCACCGCCAAGCTCAGCAACTGTTGCTGGACGCGCTGTTCGGTCACGTCGATCATCGACAACACCACGCCAGCAAGCTCTCCCTGCGCGTCTCGCAAGGGTTCGGTATTCACCGTCAACCAGCGCAGGTCACCGCTGGGCCGGATGTGACCCAGCAACTCACCCCGCAGACCCTTGCCGCTGCGCAAAGTACGCGCCGTGGGCAGCTTGTGGGCCGGGTAGGGCGTCAGGTCATCGCGCACGCTGCTGGCGGCCACCGACGCCCAGTCGACGTCCATCAACTGGTCACGGCTCATCCCCGATATCTCGCAGGCGGACGGGTTGCAATCCAGCACCGCGCCTGTTTTTGACTGCACGATCACGCCCACCGGGAGCGCGCTGAACACCGCCGCCATTTTCTGGCGCTGATTGACCCGCTCCGTGATGTCCAGCGCCAGCACCAGAAAGCCGGACAGCTGGTCATGCGCATCGTGACTGGGTTGATACTCCACATTCAGCCAGATGTTTTGACCTTGATGACCGGTGATCAGGATCTCCATCTTGACACTCAGGCCACGATCCAGCTCTTCACTCAAGAGCGCCATTTCCTGCGCGTCGTTACCTTGCGATGCGACGAAACTTGTCAGCCGTTTCCCCTCGGCTTGCGACAGGGTCAAGCCCAGGCCTTTCAAGGCAGACTGGTTGGCCCAGAGGATGGTGCGATCAGGCGTGGTGGTGACGACCCAATTGCTGGTGCGCTCGGCCACCAGCGCCAAAACGTCCATGGCCGGCGCCTGTGTGGCCAGCGCTGGCGGGCTGGCGGGTTCGCGCAAGCTCTCGGTCGCTGGCTCATCAATGTGACCCGCGTGCGCTCCAAACCCGCGGCGCCAGCGGGCCCTGAGTCGCTGAAATAGTTCACGCATGCGTACGGCCCCCGAAAGCCTTACCTCCGCTTGTGTCGGATGAAGAGGTGCATGCTAACCGAAGGCCGCGACGCGGGGCCCTTTCATGACAGCGCCACGCGCATGGCGTCCACCACCGCCTTGTAGTCGGGTTTGCCGAAAATGGCACTGCCCGCCACGAAGGTGTCGGCCCCGGCATCGGCCACGCGGCGGATGTTGTCGACCTTGATGCCGCCGTCGACCTCCAGGCGGATGTCCTTGCCGCTGGCCGTGATGCGCCGACGCACGTCCTCGATCTTGCGCAGCGCCGAGTCAATGAAACTCTGGCCGCCAAAGCCCGGGTTGACGCTCATGATGAGCACCAGGTCGATGTCCTCAATCACCCAGTCCAGCACGTCCAGCGGCTCGGCCGGGTTGAACACCAGCCCGGCTTTGCAGCCCTTGGCCTTGATCGCCTGGATGCTGCGGTGCACATGGCCCGAAGCATCGGGGTGAAAGCTGATGAGGTCGGCCCCGGCATCGGCAAAGGCCGCAGCCAGCGCGTCAACCGGCTGCACCATCAGGTGCACGTCGATCGGCACCGCCACCCCGGCGGCGGTTTTGGCGTGCGGTTTGAGGGCGCTGCAGATCATCGGGCCAAACGTGAGGTTGGGCACGTAGTGGTTGTCCATCACGTCAAAGTGGATCCAGTCGCTGCCGGCGGCAATAACGTTTTTGACTTCTTCGCCCAGGCGGGCAAAGTCGGCAGAGAGAATGGAAGGAGCGATGCGGTAGGTCATGGCCAGAGTTTAATCAGTTGGGGACAGCGCTGGCCCTTGGCGTGTGGCGGCGGTCTGTCCCGCAAGGTTTCAGGATAGCATTGCAGTATGTCCAAGTATCAATTTCGCGTTGAAGTCGCGCCCCGCTATCTGGCCGAGCAATCGGCACCGGAGCAGGGGCTGTATGTGTTTTCGTACACTGTCACCATCACCAATGTCGGCCAGGTAGGCGCGCAACTGATCGCGCGCACCTGGAACGTGAATGACGCCAATGGCCACACCGAACGCGTCAAGGGGCTGGGCGTGGTGGGGCAGCAGCCGCTGCTCAAACCAGGTAAGGCCTTTGAATACACCAGCGGCACGCGTCTGCGCACCCCCACCGGCACCATGCACGGCAGCTTCTTCTGCGTCGCGGAAGACGGTGAAAAATTTGACGCCGACGTCCCCATGTTCGTGCTGGACGCCCTGAGCGCGGGCGGCGGCACGCGCACCCTGCATTGACGCGGCGCCGCATGAGACCGCTGCGCGATCTGCCGGAACTGCTGGAGGCGTTGAACCCTCAGGCCCAATTGGTAGAACGGCACTTGTGGTTGATTGCGTTGTTCGAATGGCTGCGCGGCGACTGCCGTTCGGTGCCGGCGGCGCTGGCGCGGCTTGGGCTGTTGCTGGACGCCGTGTCAGCGCGCCCCGAGGTCGAAGTGCGCTGGCGTGCCTGGTGGCAGGCCCTGGTGGACAGCATTGACGGCACCACCCTGCTGGCCGACTACGGGTTTGCGTCGCGCAGTGCCTTTATTAACGAATTTTTCGAACGTGTTCGGCTGAAACTGTTGCCCTGCACGCCCGAAACGCTGGACGCCTCGACGCTGTTCTCCCTGGTGCTGTCCAACGGCTTTGATGCCCAGTGGCTGGCGGCACTCGACGACATCACGCTGGCGCGCATCCAGGTATTGCTGCAGCCGCCAGCGTCGCCGCCAACGGCGGACGATGCGCGGCCCGCCCTCTCGCAGTGGCAGGGCACGGTGCTGGAGGCGCTCACTTTTTGCACCAGCCAGGTCAGCGCGGCCGGCTTCGCCCCCGAGTTGCGCCTGCGTATGAGTGCGCCGGCGCGCGAGGCCGGCCCTTTTCATTGCCTGGTGCGCGACTTTGAAACCCTGCGCGACATCTATCTGGCGGCACCGGAACTCGACAGCGAGGAACGCCAGGCGGCGCTGCAACAGTTTCGCGAACGGCTCGAAGCCTGTCGCAGCGCGGCGGCCACGGTCTACACCCATCTGGACGCGCATGGCATCTCCGTCAACCTGGTGTTTCAGCTGCGCCAGCTGCGCGAACGGGTGCTGCGCATCCGTGCCCTGCTGGACTGCCTGATGTCGGCTCACCCGGCCGCCAGCACCGCGCGGCTGCTGTCGCACCTGGTGACTGTCGGCCAGGAGCGGCGCAGCCTGCGCGCCCTCATTGCCTCCAACTCCTCCATGCTGGCGGCCAAGGTCGCCGAGCGCAGCTCCGAGACCGGCGAGCACTACATTACCCGCACGCCGACGGAATACCGCGACATGCTGCGCCAGGCGGCGGGTGGCGGCGCACTGACCGCCGTGACCACTTGGCTGAAGTTCCTGGTGATGGCCGTCGGGCTGTCGGCGTTCTGGGGCGGTTTTTGGGCCGGCGTGGCTTATGCGGGAAGCTTTGTCGTCATGCAGTTGCTGCACTTCACGCTGGCCACCAAGCAACCGGCCATGACGGCCCCCGCCATGGCGGCCAAGCTCAAGGACCTCAGCGATCCTTTCGCGCTGGACACCTTTGCCGACGAGGTCACGCACCTGGTGCGCTCACAGGTGGCGGCGGTGCTGGGCAATGTGCTGATGGTGTTCCCGGTGGTGCTGCTGATTTCAGTCACCCTGCAGATGCTCACCGGCCACCCGATGATTGACGCCAAGGAAGCGGAACACGTTTTCCACTCGCTCACACTGCTGGGACCCAGCGTCCTGTTTGCTGCTTTCACCGGCGTGCTGCTGTTTGCGTCGAGCATCATCGCCGGCTGGGCCGAGAACTGGTTTGTGCTGCACCGGCTCGATTCCGCCATGCGCTACAACCCGCGCATCACCGCCCTGCTGGGGGTGGCGCGGGCGCAGCGCTGGGCCGGCTTCACACGCGCCAATATTTCAGGCTTCGCCTCCAATATCTCACTGGGGTTCATGCTGGGGCTGATCCCGCCGTTTGCCGCCTTTTTTGGACTGGGGCTGGATGTGCGCCACGTCACCCTGTCGGCCGGGCAACTGGGCGCGGCATGCGCGGCACTGGGCTGGGACGTGGTGCGTGAGCCGGCGCTGTGGTGGAGCGTGGCGGCCCTGCCCGTGATCGGCGCCTTGAACCTGGGCGTGAGTTTTTACATGGCTTTCCGGCTGGCCTT
>NZ_DHXT01000085.1:28635-30045 GCF_002413825.1 Rhodoferax sp. UBA5149
TGGCGATCTCGTGCGACATGCTGGTGGAGGGCCGCCATTTTCTTTCCACGGTGGACCCTCGTCTGCTCGGGCACAAGGCGCTGGCCGTCAATCTGAGTGACCTGGCCGCCTGCGGTGCCAAGCCGCTGGCCTTCACCCTGGCACTGGCCTTGCCGCGCGCCGACGAGGCCTGGCTGGCACCGTTTTCACAAGGGCTGCTGGCACTGGCCGATGCGCATGGCTGTGAGCTGGTGGGGGGCGACACCACGCAGGGGCCACTCAACATCTGCATCACGGTGTTTGGCGAGGTGCCGGTGGTGGACGGGCGCTCGCAGGCGCTGTTGCGCTCCGGCGCCCAAGCCGGAGACGAGCTCTACGTCAGCGGCACGCTGGGCGACGCCCGGCTGGCGCTGGAAGTATTCCGGGGCACGCTGTCGGTGCCTGCGCCGCTGTTTGAAGCAGCCCGTTTGCGGCTGGAGCAACCGACGCCACGGGTCGCGTTGGGCCTGGCTTTGCGCGGCATTGCCACGGCGGCAATCGATGTCAGCGATGGTCTGTTGGGCGACCTCGGCCACATCCTGAAGCAGTCCGGCGTCGGGGCCACCGTGGATACCGATATTGCTATTACTTTGGTAGCTGCTCGCGCTTATGATTCGGGGGCTAGCGGCCTGTTTTGCACTGAACTTGCGCCCGATCAATGGCTCGGCTGGGCACTGGCCGGGGGCGATGATTACGAGTTGCTGTTCACGGCCCCGGCGTCGGCTCGCGACCTGGTAGCTGCCGCGGCGCACAGCAGCCAGACACCGGTCACCCGCATCGGCCAGATCGACATGGAGCGAGGCCTGCGCCTGGTTGACGGCCAGGGGCAAGCGGTGCCCAACACCCACACCTCGTTCGATCACTTCGCCTGACCCGGCGAGGGGGTCGATGGGCGGTTGACGATCCGCCATGTCGGTGAAGACTAGGGGCTGGTGTGGCAGGCGGCGCCGGCGTTGGCTGATTTCAGGTAAGCGATCAAGTCCTTGCGGTCCCGGGCCACGGGGACGCCGGCATAGGTCATGCTGCTGCCCGGCACCATGGCCAGCGGTTGGGTCAGAAAGCGCTTGAGCGTTTTTTCATTCCACACGATGCCCGACCTCTTCATGGCCGGTGAATAGTCGAAGCCCGCCACGCTGCCGGCGCGCCGACCGAGCAAGCCGCAATGCCGGGGCCCGACGCGATCAAACGTCAGCGCGTGGCAGGCGGCGCAGCGCGCGTACAACCGCTCGCCGCGTGCGGCGTCCGGCACTGCCGGGGCCGCCAGCCCCAGGCTGGCGACGCCGAGCGCGAGTGAGGCGCCCAGCAAGACATGGTGGCGTCGCATCAAGCCATGAAGGCCGAGGGCACGGGTACCTCGCCGATGGCCTGGCGCAGGATGGCCCAGTGCATCGC
>NZ_DHXT01000085.1:30219-30413 GCF_002413825.1 Rhodoferax sp. UBA5149
CGCAGGATGGCCCAGTGCATCGCTTCATCGCCCAAAATGCTGGCGGCGGCCTTGGCCAGATCGCGGTTGCCAAACAAGGGAACGGCTCCCAAATAAGCGCTCACGGCCCCCTGCTCCAACTGGGCGGCGAACTTGAGCACGTCGAGTTCCGTTTTCAGTTGGTCCACCGGAAAGTTGTACTTGGCCTTGGCGCT
>NZ_DHXT01000149.1 GCF_002413825.1 Rhodoferax sp. UBA5149
TGGAGCTAAATGGATAGCCCATTCACCTATCCAGTGCATCGCTTGTAAGCTGTTGATTTATATTGATTGTAGGGCTTCAATCAACGGGGGCGAATGCTTTTATTTTCACATTCGTAATGAGAAGGTCGGGTGTTCGATTCATCTCTCCGGCACCAAATGAAAAGGGGGTAGGCTTCCATGGTCTATCCCCTTCTTCATGTAGTCAGTACGTAATCGTTCAATGATTATGTTTCACCTCTCCATTTCCTTGCAAGTTTATTTGTGGTGGCAGCACAGGTCTTATCACGCAATGAAAACGACCTGACGAAACGGCCTGCGGCCAAACCTGCTTGATCAAAACGCTCAATCCCTCAGACACCATGCGGATTCGATAGCACTCGGTAAAGGTCTGTCGGTCTAACTATTCGTACATCAGTCTTTAACTTTGTCCGTTCGAGAGCACTAATAAGGCTGAAGTCAAGAGTGAGGAAATAATCACAATTGTTGTGTTCTGCGCACCAAAGGTGGAATGCATCAATCATCTGATTCCTGTTCGGCAATTCCGCACCTTGATATGCACCTGTGGCTTTTTGGAACGCCAAAAAGCGTTTGTCTTTAATGGAGCAGAGAAAATCCATCTGAGCTGCTTTGCCATCTATTCCAAGCCCACCCCATACTCTTTCATACTTAAACGGGGCCTCAATGAACTCCAGCGGAGCACCGTAAAAGCTCCCCGTCTCACTATCGAGCGCTGGCAGGCCCCAAATTTCATATTGAGATTCGTCCGAAATGACGTAACGAACTCGACCCGTCCGGCCTTGCTCGGCAAGGTGCGGTAATACCTCTGCTTCCAACTTCAGCTCGATATTTTTGATGTTGTCATTTGGATTGATTACTGCTTCAGTAAACACCAACCCAACTTCCTCGATGGGCCCCCATCTCACGCGCTTTTCTTGTCCTACATATCTAATCAATTCAGTTGCAGAAAACTTGAATACGTTGGTATCAACATAGGCCGTGGGAGGTTCGATCAAAGATTCTGAGAGCATATAAACGTCACTTCAATTAGGATATTTGACCGAAGAAGACTGCATCATCCAATGTACCTGACAGTCTCAACCCGATCAAGCACCGAGATAGGTATCCAGTCGACTCGCGGCAAGTTGCAGACCTTCCGGCGCAACATGCGCATAACGCTCCACCATGGACTGTGTTTTCCAACCTCCCAAGCGTTGCAGTTCATGCGTCGGCGTGCCAGCCTCACGATGCCATGTGTAGCCGCCAGCCAAGCCTCAAATTTGACGCGAAAACTGCTTAAAATCTTCCAGTGGCAACGGTCGGCTGAACAGGAAGCCCTGGTAGGAAAAGCACCCTGAACGCGCCAGAAAGTCTCGTTGCGCCGCAGTTTCCACGCCTTCGGCGATCACGCCCATTCCAAGGTTCTGAGCCAGCGTAATGATGGTTTTGGCAATAGCCGCATCGTTGGGGTGATTGAGCACATCTTGCACAAACGACCGGTCGATCTTCAAATAGTCCAGCGGCAGGCGCTTGAGATAAGACAGCGAGGAATAGCCGGTACCGAAGTCGTCCAGCGAGAAGCCCACGCCCTGCGCTTTGAGCGTGAACATCTTCTCAACCACCTCTTGTAGGTTGGATACCAATAAGCTTTCGGTCAGCTCCAGCTTGAGTCGCTGTGGATTGGCCCCGGAATTCTTGAGTACCGTGAGTACCTGATCGACGAAGCCGGGCTGCCGGAACTGGTGCGCGCTGACATTCACTGCAATCGTGAAATGGGCCATTGCCGGTTGGGTGGCCCATTTTGCCAATTGCATGCAAGCGGTTTCCAGAACCCAATGGCCTAAAGGCAGAATCAAGCCCGTTTCTTCGGCCAGGGGAATGAACTCGGCCGGAGACACGATGCCATATTGGGGATGCTGCCAGCGGACCAGGGCCTCGGCGCCAGTCACGCGGCCGTCGCCCCCGATCTGGGCTTGGTAATGAAGAAGGAAATGCCTTTCTTCAAGGGCGTAGCGCAGATCTTTTTCCAGCGCCGAACGCTCCTTCACGGCAGATTCCAGCGTGGGGTCAAAGAAGTGGATCAGATTGCGACCGGCGCCCTTGGATTTGTACAAGGCCAGGTCGGCCTGCTTCATCAGCTGATCGATCGTGACCTGGTCGCCTCTGAACACGGTCACACCAATACTGGCCGTGCTGCGTTGCGCAACGTCGCCGAGCTGGTAGGTCTGGTTGAGCGCGGCGAGAATCTTTTCGGCAACGCCTTCTATATTGGTGGCGGCCTCTTCTTTATCGGAATTCAATCCTGCCACCACAACCACGAATTCGTCGCCCCCGAATCGGGCTACCGTGTCTCCGTCGCGCACACACAGGCTCAGGCGTTGCGCGACTTGTGTGAGCAGCAGATCGCCCATGTCGTGACCCAGCGTGTCGTTGAGGATTTTGAAGTTATCCAGGTCAATGAACAGCATCGCACCATAGTTGCCGCTGCGCGAACTGGCGGCGATGAGTTGCCCCAGACGATCCAGCAACAAGGTGCGGTTGGGCAGGCCGGTGAGTTGGTCAAAGAAGGCCAGCTCCTTGATCTTTTCTTCGGCCTTTTTGCGCGCGGTGATGTCGCGCACGATGGCCTGCAAACAAGGCTCGCCGCCGAAATCGACGCGGCTGAGGCTGACTTCCACATCGAGCAGTGAGCCATCGGGCCGCAGATCGCGCCACTCGAAAACCGCCGCATGCCCGGCATCGGCTTTGGCCAGCATGTCGCGCAAGACGTCCCCGGACTTCTGCCCGTCGGGCTGCATCGGCGGCGAAGCGGGCATCAACGCGGCACCGATGATCTTGTCCCGGGGAATGCCATTCAGGGCTTCAGCCTGGCGGTTGCAGTCCAGCACGGTGGACCCGCGCAGGATGAAAACGGCATCGTTGGCCTGCTCAAACAGGGTGCGAAAGCGGCTCTCGGATTCCCCCAGGGAGCGCAGCGTTGCCGACAGTTCACGGGTGCGGGCGACAACCTGTTGGCGCAGGGTCCGGTTCCAGAGGAAGAGGATCACAATGACCAGCGCCACTGCAAACAACGCATAACCGCCGTAGCGGGCGACGCCCGGCCAAAAACCGTCACCCAGGGCTGCCCCTAGCCAGCGGGACTCTATGGCCGAGCGTTCCTCGGCGCTGATGCGCGAAAATCCTTCGTCGACCAGCTGCTTGAGATCGGTCCTGCCTTTTGCCACCGCCCAGTGGAATTCGCCGACATAAAGCGGCGGCGAATAGCGGAACTCATCGGCCGCCCGTTCGTGGTTGAGGAAATAGAAAGCGGGCGGTTTGTCAATGCAGAACAAACGAATTTCCTGCCGAATTGCCGCTTTGACCTGGGCCTCGTAACTTGCGTAGCGTTTGAACTCGGCGATGCCGTGGGCCTTGAGATAGTCAATGCAGGCGTCGCCGTCCTTGACGTCAATCGTGAAGCCCTTGAGCGATGCCACGTCGGTGATGCCCGTGATGCTCCGGTGGAAAAAGATCGGGACTTCGATCCTTGCGTAGGGGCGCGAAAAGTCGTAGATCTTGCGCCTTTCCTCGGTTACAAAGATCGTGTCGATCACGTCAGCCTGGCCACTTTCCATGGTGGCGCGCGCCTTGGCCCAGTCCATCGCCTGGAAGTCAACGGCCACTCCCGTGCGTTGCTGCCACAAGCCCCACAAGCCCTTCAGAATGCCCTGTACCTGACCTTTGGAATCGCGAAAACTAAAGGGCGGATAGTTGTCGTCAAGAACAACGCGGATGGCGCTGGGTGGCGCCGCCGCCTGCCCCGGGATGCCGACAATTGCCAACAGCAAGGTCAGCAGCAAGCGACGCAGATAGGCAAGAAATGGCATGGTCTTAGCAGCCATTCTCACCATTGCCAGACGCCGCCTGCCGCTCACGCAGCGGGGGTAGCCTGAGAAAGATTGTCACGGTACTGTCCAAATCACCTCCGTGTAGCTAGCGGTTGCCGCTGTAGTGTAGTGCTGGCGTGCGGTGTTCCGCCAGAATTCGCCCAGCGCTGCGCGACTCACGCTCTTGAGGGATAGACGACAGATGAACCGTGCACCACAATGCAGTAATCCGCCGTTAAACCGGCGGGGAATTTCGATGGCGCAACTTCATCAAAGGGACACAATGACATTTCAGGAATCCATAAAAATTTGCTTCGCAAAATATGCTGATTTCAGTGGCCGGGCATCGCGTTCCGAATATTGGTGGTTTGTTCTTTTCACTCTCCTGGTCAGTGCGGCAGCGTCAGTGATCAGCCCCAAGCTGAGCGCCCTCTTTACGCTGGCGACGCTGCTCCCGTCCATGCAGCCGCCAGCAGAAGACTTCACGACACCCAGCGGAGTGGCTGGTGGCAATTGATCGTGCTGCTGCCAGTGATTGGCTTCATTGTCCTGCTGGTCTTCCTGGCTCAAGAGAGCCACGGTGGGGTCGATACGTAAGGCACAACCCAGCCCACCTTGGCCATCAACTGCTGGGGCAAACACAGGCCCCCTCGGACCGCGCGCGCTGTGGGCCTACTCACCGATGAAACAACTTCTACTTATCGCGATGACGGTGCTGATGCTGGGCCTCGGTACGACCTGGGCCGGACCCGTCGACGATTCGGGGGCGCCCCATGAAGGCGTTGACTATGCTAGTGAGCTGAAAATTTTCCGGCCACTGGCCGCACAAGGAAATGCGACGGCGCAATTCAACCTGGGGGTGATGCATGACGTCGGGCGCGGCGTCATGCAAGACTATGCGCAGGCGGCCAAGTGGTATCGGCTGGCAGCAACGCAGGGCCATGCGGCGGCACAGTTCAATCTGGGCGGGATGTATTTCGACGGGCAAGGCGTCACGCAAAATTTTGTTCGTGCGTACATGTGGTTCGCTCTTGCTGCAGGGGCTGGTTATGAGGGCGCCGCCAAGAACCGCAACAGCATTGCCAGGGAAATGACGCTTGAGCAAATTGCCCAGGCACAGCAGCTGGCGCGTGACTGTCAGCGGCGCAATTTCAAGGGGTGCGAATGAGCGCGGACGCCGACGCAAATAATTTCTCGTCAAGAAGGCATCTGTTGCTACCATTCAGACAGGCGACACGCAAAGCAATGCACAAATAACGACATTGCAATCATGAGGACAACATGGACAGTAAGCTGAGCGATATCGAGTTGTTGATAGCCAAGCTGGACCTGGAGCGTAAATGGCACCAGTTGCTGGAGAGGAGACATGCGGTTCAGCAACATCACGCAGGGCCTGAGTTGCGGGCTGTTGAATTGCTGATCGAAAAACTCCGACTCGAAAAATTACGTGAAACACTGCGGGACCGGCGCAGGTTCGAGCGCAACGGGCCACTTCGCAGAACCGGCTTCACCAGGGCGCTATAGTTCCCCTTTTCTTTTTTCGCATTTCTGACCGTTCGCTGATCCAGGCGAGTCGGTTTGTTCGCCGCCAGCAGGGGAAATTCCTGCTGCGGCCGTTTTATCAGACCCCATGTTTCTCGCTTCAAAATTACTTTCGTTTGCCACTCAGCCACTGGCTTGGGTTGTGGTTCTGTTGCTGGGCGGGCTGCTGTGCATGCCGGTTCGACGCCATTGGGGCCTGCGGCTGAGCTGGGCCGCCCTGGCGGTGCTGCTGTTGCAGGGCTGGGAACCGCTGCCGGATGCACTGCTGCGCCAGCTTGAAGCACAGCAGCCGGGGCCCGCACCAGGGACCTCTTTGCTGCCGTACGCGGGCGTGGTGGTGCTGGGCGGCGCGCTGGAGCCCGCTTACGTGTGGCAGGGGCACGGCCAGGTCGCGTTGAACGACGCCGCGGAACGCATGACGGTGCCCATCGCCTTGCTGCAGCAGTACCCGCATCTGCGTTTGCTGTTCACCGGTGGCGAAGGCGAATTGTTTGCCAACGGTTTGACCGAAGCTGCGCGTGCCAAAATTTTCTTCGACAGCATGGGTGTTGCCCCGCAACGGGTGATATATGAATCGGCTTCGCATACCACCTATGAAAATGCCATTTTCAGCGCCAAGGTGCCAGGCGTGAACCCGGCCCAGCCCTGGCTGCTATTGACCTCGGCCTCGCACATGCCACGCGCCATGGCGCTCTTTCGCACGGCGGGCTGGAACGTCACGCCTTATCCGGTGGACTTTCGTGCTGGCATGCACACACCATGGACACAATACTCGCTGGCGCAGGCCGCCGCCAAATGGCA
Organism: Rhodoferax sp. UBA5149; assembly: GCF_002413825.1. Taxonomy (GTDB): domain Bacteria; phylum Pseudomonadota; class Gammaproteobacteria; order Burkholderiales; family Burkholderiaceae_C; genus Rhodoferax. The sequence goes on from NZ_DHXT01000149.1 coordinate 6,207, forward strand.
CTTGGCTTTGCACGAGTTGGCCGGCTTGCTGGCCTACCGGCTGGCCGGGCGCGCCTAGCCACGGTGCGCCATAATTCCAGACTTCACGTTCGGGTAAAAAAAGATGTCATGCCCCCCCGCTGAGTTGAAGATAAAAAGCGACGAGCTGCGCCACAAATGGGAAGCGTATGTCGCTTCACCGGGCTTTGAGCCCTTTGTCGAGTTCGCTGTTTGCCTGTCAAGCTTTTCTGATTTTCTGCAGGGCAAAGGCTTGTCGGGCCTGCACCAGATGTCACACAGCCTGGAGCAGCAAGCCCTTTCCCTGTTTGACGAGGCCGACCGGCAGCAGATACCGCCCGCCACGCTGGACCATTTACGCAGCCGGATTGAAGGGCTGGGCGCACGCGTCGCCGGATTCATTGACAGCAACAGTCGCCCGGTGGCCGATCGTCGCGCGCACTGCGAAACTGACATATCGTCTGACGTCGTCCCGACCCACCGGGTCTGGCTGATTGGCAACACGGCAGACGAATGGCAGCCCTTGATGACGCAACTTGCCTACTTCGCTATCCAGGCGCAGGTGTTCCCTTGGCACAATGTTCCGGCCGAGATCAAGGAGCCGGCTATTTTGCTGCTTGACACGCAGGGCATGTCACTCGAAGAGGCCTGCGAGCACATCGAGGCTTTGCGTGCCCGCTTCTCGGCCAGCAAACTGATTCTTCACAAGTTCCAGGCTGACTTCAACAACCTCAAGGCCGCTCTGCGGGCGGGTTGCGACTATTGCTTTGCCGACGCAACGCCCGAAGCCGTCATCCTGACCAAGATCATCGAGCTGTGCAGCAATGAGGAAGAACCGCCCTACCGCGTGCTGGTGGTGGAGGACTCGCTGACGGCCAGCAAGTCGATCCAGCGCACGCTCAAGCAGAACGGCATCGAGTCGTTTGCCGTGACCCAGCCGCACGAGGTGCTCACCGGGCTGCGCAGCTTTCAGCCTGACCTGATCCTGATGGACATGTACATGCCGGACTGCACCGGTGTGGAAGCGACGCGGGTCATTCGCCAGCATGCCGAGTTTCTGTCGACACCCGTCATCTATTTGTCCGGCGACGGCGATGTCGCCCTGCAAGTGGACGCCCTGCGTCTGGGCGGAGAGCACTTCCTCACCAAGCCGTTCAACCCGGTGTTCCTGAACGCCGTGGTCAAGAGCAAGATAGAGCGCTACCGGGCGCTGCGCCGCTCCATGCAGCACGACAGTCTCACCGGCCTGCTCAACCACGGCACCTCCAAGGAGCGGCTGGCGGCGGCCGTCAACGCGGCCAGCAGCAGCAACGGACTGCTGGCGGTGGCCATGATCGACATTGATTATTTCAAGACGGTCAACGACATATACGGTCACCCGATGGGCGATCAGGTGATCAGAAGCCTGGCCTGGCTCCTCAAGCAGCGCCTGCGCAAGACTGATCTGGTGGGACGCTATGGCGGCGAGGAGTTTTTGGTGATTTTGCCGGGCTCCAATGCCGATCAGGCCTTCGACGTTCTGGACCGCATTCGTCGCGATTTCAGTCTCATCCAGTATGCGTTCAAGGACACCCGGTTCAAAGCCACTTTTTCCGCCGGTGTGTCCCAGTTCCCGGCCACGAGCTGCCCGGAAGCGTTGATCAAGGATGCCGACGAAGCGCTCTACGATGCCAAACACAGCGGACGCAACTGCGTCGTCACGCGCGGCTGAGTCAGTCCGCGCCCGACCCGGCAAGCCGACTGGCGAGCACCTTGTCGATGCGCTTGCCGTCCAGGTCAACCACTTCGAACAGCCAGTCCGCGCACTCGATGCGCTCGCCGGTGGCCGGCAGGTGGCCCGAGACCGACATCAGCAGACCGGCCACCGTGTTGTAGCGGCCGCGGTCTTCCTCAGGCAGATCGCCCAGCCCCAGACGGACCTTGAGCTCGCCCACCGGCATCAAGCCGTCCAGCAGCCACGAGCCGTCGTCGCGCTGCGTGGCCCAGGCATCAATCTGTGCCCCCGGCTGCAATTCGCCGGTGATGGCCTCCAACAGGTCGCGCGGCGTCAGCAAGCCCTGCACCACGCCATACTCATCCACCACCAACACAAACCGGCCCGCCTTGGCGCGAAACTGCTCCAGCAACTCCATGCCGCTCAGGGTCTCGGGCACAAAAGACGCGGGTATGGCGTACGCCTCGATCGGGCCCGACGTGTCGACGCCCAGTTCCAGCAGACGGGCAACACTGATCACGCCCACCACGTCGTCGAGCGAGCCACGGCACACCGGATACCAGGAATGCGCACCTTTTTTTCCTCCGGCCCCGGCCATCATTAGGCTTTGTGCTACGGTATTAGTAGCATCAAGCCATTCGACATCAGTTCGAGGGACCATCAGCGAGGTCAGTGGCCGGTCATCGAGCTGAAAAACGTTTTGTACCATCTGGTGCTCATGTCGTTCGATCAGGCCCGCGTCAACCCCCTCTTCCAGACTGGCGGTAATTTCTTCCTCCGTCACCGCACGCGATGCATTGATATCAATACGCAGCAACTTGAGAACCGCCGCCGTGGTGCCGGACAGCAATTTCACAAACGGGCCTGCAGCAGTGGCCAGCCACAACATGGGACGCGATACCCAGCGGGCTACCGGCTCCGGGTGCAACTGGCCGATGCGCTTGGGCACCAGCTCACCAAAAATAATGGTGGTAAAGGTGATCAGCGTGACCACGATGGCGGTGGCCGAAATGGCGGCCGCTTTTTCGGCCACGCCAAACCCGTGCAGCCACACCGCCACGCCTTCGCTGAACGCGGCCTCCCCCACAATGCCATTGAGCACACCGATGGAGGTGATGCCGACCTGCACCGTGGACAAGAACTGGTTGGGGTTGCCAAGCAAGGCGAGCGCCGCCTGCGCCCCTTTGTCACCGGCCTCCGCCATGGCGTTCAGCCGCGCTTTGCGGCTCGCCGTCAGGGCCAACTCCGACATGGCAAACACACCGTTGAGCAGGGTCAAGAAAACAATCAGCAATAATTCCATGGATCAGCAGCGAGAATAAACACCATGGCACTTTACTTGATTGGTGACGTGCAGGGTTGCGACAGCGCCTTGCAGCGCTTGCTGGATGAAATTTCTTTCTCGGCGAGCCGCGACACGCTCTACATGCTGGGTGATCTGGTCAACCGCGGGCCGGACTCGGCGGGCGTGCTGCGCCGTGTGATGGGCTATGGTGGGGCGGTTCAATGTGTTCTGGGCAACCACGACCTGCACCTGCTGGCCATTGCCTATGGCGTGCGCAAGCCGAGCCGAAAAGACACTTTGAGCGGTATTCTGGATGCCCCCGACCGGCCGGCGATGCTGGACTGGCTGCGGGGGCAACGCATGGCGATTCTCGAACAGGTGGAAGGGCATGAGGTCTTGATGGTCCATGCCGGTGTTTTGCCGGCGTGGACCGCCATCAAAACAATCGCCTTGGCTGCCGAGGTGGAAACCGTTTTACGTGGCCCGGCGCTAGGCGATTTTTTGCACCAGATGTACGGCGATGAACCGACTTTTTGGAGCGACACACTGGGCGGCACGGCCCGGCTGCGCGTGATTGTGAACGCCCTCACCCGACTGCGGTTTTGTGACGCCGATGGCCGCATGGAATTCGCCAGCAAAGAAGGCGCTGGGGCCACGCCGCCAGGCTATTGGCCGTGGTTTGATGTGCCGGGCCGTCAGACGGCAGGCCTTACGGTGGCCTTTGGCCACTGGTCGACGCTGGGCTGGCTAGGGCGTAGCGACGTGCTCTCGCTGGACACGGGTTGCGTGTGGGGCGGCTGTCTGAGCGCGTTGCGCGTGGGCGGCACGGGGCGCTCAGTCGGCGCCAAGACCAGCGCCATGCTCCAACAAGAGCTAATTCAAGTCAAGTGTGAGCAGGCGCAAAAGCCCGGCTAAAAAAAGCCCAACGCAAACGTCGGGCCAGCGCTCATATCAAGACGTTACTTCAGCCTTGAACAGCGCTGCCACCCGGCGCTTGGGCTTGATGTTGGCCGAAATACTGCGTGCGCCGTGCCGGGCGGTGGTCGCCTCCCAGGAAGGCGTCACCTCTGCGGCAGGTGCCGCTTCGTAGGGCTTGTCAAAGAACGGGTCGCGCGACACCGGCGCTGGTCGCGTGAAATCACGGCGCGGTGGGCGATCCTGGCGGGCGAACTGCCCTTCGTGCGCCACATCCCGAATCGAGCCGGCCCGGTGGCTGCCATGGCGGGAGTCGTCCTGCGCACCTTCGGCGTACATGCGACGGCCGTCATTGATGCGACCCTGCTTGCGGATATCCGGCACATCTTCATCAAACTCCACGGCCTCCAGGCCAATTTTGGTTTTGATGAGTTTTTCAATATCGGCCACCAGACGGGCATCGCTCTTGGAAACAAAAGTGACCGCCAGGCCCGCAGCGCCGGCGCGCCCGGTGCGACCAATGCGGTGCACATAGTCTTCGGCATTGAAGGGGACATCGAAGTTGAACACGGCAGGCACATCCTTGATGTCCAGTCCGCGCGCAGCCACGTCGGTGCAGACCAGCAAATCGACCTCGCCTTTTTTGAAGGCGTCGAGTGCTTTGAGACGTTCGTCCTGGCTTTTGTCGCCATGCAGTGCGGTCGTTTTCAGGCCTTCATGCTCCAGCGAGCGCGCGAGCCGCGCACAACCGAGTTTGCTGTTCACAAACACAAAGGCCTGCTTCATTCCGCGTTGCTTCAGGATCTGGTGCAACGCGTGGCGTTTGTCGTCGTCGCCCACGCTGTAGAAATGCTGCTCGACGGTCGACGCCGTGGCGTTGGAGCGCGCCACTTCAATCGTCACCGGGTCTTGCAGGTAGCTGCTGGCCAGACGCTTGATTTCGCTTGAGAAGGTCGCGGAAAACAGCAGCGTGGTGCGCTGCTTGGGCAGGTAGCTCAGGATGCGCTGCAGATCGGGCAGAAAACCGATGTCCAGCATGCGGTCGGCTTCGTCCAGCACCACATATTCCACCTGGTTGAGCACCGTGTTTTTGGCCTCAATGTGGTCCAGCAGGCGGCCGGGCGTGGCCACCAGAATTTCGACGCCTTTTTTGAGTTCCAGCGTCTGCGGCTTCATGTCCATGCCGCCAAACACCAC
>NZ_DHXT01000064.1:0-2408 GCF_002413825.1 Rhodoferax sp. UBA5149
TACAAGCACATGGCGGCCATGAAAGACCAGGCCATCGTCTGCAACATTGGCCACTTTGACAACGAGATCGATGTCGCCTCGCTGTCCAAATGCAAGTGGGAAGAGATCAAACCGCAAGTCGACCACGTCATCTTCCCGGCCAAGGGCAAGACGCCGTCCAAGCGCATCATCCTGCTGGCCAAGGGCCGTTTGGTGAATCTGGGTTGCGGCACCGGCCACCCCAGCTTTGTCATGTCTTCGAGCTTTGCCAACCAGACCATCGCCCAGATCGAACTGTTCACCAAGCCCAAGGAGTACAAGTCCGGCAAGGTTTACGTGTTGCCCAAGCACCTGGACGAGAAAGTGGCGCGTTTGCACCTGAAGAAGGTTGGCGCCATGCTGTCCGAACTGACGGACGAACAAGCCGCCTACATTGGCGTGAGCAAAGCCGGCCCGTACAAGGCCAACACCTATCGCTATTAAGCCAAGACAGCAACCACCCATGCGCGCCGACCAACTACTTGTCCAACGTCACCTTGCCAGCACCCGCTCCCAGGCCCAGCGCCTGATTGCTGACGGGGTGCAGTGGCTCAAAGGCGTTGAGTGGAAAACCGTCACCAAAAATGGTGACGAGATTCCTCTTGAGGCCGAAATAAAGCTGCTGGACGATTCCGAGGCGCGCTACGTGTCCCGCGGCGGCCTGAAGCTGGAGGCGGCGCTCAAACAAGTGGGCTTGTCCGTGACCGGGCTGGCTTGCCTGGACGTGGGCCAGTCGACCGGCGGCTTTACCGACTGCCTGCTGCAGCACGGCGCTGCGTCGGTGGTAGGGGTGGACGTCGGCGGCGCCCAGTTGCATCCCCGTCTGCGCGAAGACCCGCGCGTGCTGTGCGTCGAAAAAGTCAATGCCCGCTCCCTGGTTGCTACTGATTTGATAGCTGCTTACGCAGACAGTACGGGGGCTGACGGTCAGTTCGATGTTGAAGGCGACGAGACCGATACGCCCGAATTCGTGCCCGAGTTTGACCTGATCGTGGCCGACCTGTCCTTCATCTCGCAAACCCTGGTGCTGCCGGCCATCGTGCCCTTGCTGAAAAACGGCGGCACCCTGCTGACGCTGGTCAAGCCCCAGTTCGAACTGCAGCCCGGCCAGGTGGGCAAGGGCGGCATTGTGAAAGACGCCTCGTTTTACCCGCAGATCGAGCAGCGCCTGCGCGATGCCTGCGCCGCGCTCGGCCTGACCGTGACGGCCTGGTTCGACTCGCCGATTGAAGGCGGCGACGGTAACCGCGAGTTCTTCATTTGCGCCCGCAAACCTGAAACTCTGTCTCCCAAACCTTGAACGACCATGACCGCGACCACCGCAACGCCTCTGAGCATTGAATTCTTTCCTCCCAAAACGTCAGAAGGGATGGAAAAGCTGCGCCTGGTGCGCCAGCAGCTGTATGTCTTGAAGCCCGAGTTCTGCTCGGTGACTTTTGGCGCCGGCGGCTCCACGCAGGAAGGTACTTTCAACACCGTGCGCGACATCCTGGCCGAAGGCGTGAGCGCGGCCTCGCATTTTTCATGCATCGGCGCCACCCGGGCCACGGTGCGTACGCAACTGGCAACCCTCAAGGCCATGGGCGTGAAGCGCCTGGTGGCCTTGCGTGGCGACTTGCCCAGCGGTTACGGTACCGGTGGTGAGTTCCAGTACGCGAGCGATCTGGTGGCCTTCATTCGCGCGGAAACCGGTGACGACTTTTACATCGAGGTGGCCGCCTATCCCGAGATTCACCCGCAAGCCAAGTCGCCGGACAGCGACCTGCAGGCTTTTGCGGCCAAAGTCAAAGCCGGGGCCAACTCCGCCATCACCCAGTATTTCTACAACGCCGACGCCTATTTCCGTTTTGTAGAAGAGGTGGACGCGCTGGGTCTGACTCTCCCCGTGGTGCCCGGCGTCATGCCCATCATCAGTTCAACGCAGCTCATGCGCTTCAGCGATGCCTGCGGCGCCGAGATCCCGCGCTGGATTCGTCTGCGTCTGCAAAGCTTTGGCGATGATGTGGCGTCCATCAAGGCCTTTGGTCTGGATGTGGTCACGGATTTGTGCGAGCAATTGCGTGCCGGCGGTGCGCCAGGGCTGCATTTTTACAGCATGAACCAGAGTCTGGCCACGCTGGAGATCTGCAAGCGTCTGGGCTTGTAAGCGGGCGTACCAGCGCCCGCTTGGGTTACGTCAACGCGCGCTGTGGCCTTTCATAACGCCTCAGTAGGGGCAGAATCAGCCGACGCAGGAACAAGCCCACCCCGCCCCAAAGCGTGATGAACCAGAAAGGCACCCCACCCAGGGGACTGCCGGGGTAATGCCACTGACCGCTGTAGACCCCGGTGTACTCGATGGCGGCACCCAAAAGAACAAGGTAACCGGTGTAAGCCAGGTCCATTGGCTC
>NZ_DHXT01000064.1:2698-15132 GCF_002413825.1 Rhodoferax sp. UBA5149
AATTCATACACCGGCATGCCCAGCACGTCGGGTGTGGTGAAGGCAAATATCCCTTGTTTCAAGGACATCGCGTTCATGGCGGTAAAGAAGCCACACACACCCAAGTAGAAAATAGCCTCCGGTTTGCTGAGTTTGCGGAACGTCACGGCCCACAGCACCAGAAACGCCGCCAGCTTGGCCAGGTTGCCGGGTACCCAGGCAATGATGGCGAGGGCGGCGGGGATCTGCAGCAGGAGAGGGAGGAGCTTGAACATGGCTGTAAAAATACCTGACACCGCCTTGGTTTGTCAATCACAAAAAAACGGCCTCCGAAGAGGCCGTTTGCGGTGTTCACTCAAATCAGGAATTGCGGCGACGACGCGAGGCCGCTAAACCCAAGAGGCCGACGCCAAGCAAAGCGAGGGAGCCTGGCTCGGGCACAACAAAGCCGTTGACTGGGTCGTCAATGCGCAACGCCCATCCACCCCTCGCAGCGGAACCACCCGCGTCCGCTACTGTTGCGCTACAACCAGCGCCCGGCGTGCAAAACGTGTTATTTGTCCGCATATCTGCCGGATCATTGTTAATGAAAGTAAAGCCATTTGTGTCAAAGTTAGGTTGACCAGCAGCTTCCGTCAACACCGATAAATAGCCCGCTGCGAAACCACTTTGCGGGACAGAAGTGGCAGTAAAAGTGCCATCAACAGTCGTTGTGGTATCGAACGGTGGGCCCAGCAAGTCATCAACGCCCGGCACCCACATCGCAGTAAGCAATGAGATACCCCCGGCTACATTTGAAATGCCGTTGTAGCAAGTCGTGTTCACAGCACAGCCTGCGGCTGCATAACCGCCAAGCCCCTGTCCAAAACCCACATTAGCGGTGGTGGAAAGAAGTGAACCAAACGGGTTGAGAAAGAAGCTTGCCAAGCCGCCGCTCGAAAGCACACGAGCGGAACCACCGAAGCCAGGAAACACGTTGGTAATTGCGATGTTGCTGAACACACCGGTAAGTTCCAACCCATCCGTTCCATCAGTCCATAAGGTGTGGTTGCCCGAACCATCCAAAATCGAAGTGACTTTCAAGGCGCCGAAGTTTTCACTACCCGCAACGAGACCGCTTGTGAATGACTCATAACCCGCCAACTTGATCGAGTAGCTGCCGTCCCAACCAGCGGGGGGGGTCAGGTTCAGAATTGGAACCGCCGCAGCGCCGAAGCTTACGGCAGCGCCAAGCGCAAGGGTGAGAAGCTTTAATTTCATGATTTACTCCTTGAGGGATTAAGTTTGGGTACTAACTTAGCAAGGCAAATCGCCTGGCGCCCTGTCAATATGCATATTGTGTGCCAACTTTTGGTGGGTCACTGCAAGTTATTGAAATCAAAGGATTTTTTAAATTGTCGTGGGCTGCTGCGGGAGAATGGCGAACCTTATGGGGCGCAACTGTAAAAATAGCTGACAGACGCGGTGTGAATCCAGAAGTGAGGAGCCCAAACTCGTTATCGGTAACGCCCGGGCGCCATCAGGTCGTGTGGATCAAGGTCTTTGCGCAGGCGGCTGTGGAACGTCCTGGAGTCGGTTTGCAGGGCCGCCAGTGTCTGCATGGTGTTGACCCCCACTCGGTACGGAAACCATCCATTTGCCCGGCCAGTCTCCAAAAGCTCTTTGTCGCAGGCTTGAGCGGCGGCAAGGGCCGCGGGTTGATTCAGTTCAAATAGCAGAGGTACCGTGCTGTCAAACAATTTGTCGCTGATCGATGTCAAGGTGATCAGGGGCTCAAAGCCGTGTTGGGTTGCAATCCGCTTCACCATGTCCACATAAGCACGGACGCCGACCGGTCGCATGGGCACCAGCGGGGCGTACCACATGAGGCCGCAGCCATCGCGTGAGGGGTTTTTCAGAAGGCCTTTCTGGGTTTTCGGGTTGCGCCAGTAGACCAGCGGCATCGCTGTTTCGTTCGGGCGGCCCGCGACCAGCTCCAACGATTGCGCCAGCGTTGCCGTCATGTTGACCAGGCGTTTGCCTGCGGCGCCAGGAATCCATTTTGCAATTTTGGCCAGGGTCTTTGCCCGGCCCGGTGAGAGAAACAACATGCGGCTGGCCACGCCAGACAGCGCCGCTTTCATTTCTTTTTGTGCCGCTGCCACGGTCCGCCTGGTTCCGTACAGTGTGGCAAAAGCGGTCCACGGCATGATCTGGTACTGTCGCCCCAGTTGCTGAATCACGGCGGAAGGAATCAGGCCATCCGGGCCCAACTGGTTGGACGGAAACGGCGCTGACATGCTCAGTACCCGATGCTGGTTCATCAGGTTAATGGCGCCCAAGGTGCCCGGCAGTTTGGTGAGCGTGGAGCGAATGGCTGCAACGGCGGGCTCCAGCAAGGCGTCATCGTTCAAGCTAAAAAAGCAGACTTTGACGCACTCGGGTCGGCGTGACAACACGATGGACATGCGGGTCACGATGCCAAACCCCCCTTGTGTGAAAAGCCCGGCTGAATACGGGCCAATGCCCCATTTGAATAGCCGTGCCAGGTCTTCGCCTCCGGCCTCCCTCAGCGCGGTGCGGTACAAGCTGCCATCTGGCAGGACGGCCTCCAGGTCGGTCACCGCGCCAAAGTGGTCCACATGGGGTGTGACGCCATAGCCGCGCTCCAGTGCATTGCCAACCAGACTGCAGCTGGGCCCGGCGCCAGTGACGGGTACCAGGTAGGGGTGATTTCCAGTATCCAGGTAGTCAGCCAGCATGCCCTGCGTCACACCCGGCTCCAGCGTGACCACGCCTAACTCGGCGTCGAAAGCAATGATCTTCTTGAGGGCTGACAAATCAAGGATGACGCAGCCGTCACGCGCTGGCAGGGCCGCGCCGTAGCCCCAGTTTTTCCCTGTGCTGATGGGGTAAACCGGTACTTGATGCCTGTCTGCGATACGCATGACATCTTGCAGGCTGGTACTGTCTTCGATTCGCAGGGCGGCCGGAATGTGTCTTTGCGCGCCGGTCGTATCGGCGCCGTAAGCTGCCACGACGGCCTCGCCGAGCAGCACTTGCGACGCTCCGAGGAGCGTTTGCCACTGATTGATGGCCAACGGTAGATCCATTGCGAACTCCCTGGTTTGTTTCAACTTTATCAGTCTACTGGCTACGCCAGTTTTATTGTTGAATCAATAGCAGATGTTACGCGCCACTGTGAATCTAGCGTTGAGTCGGGTCACTGCTGCGTCCTGCGATGCAGGGCAGTGTCGGATTGATTTACAGATGAGTGTAATTTTTGACTCAAGTCAATACCGGGTGCATCCATAAATAGCTGCAAGTTGTTGATTTGTCACGGCTACTGAGTTTTTGGTCGCTCCAGGCACAGTTCATGCTTGCTTAGTGGCTGACTAGTCTCGCCTGCACCGCGTCGGATATTGCAGTTTTTCGTAGCGTGATCGCTGATGTTGTTGAGCCATGAAGCATATAAAAACTCAAAGCAAAACGTCAAATTTGAAATATGAGCGGGGCGCTGATCGATTCGATACCGAGTTGCCTGTCGATATCGGCGGCATTCAGGGTTTGACCCGCAACATCAGTGCGAGCGGCATTTATTTCGAAACTGAAACGACGCAAGAGCCCGGTCCGCGCGTGAACTTCACGGTTGAGGTGAATGTTCGGGGTCAGAGGCTAAAGCTGGTATGCGAGGGCGAAGTGGTTCGAGTGGGTCGCAATGACGGTGTGTTGGGCATCGCCGCCAAGCTACTGAGTTCCTTTTTTTCCGATGCCGCGGAAGTCATTGACGCCAACTCAAGCGTCAAGGCTGGCATACATTAAGATCGGTCCGAATTGACTAGGTATCGAACATCGGGCTATGAAAATACTATTGACGGGGGCGGCGGGCTTCATTGGCATGACCACCGCACTGCGCTTGCTGGCGCGCGGGGACGAGGTGTTTGGGCTGGACAACCTCAACGACTATTACGACGTCACCCTTAAAGAAAATCGCCTTAATCGGCTTACGCCCCACGCGGGTTTTCGCTTCATCAAAATGGACGTGGCCGATCGGCAGGGGATGGCCCAGCTCTTTGCCGCTGAAAAATTTGATCGCGTCATTCACCTTGCCGCCCAAGCGGGAGTGCGCTATTCCCTGCAAAATCCGCACGCGTATATTGACAGCAACATTGTTGGTTTTACGAACATCCTGGAGGGCTGTCGCCACACACGAGTTCAGCATCTGGTTTACGCGTCAAGTTCCAGTGTTTACGGCGGCAACACCAAAATGCCGTTTTCCGAACACGATAGCGTGGATCACCCGGTCAGCTTGTACGCCGCCACCAAGAAGGCCAATGAATTGATGGCCCACACCTACAGTCATCTGTATGGCCTGCCTACCACCGGTCTGCGCTTCTTCACTGTCTATGGTCCCTGGGGTCGACCCGATATGGCCTTGTTTTTGTTCACCAAGGCCATTTTGGAGGAGCGCCCGATCGACGTTTTCAACTACGGGAAAATGCAGCGAGACTTCACTTTTGTGGACGATATCGTCGAAGGGGTCATTCGCGTACTGGATCGTGCTGCGGTAGCCAATCCCGCCTATGACGCTGTCAACGCCGACCCGGCCACCAGCAATGTGCCTTACAGGGTGTTCAACATTGGCAACAACAATCCGGTGCCACTGCTCGATTTCATCGCCTGTATCGAAGAGGCGCTGGGTAGAAAAGCCGAAAAAAACCTGTTGCCCTTGCAGGCTGGCGATGTGCCCGCCACCTATGCCAATACCGACGCCTTGAACGAATGGGTCGGATTTGTTCCCGGCACCAGCATTGAGCAAGGCGTTGGCCGCTTTGTGGCCTGGTACCGTGACTATTACAGGGTGTAGCTTGACCATCGTCCAAGACCGCCATTGTTACGTCCCTTGCTTGATGAACCCCTTGATACCAGCCTCACACAGTTCCAGCACTCGCTCGAACCCTTGTGCATTACCGTAATAGGGGTCAGGCACTTCGGTTTCATTCAGATCTACTGCAAAATCCAGAAACAATCGCAACTTGCTGGAATGCTCTGGCGGACACAGTCGCCGCAGATCGGCCAAATTGCTGCCGTCCATCGCTAAAATCAAGTCAAAGTGCTGAAAATCATGCGGAGTAATTCTGCGTGAACGGTTGCGTCCCACGTCATACCCATGGCGCGTTAGCGTAGCCTGAGCTCGCGAGTCGGGTCGCTCGCCCAGGTGGTGAGCATGGGTGCCAGCCGAATCAAACTTCAATTGCTGCGAAAGCCCGGCATCGGCAGCCAGCCTATGGGCGACGGATTGTGCCATCGGAGATCGGCAAATATTGCCCATGCACACCATCAACAAGTTTGTCATAGCGTTTGATTTTATTGCGGTCACAATCCCAACGTTCAGCCCGGTGGCTCCCTGTGCATGTGAGTCCTTGCCCAAATAGGGGAGAAAGCGACCTCTATAATTTTAATCTTGGTAAAGCCTGCGACGCGGTTACAAGTCTCTTGAGAAATATCAAGCTATTTAGAGCGGCTCAGTGCAGACTACAACGCACGATTTGCACTTGACCGTTTAAGCAGACGAGCTGTATTTTTTGGTCTCGCGCCGAACGGGTACATTCAACTTGTATATGGGGATACGTCTTGAAAAATTATTACATCGCTATCAAAATCGCGCTCCGTTGGATCGCGCTTGGTTCCTTGGTCGGTCTGATTTCCGCATGTGCCGGATATTCGTCCGCCTATCCCCCGGCACCGATTGCCGCGGCGACACCGGCGTACAACTATGTGGTTGGCGCCGGGGACACGCTCAACATCATCGTTTGGCGCAATCCTGAGCTTTCCTTGTCTGTTCCAGTTCGTCCGGATGGCAAAGTGTCAACGCCACTGGTGGATGAGCTCGTTGCTCAAGGCAAGACCTCTGTCGAGATCGCCCGTGACGTCGAAAAGGCGTTAAGTAAATTGGTACGCGATCCGGTCGTGACGATCATCGTTACCAGCTTTGTTGGCCCCTATAGTGAACAAATTCGGGTCGTCGGCGAGGCCACCAAACCTCAGTCCTTGCCGTACAAGCAAAAAATGACTGTGTTGGACGTGATGATCGCGGTGGGTGGGTTGACCGACTTTGCCGATGGTAACGGGGCTTCCATCACGCGTGCCTCAGAAGGTGACAAGCGGTATTCCGTGCGGCTCAAAGATCTCATCAAGCGCGGTGACATATCTGCCAATGTGGAAATGAAACCCGGTGACATCCTCATCATTCCGCAAGGCTGGTTTTAAGGATTGCTTCATTTATGTTTGCTGCTTGGCTTGATGAGGGCTTGGCAGCGTTCAAACCCTGACTACAAAGACTTTATCCGATGAATGAGCTGATAAGCCAAATATCCCCTATTGCCAAAGGCATGTGGAAGCATCGCTGGCTGGGCCTGCTGGTTGCCTGGCTGGTCACCGGAATCGGTTCTGTCGTAGTGCTTTCAGTGCCTGACAAATACGAGGCAACAGCCCGTATTTTTGTAGACACCCAGTCCATTCTGAAGCCTTTGATGTCGGGCTTGGCGGTCCAGCCCAATGTCGATCAACAGGTGGGGATGCTGAGTCGGACTCTCATCAGCCGCCCCAATATTGAAAAGCTCATTCGCATGGCAGATCTTGATTTGAAAAGCCAATCCAAGGTCGCGCAAGATGCGCTGATTGACGGGCTGATGAAAACGCTTGAAATCAAGAATGTGGGTCGGGATAATCTTTACGTGCTGTCGTATCGCGATACGAGCCCCGAAAAAGCGAAAAGAGTAGTCCAGTCTCTCGTGTCAATTTTTGTTGAATCCAGCTTGGGAGACACCCGCAAGGACTCCAATACGGCCAGGAAATTTATCGATGAGCAGATTAAGGGCTACGTGACGAAGCTCGAAGATGCGGAAGCACGTTTGAAGGACTTCAAGGTGCGCAACATTGAGCTTCAAACCGCCGACGGTAAAGACATGGCTGGGCAAATCAGCGCCGTGAGCAGCCAGCTGAGTCAAGCCCGATTGGAATTGCATGAGGCAGAAAACGCGCGCGACGCGGCAAAGCGCCAGTTGGACGCCGAAAAGACGCAAAACGCGAATATCACGTCGCGCAGTCTTCTTCAGGAGTCAGCCATGTCGATTTCGACGCCTGAGATTGACGGGCGCATTGAAGCGCAGCGGCGCAATCTCGATGCGCTGCTGCAGCGCTTTACCGAGCAGCACCCCGATGTTGTCGGAGCCAGGCGTTTGATCAAAGAGCTCGAGGCGCTCAAGCTGAAAGAGGTGCAAGAATTGCGCAAAACAGCGATGGCCAATCCGGCGGCGGGTTCGAGCAACAGCTTGGCCTATCAGGAACTCAATCGCATGTTGGCCACCGCAGAGGTGCAAGTTGCATCTCTGCGAGCAAGGGTTGGTGAGTATGAGGCACGCTTTAATCGGGCTCGTGAGTTGATGAAAACAGCCCCGAAAATTGAAGCTGAATTTGCCCAGATGAACCGTGATTACGAGATCAACAAGAAAAACTATAACGACCTTGTTACCCGCCGAGAGTCTGCAATGATGTCAGGCGATCTGGAGAGTGCCGCCGGTATTGCAGACTTCCGTTTGATAGACCCACCGCGCGCGTCGCCCAATCCGGTGGCTCCTAACCGACTGTTGCTGCTACCTCTGGCCTTGTTGGCCGCAGTGGGTGCGGGCCTAGCGACGGCTTTCGTCGCCAGTCAATTGCGTGCCGTTTTTTATGATGCGCGCTCCCTTAGGGATGTGGTTGGCTTACCCTTGCTTGGTGTCGTTACCTTGGTGATGGGCGAAGGGGTTGCCTTGAAAGAAAAATCTGACTTGCATAAGTTTCTAGGTGCTTCAGGTGGGTTGGTTGGTGTTTTAGTTGCAGGGATGATCATTTTTTCCCTGATGTCTGGGCGCGCAGGATGAATCAAATATGAGTAGCTTGATCGAGCAGGCGGCGCAGCGCCTGGAACAGCTTCGCCAAGCCGGTGCTGACATGCCCACAATGCCGCCAGCCGCATCGACGGTTGGGGTGGCTAAGACGCCCGTGATAGAGGCGCAGCCCGCCGCTCTGTCCCGCCGTGTTGAAATTGATCTGGATGCACTTGCGCTAGCGGGCATTGTCAGCCCCAATGCGCCGCGATCCCAAATTGCAGATCAATACCGTGTGATCAAGAGGCCACTGATCAGTAACGCCATGGGAAAAGGCGCATCGGCAATTGCCAATGGCAATCTGATAATGGTTACCAGCGCGTTGCCTGGCGAAGGCAAGACGTTCACCGCCATCAATCTGGCGATGAGCATTGCCACTGAATTGGATTACACGGTAATGCTGGTGGACGCTGACGTGGCCCGACCGTCGGTGATGAATGTACTTGGCCTACCGACGGGGCCCGGTCTTCTCGATCTGGTGCTTGACGAGTCCAAGGATTTGTCTGACATGCTGTTGAGAACAAGCGTCGACAAGCTCACCATATTACCGAGTGGAACACCCCATGCGCGTGCCACCGAACTGTTGGCCAGCGACGCGATGATCCGGTTGTTGAATGATATGGCCACACGTTATGCTGACCGGATCATTGTGTTTGATTCGCCGCCGCTTCTGCTCGCCACAGAGTCCCGGGTACTGGCTTCCCATATGGGTCAGATCGTTGTGGTGGTGCAGGCTGAAAAGACTTTGCAGTCAGATGTTGCTCAAGCGTTGGCCACGATTGAGGCGTGCCCTGTCAAATTGATGTTGCTGAATCAGGCAAGAAACATTCCCAAGCCGGGGTATGGGTACGGGTACGGGTACGGGTACGGGTACGGGTATGAGCAGCAGCAAGCCTGATTGTTTCCGCCGTCAAGTGGTCAAGATGCGTAGTCCGCTGTCTCGGCTGACTCTCCGAATTCGTGGTGCTGGAGTTCCAGTAGCAGGATTATTGGTGATGGCATCGGCGGGTGCCTATGGTCAGGAGGCCGTATCAGGCGCGGGTCCGGAAACGAGAGTGTCCATTGTGCCGCGTGTCTCGATCACCGAGACCTTGACGGATAACGTGCGCCTGACCAGTACCGGTCAACAAGCGGAACAGATTACTGAAACCAGCGCCGGCATCCGCATCAGTATTAACGGTGCAAAGCTCAAGACTTTTTTTGACTATTCCTTGCGTAATGTGATGTATGCACAAAGCTCATCACCCGACAGCACCCAATATCAAAACGGGCTCAATACGTTCGGTACGCTGGAGATGGTTGATCACTGGGCTTTTGTCGATTTCAGTGGCGCCATTTCGCAGCAGGCTGTTTCTGCCTTTGGCACGCAGTCGATCGACAATACATCCATCAACGCGAATCGGGCCGAGGTTTCCAACTATCGGCTTTCACCCTATGTGCGCGGCCGATTGGGCGGTTTGGTCAGCTATGAGGCTCGATACACTCGGACGGTCACAAGCAGCGATGCGGTTGCGGGATCAAACGTGGCAACGAGCGATGGCATCGTCAAGATTAGTGGTGACAGTAGCTTCAGGAATCTTGGCTGGTCGGCAGACGCGAGCCAGCAAGATGTCAATTACAGCGCCGGTCGCCCGACTGAAGCTGATCGTCTCAATCTGGGCCTATCCTATTTGGTTACGCCCCAATTCATCGTGTCTGCAAATGCAGGGCGTGAAGCCAATAATTACACAAGCTTCGATAAGCAAAGCTATGACACCAGCGGCTTTGGGATGAACTGGTCTCCATCGGAGATGACCAAGTTGTCAGCATCCTTGAGCCACCGTTCATTTGGCGATGCTCATAGCCTGAATTTTGCGCACCGAACCGCACGCACGGCGTGGACATATACCGATTCAAAAGACATTGTAGTAACGCCAAACCAAATTGGTTTTGCAAGTCTCGGATCCATCTACGATATCTTGTTTAGCCAGTTTGCATCGATTGAACCCAATCCCCTTGCACGCGCGCAGTTGGTCAATGCGTTCTTGCAAGCCAATGGTGTCAGCCCCAATACAAGTGTCATCAGCAGCGTTTTGACGTCGGCAGTGTCATTGCAACGTCGGCAAGACTTGTCGTTTGCGCTGCTTGGTGTTCGAGACACAATAACGTTTATTGCCACGCGGGGCGAGATCAGTCGGCTCGATATTTTGTCGACGGGCGTAGATGACTTTACTACGTCTTCGTTGGTTCGACAGCGCGGTTTCAGTGTCAGTTACGCACATCGCCTAACGCCCGATTATTCGTTGAGTATTCTTGCGTCGCAGCAAAACACATCTGGGGATTTGAGCCTGCAGGCGACGACCTTGCGATCGCTCAACGCCAACGTCACAGGCAAGGTGGGAAAGCGGGCCACAGTTTCGGTGGGGCTTCGTCATGTCGTTTCCAGCAGCGACACGTCGCCTTATGTCGAAAACGCCATCATCGGCAGTTTGAATGTGCAGTTCTGACCCATGTATGAAGCATATTACGGCTTAAGCAGTAAGCCTTTTCAGCTTAATCCTGACCCCAGCTTTTATTTCGGCAGCAAGCAGCATCGACGCGCCAAGGCGTACCTTGAGTACGGTGTGCAACGACACGAAGGCTTCATTGTCATCACGGGTGAGATTGGGGCGGGCAAGACTACCATTGTTCGGGGCCTTCTTGCCAGCCTGGATCCCGACAAGGTTGTGGCCGCCAATCTAGTTACCACACAACTGGATGCCGAAGACACCCTGCGCTTGGTGGGCGCCGCTTTTGGTGTGCGGGTCAAAGATGTTTCAAAGGCCGACTTGTTGATGGCACTTGAGGCTTATCTGGTCAACCAGGCAAGTCAAGGCAAGCGCTGCTTGCTGATTGTTGACGAAGCTCAAAACCTCACATCCCGGGCAGTCGAAGAGCTGCGCATGTTGTCAAATTTTCAGTTTGGACAGCAAGCACTGTTGCAGACATTTCTGGTTGGGCAGCCTGAGTTTCGTGTCATTTTGCAAAGCCCCACCATGCAGCAGCTCAGGCAGCGCGTCACGGCTACTTGTCACATCGGGCCGCTGGATCTGGAAGAAACGCGGGGCTATATTGAACATCGCTTGAACTGTGCAGGAGCGTCTGGTCGGCCGACCTTCGATTCGGCCGCTTTCGAGGCCATATACAAAGCGTCTGGGGGCATCCCGCGCCGTATCAACCTGATTTGTGACCGTGTGCTGTTGCTTGGTTTTTTGGGCAACAAAGACGCCTTTGGCCTTGAAGATGTCAGCGAGGTGGTGAACGAAATTCACGATGAGGCGACGGTCCCCGCGAATAAGGCCCTGGGAGATCGTTCTGCGTGGGATGATTCAGGCATTCAAGGTCTGACAACTACCGAATCAGTTGATATTGATCTGGCGAAATTGCAGATCACCCCAGGCTTGGCGGGCGCAATTTCCAATCAAATTGAGGGTTTGGGCGTCGAGCAATACGACGGTCGATTGAGACGTCTGGAGCGAAGCGTGCTTCGCTTGGAGCGAATTAATCTCGAAATTCTGGTCATGCTGCAAAAACTCGTCGCGGCTGTCAGAAAGCCAAGCCAGGAGAGCAGTCAATGAGCACTCAGATGGTTGAGCAAACGTCAGTCGCTGATTGGGGCCCTATCGTGTGCGTGGTGGGTGCGCGGCCCAACTTCATGAAGATCGCCCCCATTCTCAGGGCCATGGCGGCACACGCGCCACCACTGCCTGTGCTGCTGGTGCATACTGGCCAGCACTACGATAAAGACATGAGTGATCGACTGTTTGACGATCTGCGCTTACCGCTGCCGGACGTTAATCTGGAAGTGGGGTCTGGCACGCACGCCATTCAGACGGCAGAAGTCATGCGCAGATTTGAACCGATTGTCGATTCACACAAGCCTTCATGCGTGGTGGTGGTGGGGGATGTCAACTCAACGTTGGCTTGTTCTCTGGTCGCAGTCAAAAAGGGCGTTCCGGTGATGCATATCGAAGCTGGCCTACGCAGCTATGACCGCGCCATGCCGGAAGAAATAAACCGTATTCTCACGGACCAGATTTCTGACCGACTCTACACCACGGAACGCACTGCTGAAGATAACTTGGCGCGGGAGGGCATACCGTCAAGCCGTGTATGTTTTGCAGGTAACGTCATGATTGACTCCGTGGTTTTTGGTCGAACAAATGCCCGCAGCGCGAAGGACACCCTGCAAGCCTGCAATGTCAATCCGTTGGTATTAAGCCATCCACGAGGCTATGGCGTGGTAACCCTGCATCGTCCTTCCAATGTAGATCATCCTGAAACCCTTCGTGCTTTGCTGGGGGTGCTGAGTGAGACTGCAACTCGCGTGCCGCTGGTGTTTGCTCTGCATCCTCGCACCCGCAGCAATATCGAGCGTTTTGATTTGATGCATTTGATTGATCCCGCATGCATGGTTTTATTGCCACCGCAGGGATACCTTGAAATGCTGGGGCTAATGGCGGGAGCCACAATGGTGCTGACCGACTCGGGTGGTCTGCAGGAAGAAACGACGGCACTCGGTGTGCC
>NZ_DHXT01000090.1 GCF_002413825.1 Rhodoferax sp. UBA5149
ACCTCGTCGGCCAGTATCCAGGTGCCCGTCACGCGACAATGGTCCAGGATGCGCTGCTGTTCCTCACGCGTGAGGGTCCAGCCGGTCGGGTTATTCGGGGCGTTGATGATCAGGACCTTGGTGGCGGACGTGACGGCCGCCAGCAGCACCTTCATGTCCAACGTCCACACGCCATCGACCGGGCTCAGCGCCACGCACTTGACGCGAGCTCCCATGATGGCGGGCTGCGCCGTCAGGTTGGGCCACACGGGCGTCACGGCCACCACCTCATCGCCCGCATCCAGCAACTGCTGCATGGCCAGCATCAGCGCGTTGACGCCGCCGCTGGTCACGGCCACCCGGTCCACGCCAATCGGGCCGTGCCGCGCGCTCATGTAGTTCGATATCGCCTCGCGCAGCTCGGGCAGGCCCAGGTTATGGGAATAGAAGGTCTCGCCGCGCTCTAACGACTCGATGGCCGCCTGGCGAATGAAATCGGGCGTGACCTCGTCACTCTCGCCAAACCAGAAAGCCAGCACATCAGGTCGCCCCATGCCGGCGTTGGCGACTTCGCGGATACGGGACTCTTCGAGGTTCTGGATGACTTGGCGCATGGCAGGCTCAGATTGCGAATGGCTTATTGCACGGGGCGCTGCATCTTGCAGGTCGTGGGCTGCTCGGCACTGGCCGCAGCAATGGTCTTGATGACCCGAAAACCATAGCCCGAACCTTCGACATCGAACTTCACGCCGGGGCTGCCTTGTTTGTCCATGAGACCCACCACGAGCGGCTGCTGGAACTGGTGATCCGACGCCCGCATCGCCCCACTTTGCGAAGAAAAAGTGACTCTAGCCCGCTCCAGCTGTGCGGCGACCGCTATCGAATTCATAGTACCCGCCTTTTCAATCGCCTGCACCAGCGACTCCACCATCAGCTGCATGCGCATGTGCACGTAGTCGTCGGCCGGATTGGGGAAACGCTGACGAAACGACTGGTAGAAGGCTTCGCTTTGCGCGTTCTGCACATTGGGCAGCCAGTCGGCCACGGCCACCACTTTACCGATGCCGGCGTCGCCCATCGCAGCCGGTGCGCCCAGCGCATTGCCGTAGAAGGTGTAGAACTTGCCCTCAAAGCCGACCTCCTTCGCCGCCTTGACCAGCAGCGTCAGGTCGTTGCCAAAATTGCCGGTGATGACGGCCTGCGCGCCGCTGGCCTTGATCTTGGCCGCGTAAGGCAAGAAGTCCTTGACGCGTCCCATGGGGTGCAGCTCTTCGCCCACCACTTGCACGTCGGGACGCAGCAGTGCCAACTGGCGTTTGGCTTCGCGCGCCACGGCATGGCCGAAGCTGTAGTCCTGGCCAATGATGTAAACACTCTTGAGCGCTTTGTCCTCTTTCAGCACGTCCATCAAGGCCGTCATGCGCATGTCGGCATGGGCATCAAACCTAAAGTGCCAGAAACTGCATTTTTCATTGGTCAGAATGGGATCGACCGCCGCGTAGTTCAGGAACAGCACGCGCTTGCCCGGCTCGCGCTCGTTGTGCTTGTTGATGGCATCAATCAGGGCCGCGGCGGTGGCCGACGAATTGCCCTGCATGATGAACTGCGCACCGTCGTCGATGGCCGACTTGAGTGCCGACAAGGCCTCCTCGGTCTGGCCCTTGCTGTCGTAGCGCTCCAGTGCCAGCGGACGATTGCCGCCTGCCGCGCCCAGCCTCACGCCACCGCGCGCGTTGACGCGCTCCATGGCCCAGATCAGGTTGCGGAACACCGCCTCGCCGGTGTTGCCAAACGGGCCACTCAGGCTCTCGATCATGGCGACCTTGATCGGTGCGGATGTCGGTTGCGCCAGCGCCAAAACCGGCACGCATAGCGCCACCGCCAGCAATTTCAAGGCCTTGACCGAAAGAATAAACATATTGGAATCTCTCTTGAAATGAGGCACTTCACTCGCAGATTCGATACAAGCGGAGGTTCATGTCGGACGCCGCGCAGTGTACTAGGAGTTAAACCATGTTTTTTGCTACCACCGCCCCCGCCAGCCTTCGTCGTCATGCCTATTCACCGGCCGGCCGATCTCTGGAGCGTTTCCTCGAAGAAACTCAACTGGCAAGCCGTCAGAAATCATGCGCTGTGGCGCAAGACGAGAAGTCCTACACGCTGACCTTTGATGTGCCCGGCATTGCCAAAGACCAGTTGAACATCGGCATTGAAGGCTGCATCGTCCGCATTGAAACCAAGGAAGGCGCAGCACGCCAGTACAAACAAGCTTACGAGTTGCCGCAGGACATCGACGCCGCCAGCAGCGAGGCCAAACTGGAGAACGGCGTGCTCACGCTCAAGCTCGGCAAGCAAGCGCCGGTGAGCCGCGTGACCGCGTTGACGATTAACTAATTTGCTATCGAAAAAATAGCTGCCTGCGCAATAGATACAGGGGCTAGCGGCCTATTTAGAGCATAGCCAGCGGCCAGCGCGGTTTCACGTCAAAGGCGTAGACCTCGCTCGCCGTTTGCTGTCCGGACTGCAGTCGCATGGCGGCGGCCATGGCGATCATGGCGCCGTTGTCGGTGCACAAATGCAGCTCGGGGTAATGCACCCGCACCCGCCGTTTGGCGCACTCGCTATTGAGTTGCTGGCGCAGCATGCGGTTGGCGCCGACGCCACCCGCCACCACCAGCCGACTCAAATGGGTTTGCGCCAGCGCCGTCAACGACTTCTTCAGCAGCACCTCCACGATCGCCGCCTGCGTGGAAGCCGCCAGATCGGCCAGCACCTTCGCGGGCAAGGCATCGACCGCGCTGCCCTGCGCCAGCGCCAGCTTTTTGGCTTGCACCAGCACCGCAGTTTTTAATCCAGAGAACGAGAAATCAAGGTTGCCGCTGTTCAGCAAAGGACGCGGCAGCTTGAACGCAGTTGGGTCGCCCTGTTCAGCCAGCTTGGAGAGCGCCGGGCCGCCCGGATAACCCAAGCCCAGCAGCTTGGCCGACTTGTCGAAAGCCTCACCCGCCGCGTCATCAATCGTCTCGCCCAGCAGTTCGTAGCGTCCGACGCCATCCACCCGCATCAATTGCGTATGACCACCTGACACCAGCAGCGCCACAAACGGAAATTCAGGCGGATCGGCGCTCAAAAACGGCGACAGCAAATGGCCTTCCAGATGGTGCACGCCCAGCACAGGTTTGCCCAAGGCGGCGCCCAGTGCGCAAGCCACGCCCGCGCCCACAAGCAAGGCCCCGGCCAGACCGGGGCCGCGGGTGAAGGCCACCACATCCACGTCGGCCAAGGTTCGCGCGGAGGCGGCCAGTACCTGTTCGGTCAGCGGCAGCACGCGGCGAATATGGTCGCGGCTGGCCAGCTCAGGCACCACGCCGCCATAGGCCTGATGCATTTCGATCTGGCTGTACAGGGCGTCCGCCAACAGTACCGGTACTTCAGTGCCGCGCACCTCGACCAGCGCCACACCCGTTTCGTCACACGAGGACTCCATCCCCAACACCACCAAGTTTTTCGCCATAGGACCAGAGTTTAGGGGATGCCTGCTCGCCACAAACGGCCAGCAGGCCCGAAACTGGCCCGATTCTTGCATCGATCCGCGCATGAATGAAGCCCTGCGAATCGTCGTCGTTGCCCCCGATCTGGCCATAGCGGACCAGAGCGATGACTACGCGGTCAGCCAGGCCGAGCGCTCGCGCAGCCTGCGCATCGGTTTGCTGGAGAACGGTTTCAACCTGGTAGCCGTGCTGCCGGCCGACGTGTTTTTGCACGAGCGGCTGAACCAACTGCAGCCCGACATGATCATCGTGGACGCCGAGAGCGAAGCGCGCGACGCGCTGGAGCACGTGGTGATGGCGACGCGCGATGCGCGCCGTCCGATCGTCATGTTCACCAACGACAGCGACACGTCGCACGTGCGGGACGCGGTGGCGGCCGGCGTATCGGCCTACATCGTGGCCGGGCTGTCCAGCGACCGCATTCGCCCCATTTTGGACGTGGCCATGGCCCGCTTCCAGCACGAACAGGCGCTGCGCCAGGAACTGGCGGCCACCAAAACCGAGCTGCAAGACCGCAAGGTGATTGACCGGGCCAAGGGCCTGCTGATGCAGCGTCAGGGCTTGAGCGAGCAGCTCGCCTATGACAAGCTGCGCAAAGCGGCCATGGACAAGGGGCTGAAGCTGGCCGAGGTGGCGCAGCGCATGCTGGACGTGATGGATTTGTTGGGTTGACTATCGCGTCAACGTGGCGCCAGCCCCAAACCCGTCAGATACGCACCGATCGCCATTTCGGCCACGCTCACCAGCTCAAAGGCCTCCGGGGCCAGCAACCAGGTATGGATCAGCCCCACCACCAGCGCGTGCAAGCCCTGCGCCGCCGTGGACGGCTCCAGCCGCAAGGGCACGGCCCGACGCCTGGCGGCTTCCAGCAAGCTGCGCCGTATCTGGCGCACGCCGTCGGCCTGGCATTGCAGATGACGCGCCTTGACCGCCAGCAATTCATCGACGTACTCCACTTTGAGAGTGGCCACTTCGAACACGCGGCGCGTTCTCTGGTCCGAGGCAATTTTGCGCATGGCATCCAAAAGCGAGCCCTGCAACTCGTCCAAGGGGTCCTTGCCCGCATCATTCCCAATTTGGTGCAAGGCTTCTTCCATCGGCAGAGTAATGCGCTCCATCATGGCGTTGAACAGATCCGCCTTGTTCTTGAAATGCCAGTAAATCGCCCCCCGGCTCACGCCGGCGGCTTGCGCAATGTCAAGCAAGGCGGTACGCGAAACGCCTTTTTCGGCGAACATATGCTCGGCCGCATCCAGCAGTTGATGGCGGGTAGCAAGAGCGTCTTCCTTGGTGCGGCGAGCCATGGCGGGCATCTTTCAGTAAAGTAACAGGGCGTGGAAGGTATTTTTATACATTCAAGGCTGTATGTATACTCTAAAAACCCCGCCTCCCCATTTATTGGAACCACGCGGCAGAATCTGTTTCTCTGCTCTCTTTCTGGAAAAAAACCATGCCTGTACTGCGCGCCCGGCTTTCTCTTTCTATTGCTCCTGCCCTTCCCCGCCGATCGTCATGGCGCGCCAGTCTGGCCTGGCGCGCGCTTGGCCTGTCGGCCCTGCTGGCGGGCTGCGGTCAAAGCAACACCGCGCCAGCCGGTCCCGCCGGTGGCATGCCACCGGCCGAGGTCGGCGTGGTCACGGTCACCCCCCGCGATGTGGGCCTGATCACCGAGCTGCCCGGCCGCCTGGAGGCCTCGCGCGTGGCGCAAGTGCGGGCACGCGCCGCCGGCATTCTGCAAAAGCGGCTGTTTGTCGAGGGCAGCGACGTCAAAGTCGGCCAGTCTTTATTCGAGATTGATGCCAGCCCCTACCAATCCGCTTTTGCCAGCGCCCAGGGCAGCCTGGCCAAAGCCGAGGCCAACCTGATGCAAGCCAGTGCGCAAGCCGAGCGCTACAAACCGCTGGCCGAGGCCAAAGCCATCAGCCAGCAAGAGTTCGTGAACGCCCAGGCGGCGAGCAAACAGGCCGAAGCCGACGTCGCCATCGGCAAAGCGGCGGTGCAGACCGCACGCATCAACCTGAACTACGCCGCCGTCACGGCCCCGATCTCGGGCCGCATCGGCCGCTCGCTGGTGACCGAAGGCGCGCTGGTCGGCCAGGGCGAAGCAACGCCGCTGGCGGTGATCCAGCAGATCGACCCGATGTATGTGAACTTCACCCAATCGGCGGGCGACGTGATGAAACTGCGCCAGGCCATGGCGGACGGCAAGCTCAAGCGCGCGAGCGGCAGCAACGCGGCCAGTGTGCGCGTGCTGCTGGAGGACGGTAGCGAATACGCGCGCCCCGGCAAACTGTTGTTCTCGGACCTGACGGTGGACGCCACCACCGGCCAGATCACGCTGCGCGCCGAGGTGCCCAACCCCGGCGGCGCGCTGCTGCCCGGCTTGTATGTGCGCGTGCGCCTGGAGCAGGCGCAGGCCAGCAACGCCATCACCCTGCCGCAGCAGGCGGTGACACGCTCGCCGCAGGGCGACTCGGTGATGGTGGTCGGCACGGATGGCAAGGTCAAACCGCGCCCGGTGAAGGTGGGCGGCCAACAACGCGGCCAATGGGTGATCCTGGACGGCCTGAAGGCCGGTGAGCAGGTGATGGTGGACGGCTTCCAGAAGCTGCGCGGCGAGGCGCCGGTCAAGGGCGTGCCCTGGCAGGCGCCGGGTAGCAAGCCTGCCAGCACGGCCTCGGCCCCGGCTAGCACCGCCTCCGGCGCATCCCGTTAAGGAGCCCGCGCCATGGCGAAATTCTTCATTGACCGGCCTATCTTTGCCTGGGTGATCGCCTTGTTCATCATGGTGATGGGCGCCGTGTCCATCACCCAGTTGCCGATTGCGCAGTACCCGCCGGTGGCACCGCCCTCCATCGTGGTGTCGGCGGTCTACCCCGGCGCCTCGGCCAGGACGCTGGAAGACAGTGTGATCTCCGTCATCGAGCAGGAAATGAACGGCTCACCCGGCCTCATCTACATGGAGTCGGTCGCGCAGGCCAATGGCACGGGCCAGATCACACTGAGCTACGAACCCGGCAGCAATGCCGACCTGGCCCAGGTCGACGTGCAGAACCGCCTGTCGCGCGCCGCGCCGCGTCTGCCGTCAGCGGTGACGCAGCAGGGCGTGCGCGTGGACAAGTCGCGCAGCAACTTCCTGCTGTTCGCCATCCTGTCATCAAGCGACCCGGCCTGGGACCCGGTCGCGCTCGGCGACTACGCCTCACGCAGCGTCGTGCCCGAAATACAGCGTCTGCCGGGCGTCGGCCAGGCCCAGCTGTTTGGCACCGAGCGTGCCATGCGCATCTGGATCGACCCGGCCAAATTGCTGGGCGTCAACCTCTCGGCCGCCGATGTCACGGCCGCCATCCGCGCGCAAAACGCCCAGGTGTCCGCCGGCGAAATTGGCAGCCTGCCCAATGTGGCGGGCCAGGGCATCGCCGCCACGGTCGTGGTCAACGGCCAGCTCGCCAGCGTCGAGGAGTTCGGCAACGTGGTGCTGCGCGCCAACGCCGATGGCTCGACCGTGCGTCTCAAAGACGTGGCGCGGATTGAGCTCGGTGCGCAGGCCTACGCCACGTCGGCACGCTTGAACGGCAAGCCGTCGACCGGCATCGGCGTCCAGCTTGCGCCCAGCGGCAATGCCTTGGCCACGGCCAAGGCGATTCGACTCAAGATGCGGGAGCTGGAGCGCTTCTTCCCCAAAGGCATGACCTGGACGATTCCCTACGACAGCTCGCGCTTCGTGGACATTTCCATCCGGCAGGTGGCGGTAACGCTGCTGGAGGCCGTGGCCCTGGTGTTTCTGGTGATGTTCTTGTTCCTGCAGAACTGGCGTTACACCGTCATCCCCACCATCGTGGTGCCGGTGGCGCTGCTCGGCACCTTTGCCACACTGCTGGCCTTGGGCTTCTCGATCAACGTGCTGACCATGTTCGGCATGGTGCTGGTGATCGGCATCGTGGTGGACGACG
>NZ_DHXT01000081.1 GCF_002413825.1 Rhodoferax sp. UBA5149
AAAGCGGGCAAAACCCCGCAGCAGTTCGTGGCCGACATCGCCGCTGGCCGCAAGCCTTACCTGGACGGTTTTCACATCGGCTTTGACAACTGGCATTCCACCGACGGCCCGGAAAACCATGAACTGGCGCAGCAAATTTACCGCGACCTGAGAGCCGCCGGGCTCATCACCACGCGCGTGATCGAGCAGTTCTTTGACACCGCAAAGAACATGTTTCTGCCGGACCGCTTCATCAAGGGCGAATGCCCCAAGTGCGGTGCCAAAGACCAGTACGGCGACAACTGTGAAAACTGCGGCGCGGTGTACAGCCCGACCGAGCTGAAGAATCCGTACTCGGCCTTGTCGGGCGTGACGCCGGTGTTGCGCAATTCGGAGCACTATTTCTTCAAGCTGTCTGACCCGCGTTGCGTGGCGTTTCTGGAGCAGTGGACGCAGGGCACTAACGGCAACGGCCAATCTCATCTGCAAAGCGAGGTCTACAACAAGATCAAGGAGTGGCTGACGCCCGACGAAGAGGGCAAGCGCGACCTGGGCGACTGGGACATCAGCCGCGACGCGCCCTACTTCGGCATCGAAATTCCCGATGCACCGGGCAAGTACTTTTATGTCTGGCTGGATGCGCCCATCGGCTACCTGGCGTCCCTCAAAAACCGTTTCATCAAGCTCGCCGGTGACGCGGCACTGGGTTCGCAGCAATATGACGCCTTCATGGCCGACCCTTCAACCGAGCAGTACCACTTCATCGGCAAGGACATCATCACCTTCCACACCTTGTTCTGGCCGGCGATGCTGCATTTCAGCGGCCGCAAGACGCCCAACGCGATCTTTGTGCACGGCTTTTTGACCGTGAACGCCGAGAAGATGAGCAAGAGCCGCGGCACCGGCCTGGACCCGCTCAAGTACCTGAGCCTGGGCATGAACCCCGAATGGCTGCGCTACTACATCGCCGCCAAGCTGAACGCCCGCAACGAAGACGTGGAGTTCAGCCCGGAAGATTTCATGGCGCGGGTCAACAGCGATCTGGTGGGAAAGTACATCAACATTGCGTCACGCGCCGCGGGCTTTATTGCCAAGCGCTTTGACGGCCAGCTGGGCGCCATCTCCGCAGACGGTGCGGCGCTGCTCAGTCAACTTCGCGTTGAGCGCGCCAGCATCGAGCAACTGTATGAGAG
Source organism: Rhodoferax sp. UBA5149 (assembly GCF_002413825.1). Taxonomy (GTDB): domain Bacteria; phylum Pseudomonadota; class Gammaproteobacteria; order Burkholderiales; family Burkholderiaceae_C; genus Rhodoferax. The sequence goes on from NZ_DHXT01000081.1 coordinate 1,173, forward strand.
CCGCGAGTTTGCCAAGGCGCTCAGAGAGACCATGCTGCTGGCGGATCGCGTGAACGAATACGTGGATGCCAACAAGCCGTGGGAACTGGCCAAGCAAGAGGGCATGGACGCCCGTTTGCACGATGTGTGCACGGTGTGCATGGAAGCCTTCGCGGTGCTCACGGCCTACCTCAAACCGGTGCTGCCCGCGCTGGCGGCGCAGGTGGAGTCCTTCCTCGGCATCGCTCCGCTGACGTTTGGCAGCGCCAGCCAGGCCTTGGGCGCGGGCCACCGCATTGGCGACTACAAACACCTGATGCAGCGCGTCGATATCAAGCAGCTTGAAGCACTGTTTGAGGCTCCAGCCCCCGTCGAACAAGCGCCACCAGCTACTGAATCAATAGCGCCTGGGGGCGAGGCGATCGCCCCCGCCATCAGCATCGACGACTTCACGAAGATTGATTTGCGAATCGCCAAAATCGTGAATTGCGAAGCGGTGGCGGGTTCCACCAAGCTGCTGCGCCTGACGCTGGACGTGGGTGAAGGCAAAATGCGCAACGTCTTCAGCGGCATTGCCAGCGCCTACCAGCCCGCCGACCTGATCGGCAAGCTCACGGTGATGGTTGCCAACCTGGCACCGCGCAAGATGAAGTTCGGCATCAGCGAAGGCATGGTGCTGGCGGCCGGCCACGGCAACGAAAAAGCCCAGCCCGGCATTTACGTGCTGGAGCCCACCGCCGGCGCGCAACCGGGCCTTCGGGTGAGGTAAAAGGCCGGACGCTGTAACGCCCGACCAGCACGGTATATTTTCGGTCCGGGTGTAAACTTCGCCCCCTCATGGACTTCATTCAGCAAGCGCCCTCCCCCTTGTCCAAGCGGCGCCTGTTCATTACGCGACTGCGACACTGCGGGCCCCCCAAGTCGACTTGATCACTCGTTGTTCAAGTCACTTGCGGAGCCCCGATGTATTTTTTCTTTCCCGTTATTCGTCTCAAGTTGATCGACTCATGCCATGAGTCGGCGCCCCTGCGATGAGCCACCTCATTGGGGGCGCTTTCATCTTGCTGCTGGGTGCAGCGCTTTGTCTTTTGCCCGTGAGCAACGCCATCCGTGCCGGCTTGGGACTGGGCTCACAAGCCCTGGCCACAATGTTGGTGGGGGCCGCCGTGCTACCGGTCCTGTTCGGCGCACCCGAGATCACAGGCGAACTGGCCTGGGCCTACCCGGTCGGTGTGTTTCGCATGCGGCTGGACGCGCTGGGCGCTTTTTTTCTGATCTGGTCCCTGCCGATGACGCTGCTGGGCAGCCTGTACGCCGTCGGCTACATGCGGCCTTTTTTCAAGGGCCCACGGCATTTGGGCGTGCACTACGCCTTGCTCAATCTGACCTCCGTGTCTTTCATACTGGTCTACACGGGCGAACATGCGCTGATCTTTCTGCTCGGATGGGAAATCGCAGCGCTTGCCGCCTGGCTGCTCGTGATCTGGGACTACACGAATCAAAAGGTGCGTTTTGCGGGCTTCAACTACCTGGTCTCAACCCATATCGGACTGATCTTCCTGGTGGCGGCGGTGATGATTCTTTACACGCACTCGGGCTCCTGGTACCTGAGTGACTTTGGGGCTTGGCTGCGGCAGAATCCGGGCACCACGCGCAATGTCGTGTTTCTGCTGCTGGTCACCAGCTTTGGCCTGAAATCCGCCTTCTTCCCTTTCCACTCCTGGCTGCCGCGTGCGCATGCGGCGGCCCCGGCCCATGTCTCGGCGCTGATGTCGGGCGTCATTCACAAGGCGGGCTTGTATGCCTTGGTTCGCTTCGTGCTGCTGACGGGCAAGCCCGATGAATGGATGGGCTGGTTCCTGATCGCCTTTTCCGCCTGCTCGGCCTTGGTGGGCGGCTTGTATACGGTGGGTCAACGAGACCTGAAGCGGCTGCTAGGCTACTCATCGACCGAGAACGTGGGCATTGCCGGGATCGGCTTTGGTGTCGGTTGTCTGGGCCTGACCTGGGGTATTCCGGCCCTCGTGGCGCTGGGCTTTGCAGGCGGCCTGCTGCACGTGCTCAACCACGCATTCTTCAAATGTCAGCTGTTCTACACGGCCGGGGCAGTCTACCGGGCCAAGCACAGCATCGACATGGAACGGCTCGGTGGTCTCGCCCGCCTGATGCCATGGACCGCTTTATGTTTTGTCATTGGTGGTGTTGCCATTTCGGCCTTGCCCCCGTTCAACGGTTTCGCCAGCGAGTTCGTCATTTACTCCGGCTTGTTCAGCAACGCCCCGATCGAGGTATGGGCCAAGCTCGCGCTGAGTGTCACCGCTGCCGTGCTGGCCTTTGTCGGAGCCGTCTCGGCCTTGAGCATCACGCGCGCCTTTGGCGTGATTTTTCAGGGCACGTCACGCGACACCAGCCTGCCCCCGGGTTCGGAGGCGAATGGCTGGATGTTGCTACCCATGGGCGTTCACGCCGTCGGTACCATCGTGCTCGGGGTCGCGCCGGTGCTGGGCTTCATGTTGGTCGCGGGTCCGACCGGGCTCTTCATGGCCGCGATGCCGGGGGCGTCCGCAACCGTCCACCTGCAAGCCGTCACGGACACCCTGACACGTGTCGGCATGATCTCTGGCGCACTGGTGCTTTTCATGGCGGCGATCCTCTGGCTGCGCTCCAAGGTTTGGCACCAGGCGCCAGCGCACAACGTCACCTGGGGCTGCGGCTATGGCGCACCCAATGCGCGCATGCAATACACGGGCGCTAGTTTTTCGTCGGACTTTGCCGGGCATTTTCGCAGCCTGATGGTTCTGCTGCAGCGGAAAAAGGCTGCCAAGGGCTACTTCCCCAGTGACAGCTATGTGATCACGGATTGCGTGGATGCGGTTGAGCGGCGCCTGTTCTCGGTCATCGCCCACGGCGACGAATCGGCCGCCAGTCTGTCAGAGCAACTGCACGAAGACGATCCCCGCATCGCCTTCGCGGCAGGCCTGGCAGCCCTGGTGACGATCGCCGCCCTGGTGCTTCTGGCAGAAGGAGCACTGCCATGAACACCCCGCTTGCCTTGGTGCATTTGTTGATCGTGCTCGGCATGCCTATTCTGTTGATCGGTCTGGTGAACCGGACCAAGTCCTGGTGGGCAGGACGCAAGGGGCCGCGTCTGCTGCAGTCAGCCTCGGACCTGAAACGCTTGTTGGGCAAGCGCCCGGTCTACAGCACGGCCGCCAGCCCCTTGTTTCGCGCGGGTGCCTATATCGTGCTGGCGTCGTGCCTGTTGGCCGCCATGATCGCGCCCGTGCTCGGCAAGTTCGCGCCGCTGCAGTTCGAGCATGATTTCATCGTCTTTGCCTACACCTTGGGCCTGGCGCGCATCGTTCTGATGATGTCGGCGATGGACGTGGGAAGCGCCTTCGAGGGCATGGGCGCAGCGCGCGAAGCGTCCTTCTCAAGCTACGCCGAGCCTGCGCTGTTTCTGGTGATTGGGGCGGCGAGCGTCGCCACCGGGCAAACCAGCTTTGCTGGCCTGATCGGCACGCTGCATGAAACGCGGCATTTTGCCTGGCTGGTGGCGCCCGCCGTGGTGACGCTTTTCATTCTGTTGCAGACCGAAGCGGCCCGGGTGCCGGTGGATGACCCGCTGACCCACCTGGAATTGACCATGATTCATGAAGTGATGATTCTCGACCACAGCGGACCCGAACTTGCCGCCATGCAATACGCCGCCGCGCTGAAAATGACGCTGTATGCCGGCCTGATCGCCGCCCTGCTCAACCCGCTCGACCCCTTGACCTCGCCCCTGGCGTGCACGCTCCTGTCGCTGGCCCTGATGGCGGCGGTGGCCGTATCGGTGGGATGTGTCGAATCCCTGACGGCACGGCTGCCCATGCGCTGGGTTCCGCGTTACCTGTTGGTCGCCACGGTGGCCGCCATCCTGTGTCTGGCGGCCGTGGGGTGGGGAGCGAGTTTGCCATGAACACGCCACTGATTCTCTTTTTGATTGCCACGGTCATACCGGTCTTTTTCGGAAAAATTCAGGCGGCGCCACTATGGCTGTGTTTGCAGGCTTTGGCACTTGGATGGACCACCTTAAGCCTGCGCGGTGAGCTCTCGCTCCATACCCTGGGCGCAGGGCTTGAGACCATCGCCGTGCGCGCCTGGCTGGTCCCCCTGTTGTTGCGCCGCACCCTTGCCCGGCAGACACAGGCGCATCTCGACTTGATGCCCTCCAACCTCTTTGCCTGGGGTGTGGCGATCGCCTTGATCATTCTGGCGTTCAAGTTTGGTGACGGCTCCAGAACGGACGCCCGCGCGCTCACGCTCGGCGTCATCGCCGCAACGGTCATGATCGCCCTGCTCATCCTGTCAACCAACGATGCGCCGACGGCCCAGCTGGTCGCCTTGCTCTTTATGGAAAACGCGCTGGCCCTGTTTGAAGCCTTGATGCCCGAGCCGTGGCCGCTGCCGGTGCATGGTGCGTTGAGTGCCGTGTACATCCTCACCTTCGCGGTTGGAAATTGGCTGGTTGGACACCACGCACCCGCCCCGCTGACCGGGCAAGAACAAGTGAAGGAAATTGCATGAGTGCGCTCACATCACCCGACGTGCCAGACACGCCACTGCAGACCAGTGAAACCGCATCAGCCCCAAGAACGTGGGTGTCCCCGGCCCTGGTGGGCGTGGCGCTGCTCGGTTGGCTCTTGTCCGTGAGCATCTTCATGACGATCCCGCTGGCCGAGCTACCCCGCTACTTCGTGCAGCGCTACTTTGTGCTGGACGCGACCTCCCTGTTGTTCGTGGTGCTGATCAATACCGTGTTCCTCGGTATCAGCGTCTACCTGTACTCCAGGGAACATACCTCCGAGGCACTGGCGAAAGACATACGGTCGCGCGCGGCCCTCTCTCTGGTGTTCATGGTGGTCCTGAACCTGGGCGTGATGTCAAACAACCTGCTCATGCTGTGGGCCTTTATCGAGGCCAGCACCCTGTGCGCAGCACCGCTGGTGGCGCGTGGCGATTCGAGGACCCCCCGGCGGGTGGCCTGGCGTTACATGCTCTACTCATCGATGTCCCTGGCCATCACCTTTCTGGGCTTCATGTGCCTGACCCAGTCAGCCCATTTGCGCGGCATTGAGATCAGCTTCAACGTCGACCAACTCGGGCTGGCTCTCTCGTCAACGGCTGACAGCTGGCAACGTCTGGGCCTCGCCCTCATGCTGTTCGGGCTGGGCAGCAAAATCGGACTGGCCCCCCTGTACGGCTGGTTGCCGGAAACCTATGAGGCGGCACCCACGAGCACCAGCGCGCTGCTGGCGGCCGCGCAATTCAACATCAGCGTGGTGGCGATGTTCCGGGTGTTGCAGGTCTTTCAGGGCCATGATGCGGGCTTCGTCTCGCAGGAACTGCTGGTCATGGGCTATCTGTCACTGATCGTGGCCGCCGTTCAAATGATGGCGGCGCGCAGCTACAAACGCCTGATCGCCTATGCCTGTGTCAGCTCTTCCGGCGTGATTGCCATCGGCCTGTCGGTGGGCAAGGCGGCCGCCTATGGTGTGGTGCTGTATGTCGTCAGCAATGCTTTCGTCAAGGCACTGCTGTTTCTCACGGCCGGGCGCCTGCGTGCGGTCTACGGCACCAACGAAGTCGCGGCCTTGAGCGGCGTGATCAAGGTTCTGCCATTCTCCGGCTTTCTGTTCGCGATTGGCATTTTTGCCTTGTTGGGCTTTCCGCCTTTTGCCAGTTTTCTGGCCGAAATGCTCATTCTCTCGGGCATCGTGCAGGTCGGCAACCTGATGGCATTCACCGTGATGTGCAGCATGTTGACGATCATCTTTGTCGCCACCGGGCGCTCCGTCTTTCCCATGTTGTGGGGGCCGTCAAACCGCAGTGGTCCCCCCGTCACGGAATCGCTATTGACGACCTTGCCAAAATTTGGTTTTGTGGGCATCTTGATCATGCTGGGGGCCTACACCCCCGAACCCGTCAGCAGGTTGCTGCTGTCGGTGGCCGAGTCCATCGGGGGTCGATGATGAAAGTGATCGAACCCTTGCGCCTGCTCGATGTGCGCGACGTCGCTCAAACCGACCTGCAGCAATTTGCACAGCTTTGCAGCGAACGCCTCAGCGCCGGGGAGCGGCTGATCACCTTGTTCGGCCGACCCGATGCCGGCGACGCCGTGGTGCTGACGGCTGTATTACAGCCCAAGGAGGGCCAGCTTGGCATTTTGCGGGCGCGCGCGCAGCGCGACGAACGGTACCCGTCGCTCACGCTCCAGCATCCCGCAGCGCAAATATTCGAGCGCGAACTGTGGGAACAAACGGGCATCACCCCGGATCACCACCCGTGGCTCAAGCCCGTGCGCTATGAAGGGGCGCGCCAGCAGCACATGGCCGAGCATCCGTTCTTCATGGTGCGCGGACGGGAGGTTCACGAAGTCGGCGTAGGGCCCATTCATGCCAGCGTGATTGAGCCCGGGCATTTCCGTTTCATGTGCCTGGGAGAGCAGGTCCACCACCTCGAAATTCAGCTGGGTTACCAGCATCGCGGGGTCGAATCCTTGCTGCTGCGCCGCCCCCCCATGGCACTGACTTCCACCGTCGAGTCGATCTGCGGCGACTCCTGCATTGCCTACGCCTGGGCCTACTGCGCGGCCATGGAAGCGCTGTCGGGCACGCCGGTGCGCGTGGAGGCCGAGCTGGTACGGGGCGCTGCTTTGGAGCTGGAGCGGGTGGCGATGCATCTCGCCGCCCTGACCGGCCTGGCCACCGACATTGCCTTCCTGCAAGGCGGGGCCAGCTATGGTCGTTTGCGCACGGCGATCATCAACGCCTCCATGCGCGTCTGCGGCAGCCGCTTCGGGCGCGGTTGGCTGCGCCCGGGGGGTGTCCGATTTGGCCTGACGGAGACACTGCGCCGGGACTTGGTGCAGACCCTGGCCGCATTTGCCAAAGACATTGCAGAAGTCAACGCCTTGATGCTCAGTGCCCGCAGCGTGCAAGCCCGGTTTCAGGGCACCGGTACTGTCAGCCTCCAGGCGGCGCAGGAGCTTGGGCTGCTTGGCCTGGTGGCGCGCGCCAGTGGCGTCGCCATCGATGCCCGCACCCGTCTGCCGGGTCGCCTGCACGACGCATGGCCCATTGGACAGCTGACCGAAACCACCGGCGACTGCTGGGCCAGGATGAAACTGCGCATGCGAGAAATCGACGCGTCCGTTGCCTGGCTGATGAACCTGCTGGGCAACAGCACGCTTGACCTGTGCGCCCCGAATGGCAAGCTTGAGCCAACACTGCGTCCCAACATGCTGTGTGTGTCATTGCGCGAAGGTTCCCGTGGTGCGGTGGTTCAGGTCGTGGAGACCTCGGCGCAGGGACAGTTGCGGCATTACAAGGTTCAGGACCCCTCGCTGCAGAACTGGTTTGGTCTGGCGCTGGCCGTCAGAGACAATGAGATTTCGGACTTCCCCATCTGCAACAAGAGCTTTGATCTTTCCTACTGTGGAAACGATCTGTAAGTCACACCATGCTTAAATCCATCGCCGTCAGGGTGTCCCAGGGGACGCAGTACATCAAAGATCCGCGCCAGGCCAAGCCGGCGGGCTTTCGCGGCAAGCCGGTCATTGGCAACGCCGCCTGCGAGAGCGCTTGCACGGCTTGCCTGGCAGCCTGTCCCACCGCGGCCATCGCACTCGACCCGATCCGGCTCGACCTCGGGCGCTGCGTGCTGTGTGGCGATTGTGAGCCGGTCTGCCCCAGTGCCAAACTCTCGTTCAACAACGATTTCCGGCTGGCCTCCACGGCGCGTGATGCCTTGTGGGTGGGTGAATCGCACCCGGACATTGATCCGATCAAGGTATCGGCTGCCCTGCACAAGCGATTTGGGCGTTCCCTCAAACTGCGTTCGGTCTCGGCTGGTGGCTGCAATGGCTGCGAGTTGGAGGTGAACGCCTTGAGCAACGTCAACTTTGACATCGGCCGTTACGGAATCGATATCGTGGCATCGCCCCGGCACGCGGACGGTCTGGTCTTGACGGGGCCGATCACGCGCAACATGACCCAAGCCTTGCAGATTTGTTGGGACGCCATGCCCGAGCCCAAGCTGGTGATTGCCGTCGGCGCCTGCGCGATATCCGGAAGTCCGTTCGAGGACTGCGACGGTATTGATCGCAGCTTTCTGGAGCGGTTCAAGCCCGCGCTCTATATTCCCGGCTGCCCGCCGCATCCCCTGACATTTGTTTGCGGCGTGCTGGACCTGCTGGGCATCCCCAGCTGATACGGTCAGGCGCGCCGGCGTACGGCCGCCAGGATGCCGCGCAAAATCTCGATTGGCGGCGGCGGACAGCCCGGCACCACGACATCCACCGGTATCACGTTGGCGACCCGTCCGCAGCTGGCATAGCTCTCACCAAAAATGCCGCCGTCGCAGCCACAGTCCCCTACCGCCACCACCAGCCTCGGTTCGGGTGTGGCATCAAAAGTGCGCCGCAAGGCGGTCACCATATTGCGCGATACCGGCCCGGTCACCAGCAGCATGTCGGCGTGGCGCGGACTGGCCACGAACTTGATGCCCAGACCCTCGATGTTGTAGTAGGGATTGCCCAGTGCGTTGATCTCCAGTTCGCAGCCGTTGCACGACCCGGCATCCACCATGCGAATGCTCAGGGCCTGGCCCAGAATGTCCAGCACATCAGCCTGGATGCGCCCGGCCTCAGTCCGCACGGCATCCCTGTCATACGGTGCGGGTTCGGTTCGAATGCCGTTTTTGGCAATTTGTTTGACTATTTTCCAAATCATAAATCCTGCCCCGAGTAGCTGAGGTTGAACGATTTGTTGATGAGCGGGAAATCGGGGACGATATTGCCGATCACCGCGTGCTCCAGTACCGGCCAGTTCTGCCAGGAGGGGTCGTGGCAATGGCAGCGCCGAATGCGGTGCTGGCTTGCTGCATCATCAAGCTCAAGCGCCACAAATAGCTCGCCACGCCAGCCTTCTACCCATCCCGCACCGCGCGTGGCGTGATCGGGCAAACCAAGCGCCTGGCGGACCGGGCCCGCAGGAAGCTTCTCAAGGATTTCCCGTATCAGTCGCAGCGATTCCAGTACTTCCTCAAACCGCATCGCCACCCGAGCGGCCACATCGCCGTTGCGGTGGGTCGCCATTTTCACCTGCAAGAGGTCATAGGGCGGCCAGGGATGATCGCAACGCAGGTCCCACGCCTGGCCACTGGCCCGCCCGGCCAGACCCGTCAGTCCCAATTGCGCCGCCAGCGCCGGGCTGACCCGCCCGGTGGTCATGAAACGGTCTTGCAAACCCGCATGCTCGTCGTACACCGCGTGCAGGGTCTTCACTTCGCGCGCCACGTCATCACATTGCCGACGCAGTCGGTCGATCTGGCCAGGATCAATATCGCCAGCCACACCACCGGGCACCACGCAGTCCATCATCAAACGATGCCCAAATGCATCGCGGGACAGGCGCAGCCAATCTTCGCGCAGGCGCGAGAACTGGGCCAGGCCAAAAGCAAATGCGGCGTCATTGCCCAGCGCACCCAGGTCGCCCAGGTGGTTGGCGACCCGTTCGCGCTCCAGCATCAGCGCGCGCAAGCACGCCGCCCGTGGCGCCAGCTCGCACGTGGCCGCCGATTCCAACGCCATGCAGTAAGCCCAGGCATAAGCCACGGTGGAATCGCCCGATACCCGCCCGGCAAGACGGTATGCCTGCATCGGGGGGAGTTGTGTCATGCGCTGCTCAATGCCTTTGTGGGTGTAACCGAGTCGCTGCTCCAGGCGTAAAACCTTTTCACCGACGACTGAAAAACGAAAATGCCCGGGCTCGATCACGCCGGCATGCACCGGGCCCACCGCGATCTCATGCACGCCATCCCCTTCGACGTGCACAAAAGCGTAGTCTTGCAACGGGGCGTCAGCAAATGCTGGCGCGGTGTCGGTGTCGTGACGCAAGGGAAAATAATCCACGGGCCAGGCGCCATGATTGAGCCACGGACGCTGGTCTTTGGCGCCCTCGGCATGCAGGCCCGACAACTCGGCGGCCGCCCGCTGCATTCTGGCGGCCGCTGGAAAGACAGGCACCAGGTCCGGGTAGGCGGTCTGGCCACCGTGCAGCGGTAGTTCCAGCCAGAGCAAACCGTCCAGCGTGACATAGGCCGCACACACCGAGGCCCCCTCTGCTGGTGCGCCGCCCCATAACGCCAGCAATCGCCCACCGACCTCGCGCACCGCGACGGCCGCGGTCAGCCAATCATCAACCGTCACGCGTGAGCGCCAGATCGGCACCGGCGCCACCATGCGTTGCAGATCGACATCCAAGCCGGAAATCTTTGTCAAGTCAGCCTCCCAACATGCGAGCCGCCTGCACGTACCAGGTATTGAGGTAAGGCGGAATGTACAAACCCAGCACCAAACCCAAACCGAGGTGAACAAACACCGGCACCAAAGCGGGTGGATGGGCCAGCGGAAAGAGCTTGGTCTCGCCAAAAACCATGGGCAGCACCCGGACCAGAACCGATGCGAAAGCGACCCCGAGCGCGAGAAACAAAAAAGGCGTGGCCCAGGCTTGTTCGCGCATCGCCGTGGTGAGGATGAGAAACTCGCTGGCAAACACGCCAAACGGTGGCATCCCCAGAATCGCCATCACGCCCAGCATCAGGCCCCAGCCCACGGTCGGATTGACCTTGATGAGACCGTGAATCTCACTCATGACCTGGGTTCCGGCTTTTTGCGTCGCGTGGCCTACCGTATAAAAAATGGCCGACTTGATGAGCGAATGCACCGTCATGTGCAACAAGCCGGCAAAATTGGCGATGGGGCCGCCCATGCCGAAAGCAAAGGTGATCAGGCCCATGTGCTCTATCGATGAGTAAGAAAACATGCGCTTGACATCTTTCTGGCGCGACAGAAAGAACGAAGCCACCACCACCGACAACAGGCCAAAACCCATCATCAGTTGACTCGTCAGGGGTCCCTGCAGGGCGCCGTCGGTGAGCACCTTGCAGCGCAGCACGGCATACATGGCAACGTTGAGCAGCAGGCCGGAGAGCACGGCGGACACCGGGGTCGGACCTTCCGCGTGGGCATCGGGCAACCAGCTGTGCAAGGGCACCATACCGACCTTGGTGCCGTAACCGATGAACAGAAAAGCAAAGGCGAGCGTGACGATGGCCGGGTCCAGCTGGGTCTTGATGGCATCCAGATTGGTCCACAGCAGCGTGGCCCCTTGCGGGCCCAGCACTTTTTCAGCGGCCATGTAAAGCAAGACGGTGCCGAACAGCGCCTGGGCAATGCCCACCCCACACAGAATGAAATATTTCCAGGCGGCCTCCAGGCTGGCCGCCGTGCGGTACACGCTGACCAGCAGCACGGTGGTCAGCGTGGCGGCTTCCATCGACACCCACAAGATGCCCAGGTTATTGGTGGTCAGCGCCAGCAACATGGTGAAGCTGAACAACTGGTACATGCCGTGGTACAGGCGCATGCGAGGTGGCGTCATCTTGCCGCGGTCTTGCTCGACCCGCATATAGGGCCGGGAAAAGATGGCGGTGGTGAGTCCGACGAAGGCCGTCAGGGTGACCAGAAACACATTCAACGGATCAATGAAGAATTGTTTATCCCAGACAAAAACCGGTCCATCGGCAATGACTTGCGCCGTGAGGAAACAGGCAGCGATGAAGGTCCCCAGGCTGAAGGCAACATTGAAATTTCGTGCGACATCGCGATGACCGATAAAAGCCAGAACGAGACTGCCAGCCAGCGGGATACCCAGAACAAAAAACAATGCGGGCACGGTCAGTCTTCCTTGAGCGCTTCGAGGTTGTGAATGTCCAGGCTGTCGAATTTTTCGCGAATCTGGAACATGAACACACCCAAAATCAAAACGCCGACCAGCACATCCAGTGCAATGCCAAATTCGACAATCATGGGCATGCCACTGGTGACCGTGGTGGCGGCAAAAATCAGCCCGTTTTCCATCGAAAGAAACCCGATCACCTGCGGCACGGCCTTGGAGCGGGTGATCATCATCATGAAGGCGAGCAGCACGCAGGCCAACGCAATGCCGAGCGAGCCGCCCGCCATGGAGGAAGACAGACGCGAGATCGGCAAGGCCAGACTGAAGGAAAAGATCACCAGCGCAATACCCACCAGCATGGTGGTCGGGATGTTGATCAGCGTTTCCACATCCCAGCGCACGTTCAGGCGCCGGATGACACGGTGCAACATCCAGGGAATCAAAATGACTTTGAGCGCCAGGGTCAAACCCGCTGACACATAAAGATCCGGCTGATCGGTTGCGTAGCCGAGCAGGATGGACGCCGCCACCAGGGCGGCACCCTGCAGGGTGAAAAGATTGATCAGGGAAACGATGCGTCGCTGCGAGATCATGGCAAACGACAGCATCAGAATCAGGGTCGCAAACAGGTTGATCAACTGCGGCACGAATTTGATCATGACACCCCCAGCAAGATATTGACCAGCAAGCCAATCACCGCCAACATGAAGGCGGTGGCGAGAAACTCCGGCACCCGGAAGATGCGCATCTTCGCGCTGAGCGCCTCAATGCACGCCAGCAAAACGCCGCCCACCGCCAGCTTGACGACGAGGACCGGCAGCGCCAGCAGCAGCGCGAGCGGTGCATGGGCTGCTGCCACCCCCCAGGGAAAAAACAGCGCCAGTCCGACGCAGGAATAGGCAAACAGTTTCAGACTGGCCGCCCATTCGAGCAGCGCCAGGTGGCGCCCCGAATATTCCAGGATCAAGGCCTCGTGAATCATGGTGAGTTCCAGATGGGTTTCCGGGTTGTCCACCGGTACCCGTGCGTTCTCGGCCAGCGCCACCATGGTGAACGCCACACCGGCCACCAGCAGGCTGGGGTAGATCGCAAGCTCCCGATGCCCCAGCCTTTCGACGATGGTGGTGAGAGCGGTCGAGCGGGAAATCATGGAGGCACAAAACAGCACCATCAGCAACGCCGGTTCGGCCAGAAAGCCAACCAGCATTTCGCGCCGCGCACCGAGCGTGCCAAAGGCCGTGCCGACATCCATCGCCGCCAAAGAGATGAACACTCGCGCCAGCGCGAACAAGCCGACCAACGCGATGGCGTCTGCCGCGGGCGACAAAGGCAGGTCCGTCGACAAGGTCGGAATGATGGCCGTGGCCAGCAACATGCAGCCGAAGACAATGTAGGGCGCCATGCGAAACAGGGGCGAAGCGTGCTCGGCCAGCACCGATTCCTTGTTGAACAACTTGTGCAGGACCCGGTAGGGCTGCAGCAACCCAGGTGCTGACTTGTTCTGCAGTCGGGCGCGCCATTGGTTCACCCAGCCCGAAAGCAGTGGCGCCAGCACCAGCGCCATCACAATCGCCAGCAACTGAGACAGCAGGCCGAGCAGGCTCATGACACCCCCCACGCTCGGCAATGCATGTCCTCCCTGCCCCCCGAGGGGGCTTTCGCTTGCTTGAAGCGGTTCTGCGCTGCGCTCATTGCTTCACCACCAGCAGCACCACGATCAGGGTCACAAAGCTGTACATCAAATAGACCGCGATGCGCCCTTGCTGCAACAGCCCGATCAGTTTCGAGCAGCGCTCGACCATCACCGCCACTGGCAGGTAGAGCCAGTACCACAGCGGGTCCTCCACCGTCACACGGTAGTGCGGCTGCGCATCGAATGGCGTGGGCAGTTCGCGCTTCATGCGAAACATGGGCTCGAAGATTTGCCGGATGGGTTGTCCAAAACCTTCCGCCGTGTCCTGCATGCGGGCGCTTTGCCACGGATAGCCGCAGTCCCAGGGCGGCGCGCGGCGTGTGCGGCCGCTGTACAGTCTGCGAACGAGCAGGTAAGCCACCACACAACAGGCGGCTACACCGAGCAGGAAGATGGCCGGGGCGTAACTCGCGCGCTCGATGCTCACCGGCACCAGCAACCAGCCGCTGGCCGCAACCGATTGCGCCATGCCGTCAGAGACCAGCAGACGGGTCACGGGATCGATCAGCGAAATCACCTGGTTGGGCAGCAAGCCCAGCGCGACGCAACCGGCCGCCAGCCAGAGCATGCCAACGCGTTCCCACAAGTCGGCATCATGCGCATGAGACAATTTTTCCTCACGCGGTTGGCCCAGAAAAATGACGCCGTAGAACTTGACCATGGTGAAGCCGGACAGCGCGGCAATCAGTGCAATCAGCGCGGCCAGCACGGGCACCAGCATGTTGAGAAACGAACTGGGCAGCCCGTTGGTGAACAGAAAGCTCTGCAACAGCAGCCACTCGGCCACAAACCCCCCAAATGGTGGTAACCCGGCACAGGCCAAGGCACCGATCAGACTTGGCCAGGCCACCCAGGGCATGTAGCGAATCAGGCCACCCAGCTTGCCCAGGCTGCGCTCGCCGGTGGCATGCAGCACGGCACCGGTGCTGCAAAACAGCAGACTTTTAAAGAAGGCGTGGCTCACCAGGTGGTACAGGGCTGCCGTCATGGCCAAAGCTGCCAGTGCTTTCATGCCGTAGGCGGAGAACAGCAGGGACAAACCGAAACCAGCACACATCAAACCTACGTTTTCAATCGAGGAATAGGCCAGCAAGCGCTTCATTTCCACTTGCACGGTGGAAAAAACGACGCCAAACAGGGCGGTGGTCAGACCCATCACCATCAGCAGCACGCCCCACCACCAGATACGGGTTTGCAACAGATCAAACGACACCCGCAACACGCCATACAACGCGATTTTCAGCATCACGCCGCTCATCAAGGCAGAAAAAGGGGACGGTGCAGCGGGATGCGCCTCGGGCAACCAGGCGTGCAATGGCAACAGGCCAGCCTTGGCGCCAAAGCCGAAAACAGCCAGAACAAACGCGACGGAACCCCAGAATGGTGACAGGTGCTGGGCGCGCATGGCGGCGAAGGTGTAGTCGCCGGTGTTGGCCTGTAAAACACCAAAACACAGCAGAATGCCTAAAGCGCCAATATGCGCCACCAGCATGTAGAGGTAGCCAGCAAAGCGGATTTCGGGAATGCGGTGGTTCGCCATGACCAGGAAAAATGACGAAAAAGCCATGGTCTCCCAGACCACCATGAAGACGTAGGCATCGTCAGCGATCACGACCATGGCAATGCTGGCCAGAAAAACGTGGTATTCCAGACAGATCAAACCGGGGGGCGTTCCCTCACCCTTGCGAAAATAACCGGCCGCAAAGGCCGACACGCCAGCCGATACACCGCCAATCACCATCAGGAAGAAGGCTGACAAACTGTCCAGGCGCAGGTGGAAGGGCAATTGGGGCAGCCCCAAGGGCAGCACCGCCACCTCCGGCCCGCTTGCCGCGGCGCCCAACGCGACACCCAGCAACACGAGCGAGAAGAAGCCACTCACCGGAAACAAGACGGCAGCCACCAACTTGAAATTTCGAAGGGCAAAGACACCCAATACGCCGGCCATCAGCCAGGCGACCACAACCACCAGGACCCAGTCCAGATGGACCCACGTTGCGGGATGGGGAAAACCGTTCATTCAGCGTCAATAAAAAAAACAGATTCGAACGCACATGTAACTGATGGTACTCGCTGTCGCACGGCGCCACAGGCCACGCCGACCTCGCTAAAATACGACAAAGAGGTTAAGTTCATGAATATTTTCTACCGCCCCAAGTACCTGTCTGACGTGACCCAGTTCATCGCTCAGCTGAAAGTCAAAAACCCGGCACTGGAGGCCAAGCAGCGCCAGGGCCGCGAACTGCTGTGGGACAAAGCGGTTGACCGCAGCGCCTGGAGCGAGTACCGGGAAGCGGAAGTTGAGCAGAAGCCTTACGTCTATCAGACCAACGCCAGTCAATAATAAAATAGCTTCTAGTCCCCGTAAATAGGGCGCTAGAAGCTATTTATTTGATAGCAAATTGATGTCCAGCATGGCTGACAGCGCCGAGCTGATCATCCGCAGCACGCCCGATTCACCCGGTATGCCGGAGGTGGTGGACCACGTGGCGGTGGCCCGTCTGTACGGCGAGCCGCTGTTTGCCATGCCGCGCGATTTGTACATTCCGCCGGATGCGCTGGAAGTCTTCCTGGAAGCTTTTGAAGGTCCGCTGGACCTGTTGCTGTACCTGATCCGCAAGCAGAATTTCAACATTCTGGACATCCCCATGGCCGGGGTGACGCGCCAATACCTGGTGTATGTCGATGAAATTCGCGGTCGCAACCTGGAGCTGGCGGCCGAATACCTGCTAATGGCAGCTATGTTGATTGAGATCAAGTCGCGCATGTTGCTGCCGCCCAAGAAGGTGGCTGAAGGGCAAGAAGCGGAAGACCCTCGCGCCGAGCTGGTCCGCCGTTTGCTCGAATACGAGCGCATGAAGCTGGCCGGTGCCAAGCTCAACGCCGTGCCCCAGTTTGGCCGCGACTTCCTGAAAGCCCAGGTGTTTATTGAGCAGTCGCTGCAGCCGCGCTTCCCGGACGTCAACGTGGTCGATCTGCAGGAAGCCTGGCAAGACATCCTGAAGCGTGCCAAACTGGTACAGCACCACAAGATCACACGCGAAGAACTATCGGTGCGCGAACACATGAGCATGGTGCTCAAAAAACTTCAGGGTCGCCGCTTTGTCGAATTTGAGGAGTTGTTTGACGCCACCAAAGGCACGCCGGTATTGGTCGTCACCTTCATCGCCCTGCTCGAACTCGCCAAGGAAACCCTGATTGAAATCACCCAGGCCGAAGTATTTGCCCCGATCTACGTCCGCCTGGCCTACTCACCCGCATGATTGCATTTCCACTTCAAGGCGATATGTCGTTGCCCCGCCTTGTCGTGCTAAAGCACTGCCTACGTCGATGCGCCTAATCTCGCATTGAATTGAAAACGCAATGACACCTACTACTGCTACTACCCTCCAATTTGACGTGCTGATTGTCGGCAGCGGCCTGGCCGGACTGAGCGCCGCCTTGCTGCTGGCACCGAATCGACGCGTGGCCGTGATCACCAAACGCGCGGTGCATGAGGGCTCCAGCGGCTGGGCCCAGGGCGGCATTGCCGCGGTCTGGAGCAAGGACGACAGTTTTGATGCCCACGTGGACGATACGCTGGTGGCTGGCGCCGGTCTGTGCGACCTGGCCGCCACCCGTTTCGTGGTGGAACAGGCACCCCGGGCCATCGCCTGGCTGCAAGCCATGGGCGTGCCCTTTTCCGAAGAAGCCGGTCAGTTGCACCTGACCCGCGAAGGCGGCCACAGCGCGCGGCGCATTGTGCATGTGACCGATGCCACGGGCGCGGCCGTGCAGCGCACCCTGATCGAGCGCGTGCGCCAGACGCCCAACATCACCCTGTTCGAAAACCACACCTTGGTGGACCTGATCACCAGCACCAAGCTGGGCCTGCCCAACAAGCATTGTCTGGGCCTGTACGCGCTGGACGAAGCCACTGACGAAGTGCTCACCTTCCAGGCCCCCCACACCATTCTGGCCACCGGCGGCGCCGGCAAGGTGTACCTCTACACCACCAACCCCGACACCGCCACCGGCGACGGCATTGCCGCCGCCTGGCGCGCCGGTTGCCGCGTGCAGAACATGGAGTTCATCCAGTTTCACCCCACCTGCCTGTACCACCCGCATGCCAAATCATTCCTGATCAGTGAAGCGGTGCGCGGCGAAGGCGGTCGTTTACTGCTGCCCGACGGCACACGCTTCATGCCGCAGCACGACGCACGCGCCGAACTGGCGCCGCGCGACGTGGTGGCCCGCGCCATCGACTTCGAGATGAAAAAGGGCGGACTGGACTGCGTCTACCTCGACATTTCGCACCAGCCGCTGGCTTTCCTGAAAGAACATTTTCCCAACATCTACGCGCGCTGCCTGGAACTGGGCATCGACATCTCCAAACAACCCATTCCCGTCGTGCCCGCCGCCCATTACACCTGTGGCGGGGTACTCACCGATCTGATGGGACACACCGACGTGGGCGGTTTGTACGCCATCGGTGAAACCGCCTGCACCGGCCTGCACGGCGCCAACCGGCTGGCCAGCAATTCGCTGGTGGAATGCATGGTCTTTGCGCAGGCCACGGCGCAGGCCATTTCCCAGGCCCCAGCGGCGCGGACGCCCGCGCTGCCGGCCTGGGACGACAGCCGCGTGACCGATGCGGACGAAGCCGTGGTGATCTCGCACAACTGGGATGAGTTGCGCCGCTTCATGTGGGACTACGTGGGCATTGTGCGCACCAACAAGCGGCTCGAGCGCGCCGCCCACCGCATCGCCCTGCTGCAGGATGAAATCCAGGAGTTCTACGCCCATTTTCATGTGACGCGCGACCTGCTGGAGCTGCGCAATCTAGTGCAAGTGGCGGACCTCATCGTGCGTAGCGCCCAGGCCCGTCATGAGAGCCGTGGCCTGCATTTCAGCCGCGACTACCCTGAACTCGCCGCCGTCGCCTTACCCACCATTTTGGTGCCCCAGCCCTAGTCTTCAGGGCGCGAGTTGCGCGCGCAGCCAACCGCGCACGCTGTTGAAAAAGGCCACCTCGTCGGCACGCCGCAAATCGGCCAAGTCCAGCACCGCCTCGGTGATCTGGCCGCGCGCCAGCAGATCGGCGCGACAGGTTCCGGCCAGCAAGCCGCAGTGCAGGGCCGGCGTCAGCCACCGGCCGCCAATCTTGAGCGCCACATTGCCACGGGTGAACTCGGTGAGCTCGCCGCGTTCGTTGTGCAACAAGGTGTCAAACACGCCGGGCTCTGACCGCAGTCGCATCTCGTAGTGCTCGCGCCGCGTCGTCTTGTGGACCACGAACTCATGCTCACGGCCCATGGACTCGATGGCAAGCTCGCTCAGGTTAAAGATCACCGGCTGCTGGCTTGGCTCCAGCGCGAAAGCCTGCACCGTTGGCTGCCCTGCCGGCGAACAGGTCAGCCGCACCCGGTAGCTGCCCCGCTCGTGCCCGCGCGCCAGCGCTTGCAGACAGTCCTGCACGGCATCCGGCCGCCAGACAAAGCCGAAGTAGGCGGCGCTGGCCGCCATGCGTGACAGATGTTCCGGCAGCAGTTCATAGTGGCCGTCTTCCAGGCGCAAAGTCTCCAGCAGTTCGAAGCCACGCGCGGCGCGTTCAAGAAAGCGTGTTTTAGCCGCCAGCTCTTGCCATTCGGCCTGCGGTTCGGCATAAAAGGTCACGGCACTGCCGACGCCGAAATGAGCCCGCCAGGGCGCTGGGGCCGTCACGCCGGGCGCGGCGGGCTCGCGTTCCAGCGCCACGGTGCGAATCGGCACATTGAAAGTGGCCGCGCCGCCGGGGCGCACCACGCCCACGGCGCCGCAGTAAACGCCGCGCGGACTCGGCTCCAGCTCGCGAATCCAGTGCATGGCGCGTGCCTTGGGGGCACCGGTCACCGAGCCGCAGGGGAACAAAGCCCGAAACAGATCGGACAGGCCGATGCCCGGGCGGGTGCGCGCCGTGATGGTTGAGGTCATCTGCCAGACCGTGGGCAGGGCCTGCACTTCAAACAGCTGGCGCACCTGCACGCTGCCCGGCTGGGCAATACGCCCCATGTCGTTGCGCAGCAGGTCCACGATCATCACGTTCTCGGCCCGCTCCTTCTCGCTATTGCGCAGCTGTTCGCGGGCTTGCGCATCGCACAGCGGGTCGGCATGGCGAGGCGCCGTGCCCTTCATGGGCTGGCAGGTCAGCACGCCCTCGGCGCCGTCCGGGCGCCAGTCAAAGAACAGTTCGGGCGACAGGCTCAGTATCTGCTGCCCATCCGAGTCCGACCAGTCCAGCCAAGCCTGGTAACCGCCGGGCTGGGCCGTGCGCAAGCGGGCAAACCAGGCCGCCACCTGCGTCGCGTCAGCACCCGAAAATTGGGCCTGCAGGGCTTCGGTGAGGTTGACCTGGTAGCACTCGCCCGCCGCCATGGCATCGCGGGCGCGCTGCACCCGGGCGGCGTAGTTCGGGTAGGACGTGCCCAATACCCATTCAGAAAGCGATTGCAAAGGCGCACCCACCGAGGAAGGGGAAGCCTCATCCGCAGGGCTCTGCAGCCACGGCAGTGCATCGGCGTACACGGCAAAGCGTGCCAGAGGCCAGCCCGGACGCCCACTGTGGGTCACCAGGGCCGCATCAAAAGCGCTGGCGGCCTCATACGCCAGCTCGCCCACGCACCAGTGACCGGCCTGCGCCTGTACCTGTACCTGTCGCAGCAGGTCTTGCACCTCATCCAGATGCCAGGCCGTGAGCAGCAGAATGGGGTCTGCAAACCGCACCTGCCAGCGGGCCGGCGTGGTGAGGCCGGTGTCGCCCGGCGAAGGATCTGGGAAGTCGATGAAGGCGCGCACGGCAGCGCTCCGGGGCTGTTGGAAAGGAGCCCGCATTGTAGAGAGCAAATCAATTGTCCGTTTCTGAAACACGATAGACTTCGCTGAGCGCGACCTCTGTGCCCTGCGTCGCTATAATTAATAATTCATTTCAACAGATCGTCATTTTCCATGGCGAAATGCACGAGCAAGACTTGTGCGTCACCGCTGAAAACCTGCTCAACATGGCCAACATCCCTCACAAGCTGCCAATCCACCTTTGCAAACTCAAGCACGGCGACGCTCAGATCGGCAGGCGCCGTCACGGCTTGACGCCATGCCCGTGATGGCCGCGTCGCTGGCGCTACGCAGCCTGCGCAGCGTATGGCATCCCTGCACGCAGATGAAGCTGCACGAAGGCACGCCGCCGATCGCCATCGGGCGCGCGCAAGGTGCCTGGCTGTATGACGTGGATGACAAGCGCTACCTCGACGGCATCAGCTCCTGGTGGGTCAACCTGTTCGGCCACAGCCATCCGCATATCAAGGCCGCATTGGTCGACCAGCTGGACCGGCTGGACCATGTGATGCTGGCCGGCTTCACCCACGCACCGGTGGTGGAACTGTCCGAACGTCTGGCCGCATTGACAGGCCTGGGCCATGCCTTCTATGGCAGCGACGGCGCCTCGGCGACCGAGATTGCGCTCAAGATGAGCGCGCATTTCTGGCGCAACAGCGGCCAGCCCGCCAAGTGCCGCTTCATCGGCTTGGCCGACGGCTACCACGGCGAAACCGTGGGCGCCCTGGCGGTGACCGACATCGCGATCTTCCGCGAAGCCTATGCGCCGCTACTGCGCCTGGCCGCCACCGTTCCCAGCCCCGACGCGCGTAGCGCCCAAACCGGCGAAAACGCCGCCGATGTCGCCCGGCGTTGCGCCGCGTCACTGGCGTCCTGGCTGGCCGAGCACCATGCAGAGACGGCGGCGCTGATCGTCGAGCCCATGGTGCAATGCGCCGCCGGCATGGTCATGTACGACGCCGAGTACCTGCGCTTGGCGCGCGCGCTATGCGACCGCTACCAGGTGCACCTGGTGGTGGACGAAATCGCCACCGGCTTTGGCCGCACCGGCACCATGTTCGCGCACCAGCAAGCCGGTATCCGGCCCGACTTCATCTGCCTGTCCAAAGGCCTGACGGGCGGCACCTTGCCGCTGTCGGCGGTGTTGACCACGGACACGGTGTTTGAGGCCTTTTACGATGACGAGATGGCGCGCGGCTTTCTGCATTCGCATTCCTACACCGGTAACCCGCTGGCCTGTCGCGCCGCGCTGGCAACGCTGGAAATATTTGAGCAGCAGGACGTGCTGGCGCGCAATACCGTGCTGGCCCGCACGCTCGATGCAGCCCTCGCGCCGCTCACGCACCACCCACGGGTGCGCCATGCGCGCCGTCTGGGCATGATCTGGGCCTGGGACGTCGAGACCACCCTGCCCCATTTCGCGCGCCGCTACCACCACCATGCGATGGCGCGCGGCCTGCTGCTGCGCCCCATTGG
>NZ_DHXT01000061.1:0-12538 GCF_002413825.1 Rhodoferax sp. UBA5149
GTGCAAATCACCGAAGACATCACCGTCATACTGGAACGCAACCTGACGCGCGCAGCCGACATCATCGGGCATTTCAAGCAGCTCGCCGTCGATCAGGTCAGCGAAAACCGGCGGCGCTTCAAGCTGGTGGACGTGATCTCCGACACCCTGTCGGCCGTCAGTCCGCAGATTCGCAAAACGCCGTACCACATCGCGCTGGATCTCGACTCGTCGATCGAAATGGACAGCTATCCCGGCGCCATCAGTCAGGTTCTGACCAATTTCGTGACGAATGCGCTGATGCATGCCTTCGATGGACGCCCTTCCGGCACGATGACGATCCACAGCGTCAAGGATGGCGAGGATGCGTTGAAACTGTCCTTTCGCGACGATGGCAACGGCATCGCCGCCGATCGCATCAGCCGCATTTTCGATCCCTTCTTCACGACGAAATTCGGCCGGGGTGGCACCGGCCTGGGGCTGTATGTCGCCTATAACCAGGTGCAGGAAATTCTCGGCGGGCGCCTGACTGTCAGCAGCGAGCCGGGCCACGGAACCTGCTTTGATCTATTTCTGCCGTGCGCAGCGCCAGCCAGGAAGACGGCGTGTTGATAGCCGCTTGTTGCTTATATACTGTCCCCGGTCAGGGATATTCGATTTCTTGGAGACTGTCACATGACAACATCGACGTCGCCAGAGGATGATTTGGTATTCCTCGACGAAACCGCGGCGCACGGATTCAACCTGCCGCGCGGGGCCACCGGTGTCTGGCGGGTCCTGATCATCGACGACGACGCCGACGTGCATTCGGCCACCACTTTCGCCCTCGGCAACCTGGAAATGCAGCATCGGCCGCTGGAGTTCCTGCACGCCTTCTCGGCGGCCGAAGCGCGCGCCCTGCTCAAGAATGAACGAGACATTGCCGTCATTCTTCTCGATGTCGTGATGGAAATGGAAGACGCCGGCCTGCAACTGGTGCGCTATATCCGTGAAACCATGGGCATGACGGAAGTACGCATCATCCTGCGCACCGGCCAGCCGGGCTACGCGCCCGAGATCGATGCGATCCGAGATTACGACATCAACGATTACAAAACCAAATCCGAACTCACCCGCATCAAACTGTTCACCACCGTCACCGCAGCGATCCGCTCCTATGAACAAATCCGCGCGATCAATGCGAGCCGACGCGGGCTCGACCTGATCGTGCGTGCCGGGACCGAATTGATGGCGCTGCAGGGCTTGCAGAATTTTGCCGCCGGCGTCATCACCCAGATCGCCGGACTGCTCAGCCTGACCCCGGAAGGACTCCTGTGCGTGCAGGAAAACCTGGACGGCGAGGAAGGCGAGGAAGCCGGACTGTTCGTCATTGCCGCCGCCGGCAATTTCCTGGATTTCATCAACCAGCCAATCAGCGCCATCGGCGATCCGCGCATCACCGGTGCGCTGGGCCAGGCACTGCGCGAACGGCGCAATATTTACGGCGATGACTTTTCCGCGCTGTACTTCGCCGGCAAGGCCAAGCGCGATTTCGCGGCATTCCTGAACACCCGCACGCCGCTCGACGATATCGACCGGCGCCTGCTCGAAGTCTTCTGCGGCAATATCTCGGTCGGACTCGACAACGTATTGATGGTGACGCGCCTGCATCATTTTGCGTTCTACGATACCTTGACCAAGTTGCCCAACCGCACCCGGATGGTCGAGATCATCAACGAGATGCTCGCCACGCCCGCCCGCAGCGAAGCCACCCTGGCGCTGGTCGACATCGATCATTTTTCCGAAACCAACGACGCGCTAGGCCATCAGTTCGGCGACCTGTTGCTGCTGGCCGTTGCCGGTCGCCTGCAATCGCATCCGGGCAAGCAACTGGTCGTGGCGCGCATCAGCGGCGACACCTTCGGCGTGCTCGGGCATGCCGACCTGGTCAATCCGCCGATGATCCTGGCGCAGTTTGAAAAGCCGTTCAGCATCGATGGGCAGGACGTGCAACTCTCCGCCACCACCGGCTTGGTGCATCTGCACGATTATGAAGGCGGCGGCACCGATGCGCTCAAGGACGGCGACATCGCGCTCAAGCGTGCCAAATTGCAGCAGCGCGCCGGCCATTTCTACTTTTCGCACAGCATGGCGGTCGATGTGCGCGAGCGGGTGCGCATGATGCACGCGCTGCGCACGGCATTCGAGGAAAAGCGCCTGTTCGTGGTGTACCAGCCGCAGATCGACCTGGCCACGCGCCAGGCCACCGGCGCGGAAGCGCTGCTGCGCTGGAAGACTGCCGACGGCACTTTCATTCCCCCCGACCTGTTCATTCCGATCGCAGAATATTCCGGCATGATCATCGACATCGGCAACTGGGTCATGCTCGAAGCCTGCCGTGAACTGGTGCGGCTGCGCAGTCTCGGCTTCGTCGATTTCATGATGTCGATCAACGTATCGCAGGTGCAGTTCCGGCATCCGCATTTCCTCGACACGCTGCATAAGGCTCTGCTCGAGACCCATGCGCCGCCAGCGTTCGTCGAGCTTGAGATCACCGAATCGATGGCCATGGAAGACCCCGACGTCCTGATCGAGCTGCTGGGGCAAATCAAGCAAACCGGTGTCAGCATCGCGATCGACGATTTCGGCACCGGCTTTTCGTCCCTGAGCTACCTGCAGCAACTGCAGGCCGACCGCATCAAGATCGATCGCGCCTTTGTCATCGAAATCACCAATTCATCGCGCGGCAGCAGCATTGCGGAAATGATTATCCAGCTCGGACGCAATCTCGGCCTTGCCGTGATTGCCGAGGGCGTGGAGGACGAACGCCAGGCCGACATATTGACCGAGCTCGGCTGTCCCCTGGCCCAGGGCTTCCTGTTCGCCCGGCCCATGACCGCAGACCATCTCGCCGCCTGGCTGAAAAGCGATGGGCTCGCCTGATTTTGCTCGGGGTGCTCAGTAGTCCGGCACGTTGGTGCGTCGAAGGGTTCGCGCCACCCACCCGGTAACCGCTGTGAGCGCGCGCGTTAATCCCGGGCGCTGGACGCGGTCCACGGCGGGTTCGGTGATGCGCAGTGTGGACGGCGCTCCGGCGTGCAGCAGCGTGCGCCCATTGCGCTCGACGGTCCATGACTGCCCGGCGCCGAGCACGATGTCGCGGATATCGCCATCCATCGTAATCCACAGGCAGCCCTGGTCCAGGGACGCCATGGCGCCGGCGGCGTCGATCAGTTCAACGGTATCCCAGCGCGCGAGCAGCAGGGCGGAATTGTTGACGACGAGGTTCATTGGTGGCTCCTTTCTTGCATGCGTACAATGCATGCGATGGCAGTGGGTCCGATAGGTCATGGCGGTTGCTGATAGTTGGAGTATCCCTGCAGATCTGGAACCGATCAAACGGGAAATGGGCACTTGTGCCATGATGTTTTAGCATGCCAAAACCACGTGAAATTCCGTCGCTCGACTTCCTGAAAGGCTTTGACGCCGCAGCGCGCCATCTGAGCTTCACCCAGGCGGGCGCGGAAATGTGCCTGACCCAGTCCGCGCTCAGCCGGCAAATCAAGACGCTGGAAGAGCAGATCGGGCATCCGCTGTTTGTGCGCGGGCATCGTGCACTGCGCTTGACTGAAGCGGGGGCAGCACTGCAACCGGTGGTACGCGCGGTGCTGGCAGAACTCGCGCGGGCGGTCGCGTCCATTCGGGCCCGGCGCGGGGTGCGCCGCGTCAGCCTGTCGACCACGATTTCGTTCGCGAGCCTGTGGCTGATTCCCCGTTTACCCAAGTTTCGGCAGGCGCATCCGGACGTCGAGGTGTTTGTTTCGGCGGACAACCAGATCGTCGATCTGGAGCGCGGCGAGATCGACGTTGCCGTGCGCTTTGCGGCGCAGGAGCGGGCGCCCGCCAATGCGACGTGCCTGTTCGGCGAACGCGTCGTGCCCGTGGTGAGCCCGGCGTTGTTGCAGGACCGGGCCCGGCCGCTGCGCCGACTTGCCGATCTGAAGTGGCACGTCCTGCTGCATCTGGAGGACCCGCTGGGCCGCACGCCCTGGATCGACTGGAACACCTGGCTCATATCCTCGGGCGTATCCGATCTGAAGCCGGCTGGCAACCTGCGCTTTTCCCAATACGATCTGCTGCTGCAGGCGGCCGTAAGCGGGCAGGGTGTCGCGCTGGGCCGCAGCCCGCTGATCGATCATGCGGTGGCGCGCGGGGACCTGGTCATGCCATGGCCGAAACGCTACGACTCGCCGCGCGGATACTTTGCGCTCAGCGGATCGCAGGCGTCCGGCCGCCCCGAGGTTCAGCAGTTCATTGCATGGTTGCGGGAAGAGGCGGCCGCTGGGTCCGACGCAAGCGCCGCCACCGTGGTCGGCGAGGCAAAGGCCAATCCGCCGCGTGTCGCGAAACGCACAGTCAAACCACGATAGGCGTTGCCGCCGTGTCGCGGCTACCGCGCAGCGATAACCGCCTCGATTGATTGACCTGTACGCACCATTCATCAAGGAGACGCTGGCCAAGTTCCCGACCCTGGCGGCCAGTCGGCTGTACATCATGGTTCAAGAACGCGGTTATGGCGGCGGCAGCTCGCATTTCCGTCATCTGGTGGAGCCACTGCGGCCCCGGCTCGTGGCAGAGGCCTACTTGCGGCTTCGTACCCTGCCTGCTGAACAGGCCCAGGTGGACTGGGCGCACACATGGACATGTGATGGTCGGACGGGCTAAGCGGCCCCTGATGGCCTTTGCGACGGGGATATCCCGTTTTAGGACGGCAAGGCGGGTTGCGGTCGTTTGCTCCGCTCTAAAGTAGCCAAACTTAAGCCCCTCGTATTTCCAACCAGTGCAAGAATTTGAATTTCACGACATCAAGTCAGATGATGTGGCTTGCGCAAAACAGAGTATTACTCTAGAGTACTACTCCATTGCAATTTGAATCACAACATTTGTCCACCACTCGTCAATCACTCCTCGACACTGCCCTGAATTTCTTCACCCTTGTTGGCTATGAAGCCGCAACGGTTGCAGCAATATGTCAATCTTCTGGAGTGTCCAATGGGAGCTTTTTCCACCACTTCGGGTCGAAAGAGGGCCTGGCCGGTACTCTTTTTCTTGAGGCACTGAGGTCATACCATGCAGCGTTAGTTGAGGAACTGCCCATTAACCCCACTGCTCCGGAAGGTATCGCGTGGTTGATTGCGGCCCATGTACGCTGGGTTGTCGCACATCGCGCAGAAGCGCGGTTCATGTTTGAGCAAGTACGCTCGGAGTGGCTGGCACCGATTCAGGTCGAACGGCAGGCAACAAACATGGTGTTGGCCAAAGCCATCGAGGCATGGCGCAAACCACTTATTGAGAAGGGCGAGTTGGAGAACACCCCTCCACTAGCGTTTTTCAGCCAAGTCATCGGGCCTGCCCAATTGCTGTGTCGCGTGTGGTTATCGTCGCAAGCGGATTCTGACCCGATGCAACACGTGGAATTCTTCACCAACTGCGCCATTCGAGCATTGGTAACTCAACCGAAAACGGCCAACAAAAGGACCAAATCGTGATTATTGATGCATGGGCACAGCACCCCACCCTCCGACACACCCAAGACCCCATGTTTGACTCATTGCGTCGTTGGACGAAGGCCTCCATTCCCACAGAGCAGCTTCCCGTTTCCGCAACTCTTGCCATGATGGACCAAGGAGGGGTTTCGAAGAGCCTGATAAGTGCGTGGGTAGCTCCCCGAAACGTGATGATTTCGAATGAAGAAGTGGCTGGCTTTGTTGCGCAGGCGCCTGACCGTTTAATTGGCGTTGGCTCTGTGGATATATCAAAGCCGATGAATGCAGTCAGAGAAATTCGGCGCTGCATCAACGAACTGGGGTTCAAGGCTATCCGTGTCTTGCCTTGGCTGTGGGAGTTGCCGCCTACCGACCGTCGCTTTTACCCGGTCTACACGGCCTGTTGTGAACTTGGTATACCTTTTTGCACTCAAATTGGTCATACGGGCCCGCTGATGCCCTCCGAGGTAGGTCGCCCCATATACATCGACCAAGTAGCACTGGACTTTCCTGAATTGAAAATCGTTGCAGGGCACATTGGGTACCCATGGACGGATGAGGCGATTGCTGTCGCAACAAAGCACGAAAACGTCTTCATCGACACGTCCGCGTATACCGTGAATCGATACCCTGCCCAATTAATCGAATTCATGCGTGGGCATGGTCGAAGCAAGGTGCTGTTTGGTACCAACTATCCCATGATAATGCCCGCAAAGGCGCTTGACGGACTCGATAAACTGGCATTGGGAGAACCTGTTGAAACAGCTTTCCTGGCTGGTAATGCACAACGAGTGTTCGGCATCTGATTGAATTCGCAATGTCCAATCTCAATCGGACCGTAAGGCTGATTGACCTCGCAGTTCAGGTGCAGCTTGCGCCGCCAGATCCCAGTCCAGTTCGATTTCGACACCCTCGCCCATCTGCGCATCACAGGTAAACCAGTTACTCCTGAATTGATAGCTGCTTGCGACCATTTCACGGGGGCTAGCGCTAGTTTTTATTCTGATCAAGTCCCAGATAACGCAACACCACGGTGCAAATTTCCTGCTCCAGGATATCCACCGTGAACGCGGGGCGGCCATCGATGACCGCCGCATGCACCAGTGACTCCACCGTGTGGAACAGCATCAAGCTGGCCAGGTCCAGGTCAGGGGGCAGGATGTGGGCACGGTGCGCCTGCAGCAAGGTCTTGGTCAGTGCCCGCATGTCGGATTCGATATCGGTGCGGCCGTCGGTCGCATACGGACGTGGTACCTCCTGGCCCAACACCCGGTGCAGTTGCGGGTCGACCCGGTGCGCCGCTATGACGGCATGCACCAGGATCTTGACTGCGTCCGCAGCGCTGGCCTCGGCGGCACCCGCGCCCATGTGCGCCAACATGGCCAGCATCTGCTCGGCATGGCGACGCCGCAGGGCCGTGACCAGCGCCTGCTTGCTCGGGAAGTACTGGTACAGCGAGCCAATGCTGACCCCTGCCTTTTCCGCGATGCGGTTGGTGCTGGCGCCCGCGTAGCCGTCGCTCACCAAAACGCGAGCCGTCGCGTCCAGAAGCACATCGACCGTGGCTTTGGAGCGGGCCTGGCGCGGCGCTTTGCGGGGCTTGAGTGCGGACGTGGTGGCCATGGGCAAATGCGAGTATGAAATATGAGTGATTACTCATAATATTGCCACAGCCTGTTCTATGAGTAAAGCCTGTGCCCCTGTCCGCGTCGAGCCCATCCCCCGCGGCGCCGCTGTCGGCCACCCCGCCCGCTGGCCGCTTCATCCCGTTCGACTTGGCGACGGGCGCCACCTATGCCCTGGGGCTGACCTACGCCGACCACATCCGTGAGACCGGTGAGAGGCCGGGTCGGCCGGTGGTATTTCAGAAGCACTGCGCCGCCACGCCGGGCGAGGGGGCTCGCGTCGCGACGCCGACGCCCCAGGCGCTGTGTGATCTGCTGCTAGCGCTGGACCCCGCGTTGGCCGCCTGGCTGTCCCCGCGCTTGGGCGCCATCCCGCCTCTGCTCGACTACGAAGGCGAGATCGGCGTGGTCCTGTTCGATCCGGTGACCGAGGCTGCCCTGGCCACCGGCGCACCGCTGCCCAGACTGGGTTTCTTTCTAGCCAATGACCTGACGGCGCGCAGCATCCAGATCGCCGGCGAAGGCACGGCAAATCGACTCGACTTTTGGTCCTCAGCCAAAAGCCTGCCCGGCTTTCTGCCCGTCGGCCCACGCGTCTGGTGCCCGGATGGCGTCGGCCCGGAGGCACTGCCGCAGGTAGTTTTGCGGACACACGTGAACGGCACACTGCGCCAGTCGGCCTCCACCGGGACCGTGCTGTACACGCTGCGGCAGATGCTGCAGGTCGCGGCGGTGGTGGCCCCCGGGCGCTGCCTGCGTGCGCACGACCTGGTGCTGACCGGCACGCCGGCTGGCATCGCCCTGTCGGTGCCGCGCTGGAAGCGCAGGCTGGCTCTGTTGTTGGCGCGGCGCCAACGCATACGCGCGGCCGTGCGCAGTGCCGCCGCCAATCCGCGCTTTCTGCAGCCCGGCGACACGGTACGGGTCAGCGCCGATTGGCTGGGCAGTTGTGAATGCACGATTGCCGGTGCCGCATGACAAGGGGCTCACCATGAAGAAACTCAACATTGTCATGCCGCTGCCAAGCCACGACTTCGACCCGAGCGAGGTCGCCGTCACCTGGGGCATTGTGCGGGCCGCCGGCCACAGCGTGACCTTTGCCACGCCTGACGGACGGCGCGCCCATGCCGACCCGCGGATGCTCACGGGCGAGGGGCTGGACCCCTGGGGCTGGGTGCCGGTGTTGAAAAAAATTCGTTTGATTGGCCTGCTGCTGCGGGCCGAGTCCGGCGCGCGCCAGACCTACCGTGCGCTGGAACAAGACCCGAATTTTTTACACCCGAAACGCTATGAAGCGTTGCGCAGCCAGGACTTCGACGGCCTGGTGCTGCCAGGCGGCCATGCACGCGGCATGCGCCCGTACCTGGAGAGCCACAGCCTGCAGGCCTTTGTCGCCGACTTCTTCGAATCACACGACACGGCGGGCCAGCCCAAGCCGGTTGCGGCCATTTGCCACGGCGTCTTGCTGGCCGCGCGGTCCCTCTCGCCCAAAACCGGCAAGTCGGTCTTGTATGGCCGCAAGACCACGGCCCTGACCTGGAAGCTGGAGCGTTCGGCCTGGCAGCTGACCCGGTTTCTGGCGCGCTTTTGGGACGCCACCTATTACCGCACCTACACCGAGGACCAGGGCGAGCCCGTGGGCTATTGGAGCGTCGAAATGGAAGTCAAACGGGCGCTGGCGCACGACGCTGATTTTTGCGATGTACCACCGGGCACCGAACACCACGCCCGCAAGACCAGCGGCATGGTGCGGGACCGCCTGGACGACGCGCGCGCGGCCTGGGTGGTGCGAGACAGCCACTACCTCTCGGCCCGCTGGCCGGGCGATGTGCATACTTTTGCCAAGGCTTATGTGGCCATGCTGAACGCGCAGTACGGTGCCGCCGCGCTGAGAGCCAACGGATAACGGCAAGCGGCATTGCGCAGCTCTTTGGGCACCATGTGCCAACTTGGCGCCATTTTTTTGCCAATCGTGCATGCATCCATTTCATGCAACTGCTTTCTTTGTGGCTATCGCCCAAACAGTTCTGAGTGCGTGCCTGCACGAACAAAAATCACACTGTCCGCCTGCAAGCGGTAAATCAGCAGCAGATCACCTTTTGCATGGCATTCACGGTGATCAGCCCATTCGCCTTCCAGCTCATGGTCCAGCCATTCGGCTGGCAATGGCCCTTCATTGGCAATCAACAGCATCATGGCTTCCTTGAGCCGCTGCATGTCCTGCTTGCCTGAGTGGGTCAGTTTCTCCCAATCCTTTCCAAATTGACGTGTGTGATCAGACTTTTTTGGCAGAGGCGCGCGTTTTGCCTTTACCGGTTTTTTTATCGAGCGCATCAAAAAGTTCTTTCGCAGAGCCGAAACGTGCCGCCGTTATTTCGCGGGCCTCGATCATGGCTGCAACTGTTTCTGGCGTGGGTTTGCGAATTTCAAAAGGCAAACCGCGAACTGCCACCACTTGTCGCAGAAACAACCGGATGGCACCGCTCAGGTCAAGACCCAAATCGGCGAGCACTTCGGCAGATTGTTTCTTCAAGTCAGGCTCAATCCGTGAACGGATTTCAGCTGACTTCCCATACGTTGCTGCTTGCATAGTGTTTGTGATTGAGTGATTAAGTAGTTGATGCGTTTGCGTCTAAGTTTTTACGTTTGCTTTTGATTTAGTATTTAAATTGAGTGTTTGGATTTCTTGCAGTACGTAGCGTCAATGTAGCTACAAATTAAGTCGCTGTCAACTGTCGTCGTGAGTGGGTGTGCTTACGCCGATGAGCCGCTTCGGCGGGTTAACTGTTGGCGCCGACGCCAAATGGACCCAGGCTGCCGATTTCCCGTGACCCAGCGCGATGCCGTGTATTCGTTGCTGGGTGCGGGATGGCAGCCCTTGCGAGTGGGTCAGTCCAAAGTCGGCACCTGGGTCAAAAACGAATCGGCGCCAACATGCTTGTGAGTTTGAACAAGGCAGAAGCCAAAGCTGTAGCGCTACGTCACCCATTGAAATCCATCCTTCAAGAAGCCTTGTTGCGGTAAGTTGAGTGTTTGCAACGTTTGTATGACGTACACTGTAATGCCGTGATTCTGGAGGTTTAAGCCATGTCCACTGCCGAAAAAATTCTGAATGTTCGTCTCCCCGTCGAGCTGCATGGTCAGTTGGAGCAGCTGGTGCAAGCCACGGGCCGCAGCAAAAGCTTCCTGACCGTAGAGGCCCTGAAAAGTTATGTAAGCCAGGAACAATGGCAGATTGCGGACATTCAAGCCGGCCTGCAAGAGGCAGATCAGGGTGAGTTCGCGACGGCGGAAGAAGTACGCGCCGTGTACGCCAAATACGGGCACTGAGCGTGGAGCTTCGATGGACGCGCAAGGCGCTTGGAAATCTGGATCAAATTGCCGCCTATATTGGACAGGACAACCCCACGCGAGCCAGCTCTTTCGTCGGGGAAATCAAGGAAAAGACAGAGTTGTTGGTTGCGTTCCCCGCTCTGGGTCGGCTAGGCCGGGTACCCGTCACCCGTGAACTGGTAGTGCATGAAAACTACGTGGTGCCCTATCGCGTGAAAGGTGACACCGTGCAGATCATCCGTGTCCAGCACGTCGCCCGGCTATGGCCGAAGCAGTTCAATCCATGAGTGTGTTGGCGCCGTCCTGCAGTTTGTTGGCCTCGCCGTTCTGGCGCTTCACGACGTTCTCTGACTGGCCGTAGCAGCGCCCAGGCGCACGCGGGCCACAAGGCAAAAGCGGCGCCTGGCGGTATAGTAACTCCGAATTTCACAGATTTTTATTCCGATATTTACGGCATATGATTCCGTATTTTACGTAACTAAATTCCGAATTTAGCGGTATTATTCGACCCATGAATGCAAGCACGCTTTACCCACGTCTCATCCAAGCCCGCCTCAAAGAGGCCTTGGCTGATACCCCGGTCGTGTTATTGGCTGGCCCGCGCCAGTCAGGAAAGACGACCTTGGTGCGCCAACTGGCGGCCGAGCCTGGGGTGCGCTACCTAACGCTGGATGACGAATTGACCCTGCTGTCTGCCCGCCAGGACCCCACCGGCATGATCCGCAGCCTGGACCGGGCTGTGATCGATGAGATTCAACGTGCGCCGCAACTCCTGCTCGCCATCAAAAAAAGTGTGGATGAGGACCGGCGACCCGGACGTTTTTTGTTAACCGGGTCAGCCAACCTGATGCTGCTACCCACCGTGGCGGACTCTTTGGCGGGCCGAATGGAAACCCTCTCCTTATTGCCGCTGTCACAGAGTGAACTGCATGGCTCAGATGCCAACTGGATTGACGCCGCCTTTGCCGGGCAACTGCTCAAGGTGTCTACGCCGATTGTGGCGGCCGCCTTGATCGAGGCTGTGCTGCAAGGGGGCTATCCAGAGGCCATTTCGCGCGCCACATCGCGCAGGCGAACCGCCTGGGCGCGCCAGTACATCAAGGCAATCATTGCCCGCGATGTGCTGGACGTGGCAGGCATCGACAAGCTCGACCACTTGCCGCTCTTGTTGCGCTGCCTGGCCCAGGTATCCGGCCAGATGTGCAACTACACCCAACTCGGCGGCCAGGTGGGTCTGGACAGCAAAACCGCAGCGCGTTATGTGGGTGTGTTCGAACAGATGTACTTGCTCACACGGGTGGATGTGTGGGCCAGAAACCAGTTGAAACGGATCGTCAAAACACCCAAACTGCAGTTCATCGACTCCGGGTTGCTGGCGACTCTGATCGACCTTAATGCGACTGAGATACAGCAAAACCGCAGCCGGTTCGGCCATGTGCTGGAGGCGTTTGTGTACGGTGAGTTGCTCAAACACACCACCACCGCCGAGGGCGATTACCGGCTGTTGTATTACCGTGATCTGGACAAATTCGAGGTGGATGTGGTAATCGAAAACGCTGCCGGGCAACTGGTGGGCATCGAGGTCAAAGCCGCCGCCAGCGTCAATGAAAGCGATATGCGTGGCCTGAAAAAGCTGGCCAGCGTCGCGGGTGTTCAGTTCAAGATGGGGGTGCTGCTGTATGACGGACTCGAGACCTTGCCACTGGGTGATGGCTTGTGGGCTGTGCCCTTGTCTACTTTGTGGGGAAACTAGTGTTGGCAGCGCAGTGCGGCCTTACCGCGCCGGTCAGGCGGACGAGCGGGCGCAGCGCGGGATTCATATTTCGATCAACGTTTGCCCAGCGACGGGCACGTTGTCCAATAAATAGCGGCTGCCTGCTGTTGCCGCAGCAAACAGATCAAGCCCTTCTGAATGACCGAACCAAGGTGTATGCCGTAACCCGCGATGCCAACCCAAATCGTTGGTCCGGTCCGACCCGCAGGAAGATACGCAGCACCATGTTGAGAACAGCCCCGTCGCGCTGCATGAAGTAGCGCAACCTCGTTGGTACCGACAGCACCCACTGGCGCACCGGC
>NZ_DHXT01000061.1:12864-13345 GCF_002413825.1 Rhodoferax sp. UBA5149
ATTTGGCTTATAAACCCAATGTCTGCCAGACCTCATCGACTCGGGCCATGACTGCAGGGCTCATCTGCATGGTGCGGCCCCACTCGCGGCTGGTCTCGCCCGGCCACTTGTTGGTGGCGTCAATACCCATCTTGCTGCCCAGTCCGCTTGTCGGGGAGGCAAAGTCGAGGTAATCAATCGGTGTGTTGTCCACCAGCAGGGTGTCGCGCGTCGGGTCGACCCGCGTCGTGATGGCCCAGATCACGTCCGGCCAGTCGCGGATATTGATGTCGTCATCGACCACCACGATGAACTTGGTGTACATGAACTGGCGCAAAAAACTCCAGATGCCAAACATCACACGCCGGGCGTGGCCGGGGTAGGACTTCTTGATGCTGACCACGGCCAGCCGATAGCTGCAGCCTTCGGGCGGCAAATAGAAATCGGTGATCTCGGGGTATTGGCGCTGCAGCAGCGGCACAAACAACTCGTTCAAGGCCAG
>NZ_DHXT01000168.1:0-2182 GCF_002413825.1 Rhodoferax sp. UBA5149
CAGCTGCGTTTTCTGGACCGCTTGCCCCTGATCCAGCAGCAGCACACGATTTTGCTGGTGCACGCCAGCGTGGACGGTCCCGAGCTGTGGCGCTATGTCTATGATCAGCGGGCGGCCAGCGCCAGTCTGGACGCGGCCGCCGTCTGGCCGGAAGTGCGTCATGTTTTTTGCGGGCACGTGCACCTGCAAACCCTCTATTACCGGGGCGCCGGGGCTGACTTGATGAAGTTCATGCCGACGCCCGGCGTGGCCGTACCGGTGCCGCGACATCGCCACTGGCTGGCCACCATCGGCTCGGTGGGACAGCCGCGCGATGGCAATCCGCAGGCCATGTACGCCTTGTTTGACAGTGACAAATTGCAGCTGACCTTTCACCGGGTCTCTTACGACCACCATGCCGCTGCCGCGGCCATCCGGCAGGCCAGTTTGCCGGCCTTCTTTGCCGACCGACTGGAGCTTGGGCGATGAAGCTGCTGGAGCCCGGCGCACAGCTGGACGGTTTCACGATCGAAGAGTGCGTCCATTCCGGCGGCATGGCCCACATTTACCGCGTGCACTATACGCAGGGTGAAACCGACGGGGCCAGCGATCCGGGTTTTCCCCTGGCCATGAAAGTACCGCGCATGACCGCCGGTGACGGCGCCGAGAATATTGTCAGCTTCGAGGTGGAGCACCGCATCATGCAGGTCCTGTCGGGCCCGCACGTGCCGCGCTTCGTGGCCGCGGGTGATCTGGAAAACGTGCCCTATCTCGTCATGGAGTACGTGCATGGGCACACCCTGCAACACCGGCTTGATGAGCCGGAGCGCCCCAGTGTGGCGGAGCTGGCCCGTCTCGGCGCGGCCGTGGCACTGGCGGTGCACAGCCTGCACCAGCAAAACACGGTGCATCTGGATTTGAAACCGGCCAATGTGCTCATCCAGCGCGATGGCAACGCCGTGCTGCTGGACTTTGGCCTGTCCTGCAATGCGCTCTACCCCGATCTTCTGGCCGAGCAACTGCGCAAAGCGGTGGGCTCGCCAGCCTGGATTGCGCCGGAACAAGTGGTGGGCGTGCGCGGGGACCCGCGCAGCGACATTTTCGCCATCGGTGTCATGTTGTACCAGCTGGCCACCGGAGAGTTGCCGTTTGGCGCACCCCAGACCGAGGGCGGGCTGCGCCAGCGGCTGTGGATGGACCCGCCGCCGCCGCGCAAGCTGCAGCCACAGCTGCCGGAGTGGCTGCAGGAAGTTATTCTGCGCTGCCTGGAGCCCGAGGCTGCCAAACGCTACCCGTCGGCGGCGCACCTGGCGTTTGACCTGCGCCATCCCGAGCAGGTCGTGGTCACCGCGCTCGGCCGCAACCTCAAAGGCACCGGCTTTGGCACCCATTTCAAACGCTGGTTCAAGGCTGCGGGCATGCATTACCAGGCCAGTCCCCTGCCGTCCCAGCAGATTGAAGAAGTGCCCATCGTCATGGTGGCGATTCCGCACAAAGACGTGCTCGACGCCACGCTCTACTCGCTGCGCCAGGCGGTCGCGCGTTCGCTGGGGACGCGCCCCGGCGCCCGCTTGGCATGCGTGACCGTGATCTCCCCCGGACAGACCAGCACCTCCAATGACCTGACCAGCGAGACCAGCGTGCAGCGCCGGTACCTGGCCAGCCTGCGCCAGTGGGCACAGCCGCTGGACATGCCGGGCCACCAAACCTCGTACCACGTGCTGGAGTCGGGCGATGTGGCGCAGGCGCTGGTGAACTACGCGGTGGGCAACCAGGTCAGCCTGATCGTCATGGGGGCCGCGACGCACGGCCTGAAGACGCAACGCTTTGTCGCCACCGTGCCCATCAAGGTCGCCATGGACGCGCCCTGCACCGTGATCTTGGTCAAGCAAGCCCTGCCGTTTGAGCTGCTGGTCGAACAAGCGGCCCAATTGAAACCGGCCTGGAACCGGGAGCTGGACGCGCCTTTTTGAGAAATTGTGGAACAGACCGCAGCGACACGAAGTGCGCCAGCGCTGTCCCCAACACTTTAGATGGCTGGCAGGAACGACAATGCGTGCATGTCGTCACTTTCTCCCAATCTCTCTGCGCGTCACCCATTCGAGTCGCTCACGCCCGACGTCGTCATGGATGCGCTGGCCAGTGTCGGCCTGTATGGCGACGGCCGGCAACTGGCCCTGAGCTCTTACGAGAACCGCGTCTA
>NZ_DHXT01000168.1:2401-7995 GCF_002413825.1 Rhodoferax sp. UBA5149
ACTTTGGCGGCTTTGCCTTCAGCGTCAGCCCGAGCCGCGGCGGCCGTCCGCCCGAGCTGGATGACCCCGATGTGCTGGAGTGGATTGGCCGCTTTCTGGCGCGCATTCACACCGTGGGCGCCGCCAAACCCTTTGTCAGCCGGCCGGCACTCGACCTGCAAAGCTTTGGCATCGAGTCGCGCGAATGGCTGCTCAGCCACGACAAGGTGCCGCTGGACGTTCAGTCCGCCTGGGCCAAGATGTCCCAGGATGCTATTGATTTAATAGCTGGTCACGTATGTTTAACGGGGGCTGGAGGCCAAAAAGACTTGGATCGCGAGCCGATCAAGCGGCTGCGCCTGCACGGTGACTGCCACCCCGGCAACATCCTGTGGACGCCGCTGGAGTCGCCCGCCAGCGCCGGGCCGGGACCGCACTTTGTCGACCTGGACGACGCCCGCAGCGGCCCCGCCGTGCAAGACCTGTGGATGCTGCTCAGCGGCGACCGCCAGCAGCGCACGCGCCAGCTCGGCGCCCTGGTGGACGGCTATGAACAGTTCCGCGACTTCGACCGCCGTGAACTGGCCCTGATTGAGCCGCTGCGCACGCTGCGCCTGATTCACTACAGCGCCTGGCTGGCGCGGCGCTGGGACGATCCGGCGTTTCCCATCAACTTCCCCTGGTTTGGCTCCAGCGACTACTGGCAGGGCCAGGTGCAGATGCTCGAAGAACAGATCGAAGCGATGCAGGATGCGCCTTTGGTGGTGTGACGAGCGCGGCACAGCGCCGCCCGCAAGACCGGGCTAAACTGGGCGGCTCGATGAGGCCGCGCGTATAGCGGCGCTTGCCCCGCACGGCGCCCGTAACGATTTAACAAGATTGACGTACTGACATGACAGGCCAGCCCAAACCGCACTCAACGGACGATTTTGCCGACGGAAACTTCAAGCCGCATGGCCGACTTGACGTTCATCTGGAAGGGGATATTGTTGTTTATGACGCCGAGGGACCCTTCAATCTGGAGGCGATCGTGGCTTTGGGCAAAGCCCGTCGCGCGGTCGTCGCGGAGTGGGGTACCGAAGACCGCCGGGCGACCATTGTCGTGTTTCGCACCAGCATGCTGATGTCTCCGGCCGCGTTGGAGGCCTATGAGCAAGGCATGCAGGCGCACCTGGCGCAGGTGAAGCCGCATGTTGCCGTGGCCTGGGTGGTGGCACCCGAGGTGGAGGGCCGATCCATCATGCTGCCCTATTTTGCGAAGATATTTTCCCGAATCAATGTGCCATGGCAAGCGTTCGAAGAGCTGCACGCGGCGCAGGTTTGGGCGCGGTCCCGGCTTGATGCGCGGGATGCCACATAACCATTGGCTCACATCCCGACTCCCTGGCCCGCTCCGGCCTTGACTATTTGCCGTTGATGCCCAGCAACTCGACTTCAAACAGCAGCGTGGCGTTGGGCGGGATCGCGCCTCCGGCACCGCGCTCACCGTAGGCGATGGCGGGCGGGCAGGTCAGCTTGGCTTTGCCGCCCACTTTCATGCGCTGTACGCCTTCGGTCCAGCATTTGATGACGCCGCTCAAGGGGAACTCGATCGGTTCACCGCGTTTGTAGGAGCTGTCAAATTCACGGCCATCGGGGAAGGTGCCGCGGTAGTGCACCTTGACTTTGTCGCTGGCCGACGGGCTGGCGCCGCTGCCGTCTTTGAGCGAGCGGTAGACCAGGCCACTGGCCGTGACCACGGCGCCGGCTTCCTTGGCCGAGGCGGCGGTGACGGCGTTTTGCGCCCATACCGTGGACGTGGACAAAGTCAGGGTCGCCAGCGCGGCGGCGAGGGTGGCAAGGCGGAGAACAGTTTTCATGAGCGGTTTTTGGGTTGGTTGAGGGTGCGCCTGATTGTCGCTGGGTGCCGGGGCGCCAAGAAAAAGCCCCGCCAGCCGGCTTGGCTGCGGCGCCGGATGGTCCGTCAATTGCTATTGTTTTAGTAGCTGCTTACGCAATGAATACGGGGGCTGGAGGCTGGTTTGTTCAATAAGCATTAGACCAGCAGCGCATTCACCCGTTTCACATAAGCCGCCGGGTCGGCCGGCAGGCCGCCTTCGGCCAGCAAGGCCTGGTCGAACAGGATGTGGGCCAGGTCGTTGAAGTGCACCGAGCCGTCCAGCTTCTTCACCAGCGGGTGCTCGGCGTTCACTTCCAGCACCGGTTTGACGTCGGGCGCGGTCTGACCGGCCTGCTTGAGCATGCGCGCCAGCTGCGTGCTCATGCCGTCGTCCTGCACCACCAGGCAGGCCGGGCTGTCGACCAGGCGGGTGGTCACGCGCACGTCGGCCGCCTTGTCCTTCAGCGCTTCCTTGAGCTTGGCCAGCAGCGGTTTGAAGGTCTCGGCCGCTTCTTCGGCCGCCTTCTTTTCAGTCTCATCCTGCAGCTTGCCCAAGTCGACCGCGCCTTTGGCCACGCTTTGCAGCGGCGTGCCGTCGAAGTCATGCAGGTAGTTCAGTGCCCACTCGTCCACGCGGTCGGTCATCAAGAGCACCTCGATGCCTTTTTTCTTGAACACTTCGAGTTGCGGGCTGTTCTTGGCGGCCGCAAGCGTGTCGGCGGTGATGAAGTAGATGGCCTCCTGGCCCTCTTTCATGCGCGCTTTGTAGTCGGCAAAACCCACGCTCACGGTGTCGGTGGTGCTGGAGGCAAAGCGCAGCAGCTTGGCCAGGCGCTCGCGGTTGGCAAAGTCTTCGCCCAGGCCTTCTTTCAGCACGGCGCCAAATTCGGCGTAGAACTTGCTGAATTTGCCAGCGTTGGCCTGCGCTTCGGCCTTGTCTTCTTCGCTCAGCACGTCAGTCACCACGTCCGTCACGCCATCGGCAGCTTTGGATGCAGCCCCTTCGGTCGCGGCTTGCGGCAGCTTGTCGTTTTTGGCCAAATCTTCCAGCATGCCCAGCACGCGCTTGGTGCAGCCTTCGCGGATCGCCTTCACGTCGCGGCTTTCCTGCAGCAGCTCACGGCTCACGTTGAGCGGCAGGTCGGCCGAATCGACCACGCCTTTGACAAAGCGCAGGTAGGTGGGCAGCAGCGCCTCGGCGTCGTCCATGATGAAGACGCGCTTGACGTAGAGCTTGACGCCGGCCGACTTTTCGCGGTTGAACAAGTCCATCGGCGCCTTGCCCGGGATGTACAGCAGCTGCGTGTACTCGGTGCTGCCTTCGACCCGGTTGTGGGTGTGCGCCAGCGGCGCTTCAAAATCGTGGCTGATTTGCTTGTAGAACTCGGTGTACTGCTCGGGCGTGATGTCCTTCTTGGCGCGGGCCCAGATGGCGTTGCCTTTGTTGGCAGTTTCCCACTCGCCGGTCTTGACCATGCCACCCGGCTGGCGGCCGCCGTTTTCATCACTCGGGTTGATCAGCTCACCGTCTTTCCATTCTTCCTTTTCCATCAGGATCGGCAGGCTGATGTGGTCGGAATACTTGGCGATGATGCCCTTGACTTTCCAGGCTGACGCATAGTCCATGGCGTCTTCGCGCAGGTGCAGGGTGACGCTCGTGCCGCGTGCGGCGCGCTCAATGGCTTCGACTTCAAAGTCGCCGGCGCCACCGCTGATCCAGCGCACCCCTTCCGCCGCCACCATGCCGGCGCGGCGCGACTCGACCGTGATCTTGTCGGCCACGATGAAACCGGAATAAAAGCCGACGCCAAACTGGCCAATCAGTTGCGAGTCGGCCTTCTGGTCGCCCGACAGCTTGGAGACGAAATCCTTGGTGCCGCTCTTGGCGATGGTGCCCAGGTGGTCGATCGCTTCCTGCGCACTCATGCCGATGCCGTTGTCGGTGATGGTCAGCGTTTTGGCCTCTTTGTCGAAGGACACCCGCACTTCGAGATTGGGCGCGTCTTCATACAGGCCGCCGTCGTTGATGGCCTCATAGCGCAGCTTGTCGCAGGCGTCCGACGCGTTGGAGATCAACTCGCGCAGGAAAATCTCCTTGTTGGAGTACAGCGAGTGCGTGACGAGGTGCAGCAGTTGCGCTACTTCGGCCTGGAAGGCAAGGGTTTGTTTGGTCATGGGGAAGGGCGTTGTGTCATTAAAAACGGATAGCGCGCAAAAGATGCGGCGCGGGAAACCCCCAATTATGGGCGATGAGCGGGGGTTTCAAGAGGCGGGGTGTGCATCCTCTTTTGAGGGAATCCCTTGCCTGTGGCAGTGTGCCTCGACGCGACTGGGGCGCAAAGCGTGTATGCTACCCGTTTGCTGCTCATGCCGCTTAGGCGATCATTCGGAGACCGAATTTGGATACCCCGCCGAGCCCCAATCAAAACCACCTTCTCGCCGCCCTGCCCACGGCAGAATTCGAGCTCATCGCGCCCCATCTGGAGTTGGTCGCGATGCCGCTGGGCGAAGTTCTTTATGAGTCCGGCGGCCAGTTGCAGCACGCCTATTTTCCGACGACCGCCATCGTGTCCCTGCAATACCTGACGGAGAACGGCGCATCGTCCGAAATTGCGGGGGTGGGCAATGAGGGCCTGCTCGGCGTCCCCCTTTTCATGGGCGGCAACACCACGCCGAGCCGGGCCATCGTGTACACCGGCGGTCATGGCTACCGGCTGAAGGCGCAGATCCTGACGCAGGAATTCCAGCGCGCCGGGGTGCTGCAGCACTTGTTGCTGCGCTACACCCAGGCGCTGATGACGCAGGTGGCCCAAACGGCGGTCTGCAACCGGCACCACTCGGTGGAGCAGCAGCTGTGCCGCTGGCTGTTGCTGACCCTCGACCGCTTGTCTTCGAATGAATTGACCATGACGCAGGAACTGATTGCCAGCATGATCGGCGTGCGGCGTGAGGGCATTACCGAGGCCGCCGGGCATTTGCAGCAAGCGGGCTACATTCGCTACCGCCGCGGCCACATCACCGTGCTTGACCGCTCGGGTCTGGAGTCCAGCGTGTGTGAGTGCTATGCGGTGGTCAAAAACGAATTTGATCGTTTGCTGAGCGATGCCCGCAATCGCCAGGAACGCCCTTTGGCCAGACACGGTTAAAAAAGCCCGGCCCGGCTCACGTGCTGCATAAAATCCCCGCCTTATGTGCGATAACGAACGGAGAACGGCAGGCTTGATCGCTACCATGCAACATGGCTGCTCAAAGTTCGTCCACGGACTCAATTTACCTCCTCCCCGGCGCCTGCGAGCAAAAACATGTTTTTTTGTGCAGGGTGAACCCATGAGCAGCTAAGGTGTTGCTCGCACCTTCTGCCACGGGCTCCGCCAGACTATTCGCGCTGTAACAGAGACCAGTCATGTCCGAAAAAAACTACGACCCCGTCATTCCCAAGCTCGCCGCTGGCACGGGGGAAGGCGTCGCCGAGGTCGGGCGCCAGGAGTCCTTGCTCATCACCGGGGCCTTGCAGAACGCGATTCTCAACAGCGCCAACTTTTCGAGTATCGCCACCGACGAGAATGGCGTAATTCAGATTTTCAATATTGGCGCGGAACGCATGCTGGGTTATCTGGCTATCGACGTACTGAACAAAATCACGCCTGCCGAGATTTCCGATCCGCAGGAAGTGATCGAACGGGCAGAGGCTTTAACTATCGAACTCGGCACATCGATCAAGCCAGGCTTCGAGGCA
>NZ_DHXT01000168.1:8333-8456 GCF_002413825.1 Rhodoferax sp. UBA5149
GTCGGTCACCGCGTTGCGCGACGATGATAACTCTATCATCGGTTACCTATTGATCGGCACCGACAATACAGCGCGCAAGCATGCTGAAGAAGCTTTGCTAAAAGCGGGCGCGTTGCAAAAAGC
>NZ_DHXT01000168.1:8748-10818 GCF_002413825.1 Rhodoferax sp. UBA5149
AGCGCCAACTTCTCCAGCATCGCGACCGATTCCAAGGGGGTGATCCAGATTTTCAACGTCGGCGCAGAGCGCATGCTGGGCTACACAGCGGCCGAGGTGATGAACAAAATCACCCCTGCCGACATTTCCGATCCGCAGGAAGTGATCTCACGGGCAGAGGCTTTGACTATCGAGCTCGGCACACCGATCAAGCCAGGCTTCGAGGCATTGGTATTCAAAGCTTCGCGCGGCATCGAGGATATCTATGAACTGACCTATATTCGTAAAGATGGCAGCCGCTTTCCGGCAGTCGTGTCAATCACGGCCTTGCGAGATGCTCAAGATGCCATCATCGGTTATCTGTTGATCGGCACGGATAATACCGCACGCAAGCAAGTTGAAGGAGAGCGGGTACTGCTCTTTAATGCATTGCAGAAAAACAACGTCGAGCTTGGGGCAGCCAAAATTGCGGCCGAAACAGCCAATCTTGCCAAATCAGAATTTCTTTCCCACATGAGCCACGAACTGCGCACGCCCCTGAACGCCATCCTCGGTTTCGCCCAGTTGCTGGAAACTAGCGAACCGTCGCCAACACGCATTCAGTTGATACGGCTGAACGAGATCCTCAAAGCAGGATGGTACCTACTTGATCTGATCAATGAGATTCTCGATCTTGCATTGATCGAGTCCGGCAAGTCGTCGATATCACTTAAACCGGTATCACTGTCCAAGGTCTTACTCGAATGTCAGGCCATGTTCGGACCGCAGGCAAAAGAAAGCAGCATTCATCTTCACTTTTACATGTTCGACAGCACTTGGTTTGTCCATGCAGATCAAACCAAGTTAAAGCAGATTTTAACCAACCTGCTTTCCAATGCGATCAAATACAACAGTGAGCAGGGAACGGTCGAAGTGAAATGCTCCGAGAATGCTTCGGGACGGCTGCGTATCAGTGTCAAAGATAGCGGCGCTGGATTGTCTGCGGAAAAACTAGCGCAGCTATTTCAGCCATTCAACCGTCTCGGTCAAGAGGTCGGGATCAGGGAAGGAACGGGCATTGGCTTGGCAGTAAGCAAAAAATTGGTTGAAATGATGGGAGGCACTATTGGTGTGGAAAGTACCGTTGGAATGGGCAGCGAATTCTGGTTCGAACTTGTTCGGGACGATACTTCACAGCCTGCTGCAGTAATTCATCAGCCAGAAGAATATGTTTCGCAGCCCAAGGATGATGCGGCAGGCTACACCTTGCTCTATGTGGAAGATAATCTGGCCAACCTGATGCTGGTCGAGCAAATAATTGAGGATATCCCCCATATACACATGCTAAGCGCACGCGACGGAAAAATGGGTATCGCACTGGCTCAAGAGCAATTGCCGAATATTATTCTGATGGACATCAATTTGCCCGGTATTAGCGGGATAGAAACGATGATTCTTCTGCGCAAAGACCCAGTAACGAAACACATTCCCATTATCGCTCTCAGTGCTAATGCCATGTTGCGCGACATCGGCCAAGGACTGGAAGCAGGATTTTTCCGCTATCTTACTAAGCCCATCAAGATAAAAGAATTAACTGAAGCGCTGGATGCGGCGATGACATCAGTGGGAAAGAATCAACCGTCGGCGTGAATGCAACAAGTGTTGAATGCTTATTTTATTGAAATAGGAAGTGCGGTTCCGTCGCGTTTGGGCAATCTGCGACCTTCAAGCCGGCATAATTTCCTTTTTTTCTGTCTTTCAATCGGCTGCAAAGCCCACATTTTAGCCAGTAAACCCAAGCGATTTACAAACGTTTAACGACTGTTTACTGTCGCATAGCTGACCGTCGCTAGCCATTTTGGATATAACAGGTATGTCTCGACAGTACACATTCGAAATTTTCGGAAGCGGACGTTCCCGAAAGATGATCCGTGTACTTTTTTAGCGAACCTCCACGGTCCGCTGTGGCCGATTTTCAGACCGCATTCATTTCGGCCTAAGTCGTTCGCATCGTCCTGAATTCAATTGACTATGGACGACCGCTTTATGGCAAGATGATAGCAAGTCGCTATAGCAGGTTCGTGCCATGAAGGAGATGCTGAGGGTTGAAAA
>NZ_DHXT01000055.1:0-2367 GCF_002413825.1 Rhodoferax sp. UBA5149
GAACAAGACGAAGTTGCCGACCACGACTGGATGGAACTCGCGTGGATACTGCGCCAC
Organism: Rhodoferax sp. UBA5149; assembly: GCF_002413825.1. Taxonomy (GTDB): domain Bacteria; phylum Pseudomonadota; class Gammaproteobacteria; order Burkholderiales; family Burkholderiaceae_C; genus Rhodoferax. The sequence continues at coordinate 58 of NZ_DHXT01000055.1, forward strand.
GAGTGCCCGGACCTGTTCATCGAAATGCTGATCGTGCTGCGCGCCAAGGCACGCGCGCATGACCAGGGATTGGGTGAGGAAGAAGAAGCTGAAGAGGACGACGGCAAAGTCGAAACCAGCGACACCGACCGCGGCAAGGCGACGCCCGCGACACGTGAGTCGGACGAAGAATCGGCAATCTAAAGCCGGCTTGGCCCGGCTCCGTCCCCACAGCAATCTTTCACGATGTCAACGCACCCGTCAGCCTCGCCCGCCTCCCTCTCGCTCTACGACGCACGCCCCTTTTTCGAGAAAGCGCTGCAGTTTGGCGTACTCAACGGCATCATCGACCAGCAAAAACTGGACGCCATTGGCGCCGATGCACCCAAGGGCATGGTGCAAATTGCGCGTTACTTTGGCAGCGAGTTTTTGCGCCCGGAGCTTGAAAAGGCCAAGGACCGAATCGTCAATCTGGTGAGCCTCTGCCTTGAAAGCACAAGCGGTGGCGACTTGCGTCAGGCCGCCGAGTCGCTGCGCGATCATTCTTTCTTGTCCCGCTCCAAAGGCGGCTCGGACCTGCTCAAGCGCTTGATCGCGATGCCGCAGAACAGCCACTTCGGCATGAACGAGCGCAGCGGCTTCACCGACGATCACATCCCGCTGCTGGCCAAATGGTCACTGCGAAGCCTGGCCGACTATCAGGCCGAGCTCGCCAAACGCAACCAGGTGGCGCAGGTTATCGACGCGGCGATCTGGCTGGCCGACGCCTTGGGCATGGAGGCCGATGAGCTGGAAGAGGCCGGCAAGGATGGCGAAGCCGTCATTCGCACCGCGCTGCTGGTCCTGACAGCCCGACGCACCGACATGCCCGATTGGGTTGCGTTTGAAAAAATGGTAGCCGCGCTGCGCAAGAAGTACGGGGCGGGCAACACGGGCGCCGGCCTGTCCGCCATCCCCATTGCCCTCCCGAAAAACCTGCCCACTCAGTACCAAGCCGTGGTGGAGGCAGTGCGGCAGTCCATCCTGGCGGATCTGCCAAAAATTCTGGATGCCACCCTGCCCGCCCGAAAACTTTTTGATCAAGGCCCTGCCTTCATGGGCCGCTATTTCTGGGTGGAAGATGGCCTGAGCGAAGTGGATCACCATGACCGCTCGGCATCCCGCGCCTGGAACAAAGCCACCGCGGGCCACAGCGACGACAGCTCGCTGCTGACCCTCTTTTTGTGCGTGGCGACCGGCAGCGCACCCAAAACGATACTGACCGAAAAAGGCGCTGCAAGCCTGATCCGCAAGATTCGGAAAACAGGCCTCCAACCCGAGCTGACGAGTCACTACATCCAGAGCCATGCGCCCGAGCAGCACCGGGACGGCTATGCGCAGTTGTGGAGCGACTTTCTTGAGGAGGCCCAGCCCACATTGCACAGCGACCTGGATTACACGCTCAACGACGCTTTGGCCCTGCTGCGCCGCGAGTGCAATGTGAGAGAAACCGTCAGCGCCAACTGACGGCTTGATCGGCTTGACTGGCTTTACTTCGTGCCGACGACTTCGATCTCGACGCGGCGATCGGGCTGCAGACAGGCGATCAGTTCCTTGCTTACTTTCTTGCCTACACAATCGCCGGGTTTGGTCACGGGGTCTGCCCCGTCCACGCCTTTGGCCGCGATCTTGTCGGCCGGAATGCCTGCGGATGTCACCAGATAAGTGCTGACCGCCTCGGCGCGGCGCGTCGAGAGCTTCATGTTGTAGGCGTGCGAACCGATCCGGTCACTGTGTCCCGTCACCGTGATGACATCAAAGCTGACGCCTCTCAGATCGGCAGCAAACTTGTCAATGACCTGCTGGCCTGCAGGCTTCAGCGTCGCCCGGTCGAAATCAAAAAGAGAATCCGCGGAAAAAGTCACTTTCATCGGCACGGGTGGCGGCGGTGGCGGTGGTGGAGGCGGTGCCACAGCTACGACCTGGGGCGCAGGTGCAAGGGCAACCGGCTCGGGCGCCACGGCGCGCGGCACCGGGGTCGGCGTCTTCGCACCGAACCGGTAGACCAGACCGACCGAGACCAAATCGATGTCGCCTTTGTTGCCGACCGCATCGTTGATGCGGTAGCGTTCCAGCTCGGCACGCATGGCCAGCGATTCGGTGAAAGCGTATTGAAGTCCTACCCCCAGCTTGAGGTTCGCCTCGCGCTGGCTGGGGTTGGGATTGGGCGCGCCAACGGCGCCCGTTCCGGAGAAGCTGTCCGTGGCTTGTGCGTAGTTCACGCCGACCCGGCCAAACGCAGAAAACTTTTCAGTGATGGGCAGCGTGCCGACGGCGTCCAGGTTCAGGCCC
>NZ_DHXT01000055.1:2590-2723 GCF_002413825.1 Rhodoferax sp. UBA5149
TGATGGACGTGGTGGTGAGACCACTTCCCAGCAGGCCGCTGCTGATTCTTGCGTCATCAATGGTGGATCTGGACTGTCCGATGTTGGCGCCGCCGTACCAGCCTGAATCGTCCGCCATCGCGAACGGCGTGGC
>NZ_DHXT01000055.1:3004-18362 GCF_002413825.1 Rhodoferax sp. UBA5149
CATCAACCAGATGATTGAGGTGCGGTGATGCGTTGCCATTAATAAATCTTGCGTTGCCAGCTCACGTTACGGAGCGGGCACATTGATGACCGTGTCCACCACCGTCACCGAAGCACCCAGCGACAACACCCGCCCGTTGAGGGTCACGATCGCCACGTTGCCGGCGGTGGAGAATGCGGCGCCCGCCTGCGCAATGATGGTTCCAACCATGGTCCCACCGCCTCCCGCATTGATCGTCGCTGCACTGCCAACTTGCCAATAAACGTTTTTGGCTTGGGCGCCGCCGGCCAGAATGATGCTTTGGGGCGCTGCGGCTCCCGGACCACCCACCGTGAGCGTGGTTGCCATCTGGAACACCCAGACCGCGTTCGCATTGCCCTGGGCATCCAGGGTCAGATCTCCGCCTTGAATCATGAACGAGCCCGAGGGGGAGGTGTACACGCCGGGCGCCAGGGTTTTCCCAGCCAGGTTGGCGCCCGGATTGGCACCGGCCGGCATGGCCACGAGTGCGTTATACGCCGTCAGTGCGTCGGCACGGGCCGCCTGTGCCATGGCAAAGGTGGTCGCCGTTCCTTCCGTCGGACAGGCCACCGTGGGCGGCGGTGCCGCCGTATAGATCAGGCCCGTGACGGTGCCGGTCTTGAGCGTGGTTTCCGTGTAAGTGCAGCCTGGCCCGGCATCGTGGAACCCGGTCACCGCCGTCGAGACGGCGGTGGTGCCAATGTCGCCATGGATCACCGTTTGAAGTCCCATGTTGGTCATCCCGGCTGAACCCCCAAAAGCGCCGAAGGTCGAAGCCGCGCCCAGAGCGACCGGTGCCAGGCAATTGCCGGTCGCAGGGCCGGCGGTAAAGCTCCAGATATAGTCACCTGCCATGGTGTTGGCGCCCTGGTCCTTGACGCCGGCGGCGCCGCCTTTGATCGTCGCCGTGTAGACAACACCGGGGGTCAGCGCAGCCGTTGGCGTGAAGGTCGCGATGCGACCGGTGGCAGCATCGAGAACCACTGAAGTCGCTACCACGGGCGTCGCGGCCGGCCCGGTCACGGCAAAGGTTACCGTGGTCACCGTCGCGGGATCCATCCTCAAGCCGGAGGGTACCGTGAAGCTCGCGTTAACGCTCGCATTCGGACACACAGCGCTAGCGTTGGCGACCGGATTGGTGGAAAGCACCGAGGCCGGTAGCGCCACGGCGGGCGCCGCCGCCGTGGTAAAGGTCCACACATAGTTATTGGCCGTCGTCGGCGACGCAGGATTTCCTGCCAGTTGATTGCCTGCCAAGTCAGTCGCGGCGGTGCTAATCGTGGCGGTATAGGTGGTGTTGACCGCCAGCGCCGCGGTGGGCGTAAAGGTCGCCGTTCTGCTGTTGGCAAGGGTCGCGCCGCCTCCCACGGGAGTCGGCGATGTGCACGGTGCGCCACACGTCACGGTAAAGGTGCTGAGGGGCGTGATGGTGCTGGCCAGCATGTCTTCGCTGAAGACCGCGGTAATGGCCGCGTTGGTCGGCACGCCCGTGGTCGGGCCTGGAATGGTCGTGACCGGCGCGGTCAGTGTCACGGTCGGCCGGATCTTGTCCTGCGCTACGCCCGTCGTCGTGAAGTTCCAGACATAGGGACTCGCCAATGCCAGACCGGTGGCGAGGCTTTGAGCCCCAGTCACCGTGGCGGTATAGACCGTCAGCTGCGTGAGCGGGCTTGCGACCGGCAGTGTAAAGGTGGCCGTTGTCTTGGCGGCGTCAAGGGCCACGGTTCCGGTCGGACTGACGCAAGGCGCCGCACAGGTCACCGTAAAACTGGCAGCCCCCGTGATCGGGGCCATCGGCTCACTGAAGGTCGCCGTAATGACGGTGTTGCTGATCGCTATGCCGCTGGCATTGTTGACTGGAACGACGGCCGTGACCGTGGGCGTAAGCAGGAGCGCACCGCCGGAGCCCAGAATGGGGTCTCGCCCGCCGCCGCAGCCTGCCGTCACGGCGCCCAGCGCCAATGCCATAAACCAGGGCAGGACTCTGGCGTAACTCTTGAATTTATTCATTTGATTCACTTTTTTAAAATCGGAGCCAGAAATCCATCGAGGTGATCGATCCCTTGGCGGTGCTCATGCTGGCAGGTTGCGCGATCAAGACCACGCAATCCGCTCAGCGTCGCTTTGAGTATTGCCGTGCACGGCAGATGAGTCTGTGCGTTGGCGCACGATGTGGCGTGGCGACCGCGTCAGGCGCCGGTTCGGTGCCAGTGCCGGCCCCGGCACCCGTGATTACAGACCGGCGTTGACCGTCGGATAGCGCAACTGCAGCCGCAGTTCGCGTTTAAGGCGCGTGTTGTCCATGCGGCGCGACTCGCTCATAAAACTCAGCAAACTGAGGGGCAACTGGTCCCGTGCGGTGTTGCGCGCCACGCGTGGCGGACGCGGCAAGCCGTACAGATCGGCCGCCAAATCAAAATAGTCGCCCATCTTGAGGCAGGTGTCGTCGTTCACGTTGTAGACACGCTGCGGCTTGCCTCGCCACAGTGCCGCCACGCAGGCGCGCGCCAGATCGTCGGCATGAATATGGTTGGTGTAGACGTCATCCGCCGCCTGCAGCACCGGCGTGCCCTTGAGCAGGCGCGGGCGTGGCGTGCCGCCCGCGCGATCGGGTGCGTAGATGCCGGGAATGCGCAGAATGCTGCTGCGTACCTGCGCGGCACGACCGAAGAACCGTATCGTATGCTCAGCATCAATTCGCCTTCTGGCCCTCGGTGTATCTGGGTGTAGTGCTCTCGTTTCAATAGCAACCTCACCCTGGCAGTCACCATACACGCCGCTGGTGGAAGCGTAGACCAAGGCCTGCGGCAGTCTGCGCAGGCGCAAGGCACGGGTCAGGGCCTGGGTGCGTGGATCGCCCCAGCCTTCGCCCGGCGGGGGGGCCAGATGCAGCACGCGGGTTCCCAGCCCGGCCAGTCGACGCAGTGAGGCCGGAGAGTCCAGATTACCGGCCAAGGGCGTGATGCCACGGGCTCTCAGCGCATCGATACGATCCACGCTCGATGTGAGCGCCATCAAACGCACCCGCCCGGACAGGGCTTGCGCCACACGCAGCCCGACATCACCGCAACCCACGATCAAAACACGCGCGCGGCGAAAACGGGCTGGCAAGGCGCCGGGGCGGGTGGCGTACAGGCTGGAACGAGGGCTTTGGTTTGAAGGCAAAATCGAGGGCTGTTTAGTAATGCAACGTTCTCAAGGATACAGACAATATGACGCGCAGCGAAACCGGAACGCAAGGCTTCCAGATCACCGTCAAACCCAGCGGCCGCTCATTCACGGCCAACCCCGGTGAAACGATGCTGGCTGCGGGGATTCGCCAAAACATTGGCATGCCCTACGGCTGCAAGGACGGGGCCTGTGGTTCCTGCAAGTGCAAAAAACTCGAAGGTAGCGTGGTGCATGGACCGCATCAAAGCAAAGCCTTGAGCGAGGAAGAAGAAGCCAATGGTTTTGTGCTGACCTGCTGCGGCGTGGCGCACAGCGACGTGGTGCTGGAGTCGCGCCAGGTGACGCAAGCCGGTGCTTTTCCCATCAAGAAGATGCCGACGCGGGTCAGCCTGATGGAAAAGAAATCCAGCGATGTGATGCTGCTCAAGCTGCAGTTGCCAGCCAACGACAGCTTTGCCTACCACCCAGGCCAGTATGTGGAGTTCATCCTGCGCGACGGCGCGCGACGCAGCTACTCCATGGCCAACGCGCCCCAAACGCCAACCGAAGGTGGCGGGCTGGAGCTTCACATCCGCTACATGCCAGGCGGCAAATTTACCGAGCATGTGTTCAACACCATGAAGGAAAAAGAAATCCTGCGCGTGGAAGGGCCTTTTGGCAGTTTCTTTTTACGCGAAGACAGCAGCAAGCCGATCGTGCTGCTGGCCTCCGGCACCGGCTTTGCGCCCATCAAGGCGATGCTTGAACACATGCAATTCAAAGGCATCCAACGCCCTGCCACGCTGTACTGGGGTGGGCGTCGCCCGTCTGACCTGTACATGGATGCGTGGGTGAAGACCAAACTGGCTGAAATGCCCCATCTGCGCTACGTGCCCGTCGTCTCGGACGCTCTGCCCGAAGACGGCTGGACCGGCCGCACTGGTTTTGTCCACCAGGCGGTGCTGAAGGACTTGCCCGATCTTTCTTCCTATCAGGTCTATGCCTGCGGTGCCCCCATCGTCGTGGACTCGGCCAAGGCCGCGTACACGACGCAGGCGGGCCTGCCAGAGGACGAGTTTTACGCCGATGCTTTCATCACCGAAGCCGACAAGGCGCATGAGCCGGCCGTGGTCTGACCTTCTGGCCTGGCCTGCGGAAATTTCTCAAAAAAATAACGCCATGCATTACAAAACCCTCCTCCTTTCCGCCTTGACGTTCCTCACTGCCGCCGCCGTGCCTCTGGCACAGGCCCAAGGCCGGCCCATTCACCTGATCGTGCCCTACGCAGCGGGCGGTCCGATTGACATCACGGCACGCGCGCTGGCCGAACGCGTCAGAGACACCCTGGGGCCGGTCATCATCGACAACCGGCCCGGCGCCGGCGGCAACATCGGCGCGGGCGCGATTGCCAAAGCCGCGCCCGACGGCCTGACCATCGGCATCGCGGCCACCGCCACCCATGCGGTCAACCCCTGGCTCTACGCCAAGCTGCCCTACAACGCGGCGACCGACTTTGCCCCCATCACCCAGATGGTGCGCGTGCCCAACGTGCTGGTCATGAACGCCCAGACCGCCCAGCGCCTGAAGATCAACCAGCTATCCGACCTGATTGCCTACGCCAAGGCCAACCCCGCCAAGCTCAACTATGGCAGCGGTGGCAACGGCAGCGCAGGCCATCTGGCCGGCGAAATGTTCAAGAAAGAAGCCGGCATCTTCGCCGTGCACATTCCCTACAACGGCGGCAGCCCGGCGCAACTGGCCTTGCTCAGCGGCCAGGTGGATTTCAACTTTGACAACCTGGCCACCGCAGCCCCCAACATCCGCTCCGGCAAACTCAAGGCGATTGCCGTGACCACGCTGACGCGTGCGGGCGCCTTGCCCGACACACCGCCGATGGCGGACACCCTCAAGGGCTTTGCCATCGACACTTGGTGGGGTTTGGTGGCGCCTGCGGCGACCCCCAAAGACGTGCTGACCCGGCTCAACCAAGCCTTCGTGGCAGCCCTCAACGCGCCCGAAACCAAAAGCCGTTTTGCCACCCTGCTGGCTGAGCCGGTGCCGAGTACGCCGGAAGAATTTGGTGCCTTCATGCAAAGCGAGCGCTCCAAATACGAGGGACTGGTGAAGGCGTCCGGGGCACGGGTGGACTGATACCAGGGCAAAACACCAAGCTATCGAGTGCACCGTGTGCAGGTCACTGACACGGCGTCGTCCTACAAGGCAGTTTGGCGAAAGCGGGTAAGATTTTCTCGTGCCCGGGGGCTCTGCTGTCGGAACTATTCAGACGCGTCAAAGTCGCAGCCAAAGTCCGGGTTCGAAACGTCACGCCATGAGGCACCGATGTGGTAGCTGCCAATTGAATCAAAAAAGCCAAATATATGAACAATCCTTCAGGAAAAACAATGAAAACTCTTGCCTCTCGTAGCCGCGTCATCGTTCTTGGCCTTGGTGCCGTCGCCGTGCTGGTCAGCGGCTGCGCCGACATGACGGAGGCGCAACGCAGCGCGGCCATTGGTGGGGGCCTGGGTGCCTTGGCGGGCGCGGTCATTGGCGATAGCCGCGGCGGCGCAGTCGTGGGAGCCGGTGTGGGGGCTCTGGGCGGCTACATCTGGTCCAACCAGATGGCCCAGAAGAAGGCTGCCATGGAAAAGGCCACTGCCGGCACCGGCGTGGCGGTGACGCAGACGGCCGACAACCAGCTCAAGCTGAACATTCCGAGTGACATTTCGTTCGACACGGGGCGCGCCGACATCAAGCCGAATCTGCGGCCTATCCTTGACCAGTTTGCGCAAGGATTGACCAGCCAGCCCAATACCGAGATCCGCATCACCGGACACACCGACAGCACCGGATCAGACACCATCAACAACCCGCTGTCGATCAACCGTGCCGGCAGCGCGCGCGACTACCTGGTGTCGCGCGGCGTGGATGGGCGTCGCATCCAGATCGATGGTCGTGGCTCGCGCGAGCCCATTGCCGACAACAACAACGATGCCGGCCGCGCCAAGAACCGCCGGATCGAGATCTTCCTGGCCGAGCGTGCGGTCACGCAGAGGTAGGCATGTAGCCGCGACGAGACATCAATCCGTTTTAGCGCCCGCCTCAAACCATTGCTTGATGACCTGACGCTCGACCTCGGAGATGCCGGTCGCGTTGTTCATCGGCATCACTTTCGTCACCACGGCTTGCTGGTAGATGTTTTGAGCGTGGCGCTTGACGTTTTGCGCTGAGTCCAGCCGCACGGTCTTCATCTGCACCAGTGCGCCGTGGCACATATAGCAGCGTTGGGCCAGCACCACCTGCAAACTCTTATAACTAATTAGGCCCTCAGCCCCCGCAGGATATGCACCAGACGCTACTGAATTTGTAGCAATATTGGCTGTGCCCGATGGCTGCACCGGCCTCAGCCAGACGATCACCGCCAGAACGGCCGCCAGCCCCAGCAGCGCATAGGGCAGCGGATTGCCATTGCGTCCCAGCTTGTAACCGTGGCGCATCACAAAAAACTGGCGGATTGCCGCGCCGGCAAACATCATCGCCATCAGCACCAGCCAGTTCAGCGGCTGGCTGTAGGTCAAGCTGTAATGGCCGCTGAGCATGGTAAACAACACCGGCAAGGTGAAATAGGTGTTGTGCACGCTACGCTGCTTGCCGCGTTGGCCGTGAATAGCCTCCACCGGCGCGCCGGCCTTGAGGGCCGCCACCACTTTTTTCTGTCCCGGGATGATCCAGAAAAACACATTGGCACTCATGGCCGTGGCCATCATGGCGCCCACCAGCAAAAAGGCCGCCCTGCCCGCAAACCAGTGGCAGGCCAGCCATGAGGCGATGCACACCAGCGTGAACACCAGCGCACCCACGATCGCGTCACCGTGCTTGCGTGGACCAAAAACCCGGCAGATCAGGTCGTACAGCAGCCAGAACAACACCAGAAATGACAGCGTCACTGCGATGGCCGTGGCCGGTGCCCAGTCCATGCGCGATTTGTCAATCAGGTAGGTGCTGGCGTTCCACAAGTAGGACACGGTGAACAGCGAGAAGCCCGACAGCCAGGTGCTGTAACTCTCCCAATAAAACCAGTGCAAGTGCGCCGGCAGCTTGGGCGGCGCCACATTGAACTTGACCGGATGGTAAAAGCCGCCGCCGTGCACGGCCCACAGCTCACCACTGACGCCCTGCCTTTTGAGGTCTTCATCGAGCGGGGGCGTCAGACTGCTGTCGAGAAAAACAAAATAGAACGAGGAGCCAATCCAGGCAATGGCCGTGATGACGTGAACCCAGCGCAACAGCAGGTTGGCCCAGTCGAGGTAGTAGCTTTCCATCCGTCTTGACCCTTTCGGTACTTGCAACTTTCACTGCAGAGTTACAAGGTTTGCAATATTTGTGCCGCCACGGCGACCGCGATCACCTCCGGCGCTTTGCCGGAAATCCCGGGAACGCCGATCGGGCAGGTGATGTGGGCCAACTCCTGCGCTGAAAAGCCTCGCGCTTCGAGCCGGTGACGGAACGTGGCCCACTTCGATTGGCTGCCAATCAATCCCACATACGGCAAGTCAGCGTGCAGACGTTGGCGCGTGAGACAGGCCGCCACCACATCCAGGTCCTCGGCGTGACTGAAGCTCATGATCAGCACCCGTGAGCCGCTGGCCAGGCCGCTGACGGCCGCCTGCACCGGGTCCGAATGCTCGCAGCTGACATGGGAAGGCAGGCCTGCCGGAAATACCTCCTCGCGGCTGTCAATCCAGGTCAGCTGCAGCGGCAAGCGCGCAAGCACCCGCACCAGCGCACGACCGACATGGCCGCCGCCAAACAGGGCCAGCGGGACGCGCGCGACGGCCAAGCGCACTTGCAGCGCGTCGAGGTCCGCCGCTCGCACCGCCTCAAAGCGAAGATGCACCTCGCCGCCGCAACACTGGCCCAATGCGGGACCCAAGGCATAGCGCAATACCGGCTCGCCTTCGCCGCCCAGCAGACGCTGGCGGGCTTCATGGATGGCCGCAAACTCCAGCTGACCACCCCCCACCGTACCGACGGTGCCCTCGGCAAAAACCGCCATCCAGGCCCCTTTTTCGCGCGGCACCGAGCCGCGTGCTGCATGCACCGTGACCATAACGGCCGCTTCCTGTGCCAGGCGTGCGAACAACCTATCTGTAGCAGTCACAAACCATTACCTTTTTGGATCCCAAAAATTCACACACAAGGCCCCTCATTTCGGGCAAAGTGTGCACCGGAGTGTTAACCGACGCCGCAAATCGTCAACCAGAAACCATTGTTCGCTCCAGAGACGCCACATGAACCACCTACCCACCCTGCGCCAAGCCTTGCTGGCAGCCACTTCCGCCGGCGCTGTCGCCCTGCTGGCCAGCTGTGCCTCCAGACCGTTGCCGTCAGCACCGGCATCCCCACCAGCGCCGGCTGCACCGCCGCTGGCTTCAAGTCAATCCACTGCACCTGCAACTGCGCCAACGCGTATGACCCCTATCTCCAACGCCACCAGTCCCCAAGACTACCGTCGCGACGCGGCCACCCATCTCTACGGGCAAAACGCTCACCGTATTTATCATGGCAAGATGCCGCCCCTGCTCTACGCCATTGGCGTTCTGCAGGTGGAGGTCGATGGCAAAGGCCACGTTGTCCGCACCAACTGGATGCGGGCGCCCAGCCATGCACCCGAAGTCGTCGCCGAGATCGAACGCACCGTGCGCCTTGCTGAGCCCTATCCAGTCCCCGCGCGAATGGGCCGCGTGACCTATACCGACACCTGGCTGTGGCACAGCAGTGGCCGCTTCCAGCTGGACACGCTGACCGAGGGGCAGCTTTAATTTCATCTGCGGCGTCTCAGGAACCACGGTAAGTTGAATAGCTCCAGGGGCTGACCAGCAGCGGCACGTGGTAGTGCTGGTCAGGCTGGGCAATACCAAAATCGATGCTCACTTTGCCCAGAAAATTGGGTTCCGGCAGCGCCACACCGCGCGCCTTGAAATAAGCTGAGACGTCAAACACCAGACGGTAAGTGCCACGCTGGAGACGGCTGTTGTCCAGCAGCAGCCCGTCCGGGTGGCGGCCGTCCTGATCGAGGACGAACTGTTTGACCAGCGTCGCCGTTTCCCCCAGCGTGGCGTACAGCGCGACCTGCATGCCCATCGCGGGCGTGCCGTGCATGGTGTCCAGTACGTGTGTGCTCAAGCCCATGGTGTGTCCTTCTTCAATGCAAGCGCCACCTCGACCCTACTGGCAGCTGAACGAAAGTGTATACACTTTTTCGGATTGGAGCTATCATGCCGTCATGGAGCTCGATACCGCCAATTCCGCTGTCAGTTCCGCCACCAGTTTCATCGTCAACGCCTTGAGCAAGGCCATCGTCGAGCACCGCCTTGCGCCCGGCACCAAACTGTCCGAGCAAAAGGTGGCAGACCAATTTGGCGTATCCCGCACCCTCGTCAGGCAGGCCCTGTTCCAGCTGGCGCAAAACCGCTTGATCCGCCTGGAACCGGCGCGCGGGGCCTTTGTGGCCACCCCGTCGGTCACGGAGGCGAAACAGGTTTTCGAGGTGCGCCGCATGCTGGAGGCCGAAATGACAAGAGCCTTCGTGCGCGACGTCACGCCGGCCATGATCAGCGCGCTCCAAGCGCATGTGGCACAAGAAAAGTCAGCCGTGGAGCGCCAGGACGTTGCAGGGCGCACCGCGCTGCTGGGAGATTTTCACGTTCGCATGGCGGCGCTCATGGGCAATGAGGTGCTGGCCCAAATGCTGGCTGAACTGATTTCACGCTGCTCGCTGATTACCTTGATGTACCAGTCCGCCAGCGCGGCTGAACATTCCAATGAAGACCATGCCGACATTGTGCAAGCGCTGGCCGCCCGGGACGAGGCCAGGGCGGTTCGGCTGATGGACGAACACTTGCACCACGTCGAGGCGCAACTGACGTTTGACCCCAAAGCGCCCGGCAACACGCTCTCCACTGCCCGGTCCTGAATTTATGAACCACTACGACAGCACGCTTGCCTACCCGCGCGATCTCATCGGCTACGGCGGCACGCCACCGCACGCACAGTGGCCCGCAAAGGCCCGTGTGGCCGTGCAGTTTGTCCTGAACTACGAGGAAGGCGGCGAGAACAGCATCCTGCACGGGGACGCGGGTTCCGAGCAATTCCTGTCCGAGATGTTCAACCCGCCGAGCTATCCGGCACGCCACATCAGCATGGAGGGGCTCTACGAATACGGCTCACGCGCGGGTGTTTGGCGCATCCTGCGGGAGTTCGAGAAACGCCGCCTGCCCTTGACCGTGTTTGGCGTGAGCATGGCGCTGGAGCGCCACCCGGAACTGGTACATGGCTTGAAAGAACTGGGACATGAAATTACCTGCCATGGCTGGCGCTGGATCAATTACCAGAACGTCGACGAGGACACCGAGCGCGAGGACATGCGCATCGGCATGGAAATCATCAGCAGAATGACCGGTGAACGCGCCTTGGGCTGGTACACCGGGCGCGACAGCCCCAACACACGCCGGCTGGTGGCCGACTTTGGCGGTTTCGAGTACGACAGCGACTACTACGGGGACGACCTTCCGTTCTGGATGAAGGTCAGGAAATCCGACGGTGCAGTGGTGCCGCAACTGATCGTGCCCTACACGCTGGACTGCAACGACATGCGCTTTGCGCTGCCGCAGGGTTACTCACACGCCGACCCCTTCTTTCAGTACCTCAAGGACACCTTCGACGTCCTGTACGCCGAAGGCTCCGACTCGCCGCGCATGATGAGTGTCGGCATGCACTGTCGGCTATTGGGTCGGCCGGGGCGCATCACCGCACTGCAGCGCTTCCTGGACCACATCGAAAAGTTTGAGCGGGTCTGGGTCTGCCGGCGCATCGACATTGCCCGGCACTGGAAACTAGCCCACCCCTACCAGCCCACAGCGCAGGCATAGCGCGCGACCGAACATGGCCATGACGCTTGAACAACTCAACGCCGTGCCCCTCGAAGCGGCCACGCGCCTGCTGGCGGGTGTGTATGAGCATTCGCCCTGGATTGCGGAGAAAGCACTGGCAGCGCGGCCGTTTACCTCACTCGCGCATCTGAAGCACGCCATGACCCGGGTCGTGGCCGCGGCAGGGCGTGAAGCCCAGCTGACGCTGATCCGGGCGCACCCGGAGTTGGCTGGCAAAGCGATGGTCGGCCAGGCCCTCACCACCGAGTCCGCCAACGAACAAGGCAAGGCCGGGCTGACCGAGTGCAGCCCGGATGAATTGGCCACCATCCAGCGCCTCAATGCCGCCTACCATGAAAAATTTGGTTTCCCCTTCGTCCTCGCCGTGCGCGGCCCCCGCGGCACCGGCTTGACCCGACAGGAGATCATCGACACCTTCGAGCGCCGTTTGCACGGCCATCCCGATTTTGAACGCGCGGAATGCCTGCGCAACATCCATCGCATAGCCGAACTCCGCCTGAACGACAAGTTCGGTGCCGTACCCACGCTTGGCAACCTGGTGTGGGACTGGCATGAAGAACTGGCGCAATTCAGTGATCCGGGCTACCCCGAAAAGGGGCAGCTCACGGTCACCTACCTTACCGAGGCACACCGCGCCTGCGCCGCGCAAATCAAGGACCGCATGCTTGAATGCGGCTTTGATGAAGTTCATATCGACGCCGTTGGCAATGTCGTCGGACGATATTTATCCAGTGACAAAGAGGCCAAAACCCTGCTGACCGGCTCGCACTACGACACGGTGCGCAACGGTGGCAAGTACGACGGCCGACTGGGTATTTTTGTCCCGCTGGCTTGTGTGCACGACTTGTCACGCCGCGGCCAGCGCCTTCCGTTCACCCTGGAAGTCGTGGCCTTCGCCGAAGAAGAAGGCCAACGCTACCAAGCCACATTCCTGGGCTCTGGCGCCCTCACCGGGGACTTCAATGCGCGCTGGCTGGAACAGCGCGACAGCGACCAGATTTCAATGCGTGAGGCCATGCAGCAGGCGGGCCTGCGCATTGAAGAGATACCGTCTCTCAAACGCCATGCCCAGGCCTACCTGGGCTTTGTGGAGCTGCATATCGAGCAGGGTCCGGTGCTCAACGAACTCGATATTCCGCTGGGCATCGTGACCTCCATCAACGGCAGTGTGCGCTACCTGGCAGCCGTCACCGGCATAGCTTGCCATGCCGGCACGACACCGATGGATCGCCGGCACGACGCCGCCACGGCCGCCGCCGAGCTGATTCTCTACATGGAACAGCGTGCGGCGCGCGATGGCAACTCGGTCGCGACCGTGGGCATGCTGCAGGTGCCCAACGGGTCCATCAATGTGGTGCCCGGTCGCTGTGAATTCAGCCTGGATTTGCGAGCGCCCACCGACGGCCAGCGCGACGCGCTGGACCGCGATGTGCGCGCCGAGCTCAAAGCCATCTGCGAGCGCCGCGGCCTGCATTACACACTGGAAGAAACGCTACGCGTCAGCGCTGCCCCCAGTGCGCCCGAGTGGCAAGGGCGCTGGGAGGCCGCCGTGGCGGCGCTGGGCGTTCCGCTGCACCGCATGCCCAGCGGCGCCGGCCACGACGCCATGAAGCTGCACGACATCATGCCGCAGGCCATGCTGTTTGTGCGCGGGCAAAACGCCGGCATCAGCCACAACCCGCTGGAGAGCAGCACCAGCGATGACATGCAATTGGCGGTGCAAGCCTTTTCACTGTTGCTGGGCCAGCTTGCGGGCGAGTTTTGAACATTCCAAACCTGATTTTTCATGACCACTGACGAACAACTCGACGCCTGGATTGACGCGCACTTTGATGAGCAAGTGCAGTTCTTGCAGGCGCTGATCCGCGTCCCCACCGATACGCCACCGGGCAACAATGCACCGCACGCCGAGCGCACCGCCGAACTGCTGCATGGGCTTGGACTGGACGCCAAAAAGTACCCGGTCCCTGAAGCGGAAGTACGCGCCGTCGGCCTGCAGAGCATTACCAATCTGCTGGTGTGCCGCCATTACGGTCCGGGCAAAACAATTCTCCTCAATGCGCATGGCGACGTCGTTCCACCCGGCGAGGGCTGGACCCATGACCCCTACGGCGGCGAGATCGAAAACGGCCATATCTATGGCCGTGCGTCAGCCGTGAGCAAGTGCGATTTTTCAACCTATGCGTTCGCGGTTCGGGCGCTTGAAGCGGTTGCCAAGCCCGTGCGGGGCTGTGTCGAACTGCTGTTTACCTATGACGAAGAATTTGGTGGCGAAGTCGGGCCGGCCTGGCTGCTGCAACACCAGATCATCCACCCCGACCTGATGATTGCCGCCGGCTTTAGCTACCAGGTCATCACGGCCCACAACGGCTGCCTGCAGATGGAAGTCACCGTGCATGGCAGACAAGCGCACGCGGCCATTCCGGACTCGGGGGTGGACGCCTTGCAGGCCACGGTCCACATCCTCAACGCCCTGTACGCGCAAAACACGCTGTACCAACAAGTGCATTCCGCGGTGGCAGGCATTACGCACCCCTACCTGAACGTCGGCATGATCGAAGGCGGCACCAACACCAACGTGATTCCGGGTCGTGTCACCTTCAAGCTGGACCGGCGCATGATTCCCGAAGAAAACCCGGCGCAAGTCGAGGCCAGCCTGCGCCAGATCATCGCCGATGCCGCGGCCCAAAAACCCGGCATCACGGTGAACGTCAAACGCATTTTGCTGGCCAAGGCTCTGCAGCCCTTGCCGGGCAACCAGCCCCTGGTGGCGGCCATTCAGAAGCATGGCCGAATCGTTTTCGGCGAAGACATTCCGGCCTTGGGAACCCCTTTGTACACTGACGTTCGCCTGTTCTGCGAGATGGGTATTCCGGGCGTCATTTACGGCGCCGGACCGCGCACGGTGCTGGAGTCCCACGCCAAGCGGGCCGATGAGCGGCTCGCGCTGGAAGATTTGCGTCGGGCGACCAAAGTAATCGCCCGGACCTTGAACGAGCTGCTCAAGTAGGCACAATTACCAATGTCAGAATGGCTACGCACCGAGTAGCCTATTGGCTATATAGAACAAAACTGGAGACCTGAATGACGAAAGAACTTTCCCCCGCAGAACACGCCCTGCGTGAAGCGGCGCGCGACTACCATCGTTTCCCCACCCGCGGCAAGATTTCAGTCACCCCCACCAAGCCCTTGTCCAACCAGCGTGACTTGTCCCTGGCCTATTCGCCGGGCGTGGCCTACCCCTGTCTGGACATTGAAGCCGACCCGTCATTGGCCGCGGAATACACCTCGCGCGGCAATCTGGTGGGCGTCATCACGAACGGCACGGCGGTGCTGGGCTTGGGTGATATTGGTCCGCTGGCCGCCAAGCCCGTGATGGAGGGCAAAGGCTGCCTGTTCAAGAAATTTGCCGGCATTGATGTGTTTGACATTGAGCTGGCCGAGCGTGACCCCGACAAACTGGTGGACATGATTGCGGCGATGGAGCCCACCCTGGGCGGCGTCAATCTGGAAGACATCAAGGCGCCCGAGTGCTTCTACATCGAGAAGAAGTTGCGCGAGCGCATGAACATTCCGGTATTTCATGACGACCAGCACGGCACCGCCATCATCTCAAGCGCTGCCCTGCTCAACGGGCTGGAGTTGGTCGGCAAGCGCATTGAAGAGGTCAAGGTCGCTGTCTCAGGCGCCGGCGCGGCGGCGCTGGCCTGCCTGGACGTGATGGTCGGCCTGGGCGTGCGGCGCGAAAACGTCTACGTGTGCGACTCCAAGGGCGTGATCCACGAAAACCGCCCCGGCGGCTTTGACGAGTCCAAGGCCCGCTACGCGCAGAAAACTGAAATGCGCACCCTGGCCGATGTCGTCAACGGCGCCGACGTCTTCCTCGGTTGCTCGGCGGCCGGCGTGCTGACGCAGGCCATGGTCGTGACCATGGCGGCCAAGCCCATCATTCTGGCGCTGGCCAACCCGGAGCCTGAAATCCGTCCCGAACTGGCCAAAGCGGTGCGCCCGGATTGCATCATCGCCACCGGCCGGTCGGATTACCCGAACCAGGTGAACAATGTCCTCTGTTTTCCCTACATTTTCAGGGGCGCACTGGACTGCGGCGCCACCAAGATCACCGAAGCCATGAAATTGGCCTGCGTGCGGCAGATCGCCGACCTGGCGAAAGCCGACATCAGCGAAGAAGTCGCCAACGCCTATGCCGGCAAAGAGCTTGTTTTTGGCTCCGACTA
>NZ_DHXT01000076.1:0-1254 GCF_002413825.1 Rhodoferax sp. UBA5149
CGGTTTTCATTGACCAGCATGGTCTGATGCTTGAGCCAGGCGGCCCAGGCTTCCTTGCTCACGCTTTCCCAGATGCGTTTGCCGAGTTCGCCGGGGTAGGGCGGGAAATCCAGCCCTTCAGCTTCCTTACCGAGTTTGATGCAATTGACTGTGCGTGCCATGTGAAGCCTTTTCCAAATTCTTACAAAGGGTGCAACTTTAGCAAGCTTTGCCTGTCCGTCGCGCGGGCAGGGACGGGGTTTGGCATTTGAGCGCTTGTATTTTTAAGGGGCGCCCTCAGTTGGGGAGGCATGAACGCTACAAAACCCTTGCCATCCAAGGTAAATCTGGCCGTCACCCATGTGCTGGCCGAGTTACTTGAACGTCTTGACAACAGCACCGTGCCGGTCGGCGCTGAGCAATATCGCTCGGTGGTGATGCACCTGGTGAATGAATTCAACGATGTCCCGTCGAGCGTCGCGCTGGCTGCTTTGCTGGACACCTATCCGGCGGCGACCGAGCTGTACGAGAACCTCAACTACGAAGTGGCAGGCTTGTGCCGCTCCTCGCTTGACCTGTCGCTGGCCGCTGAACAGCAGGCCAAAGCGGCCATCAACCGTGCCATGGGCCAGTCGACGTAAAATACGGGTTATGGCAAAAGCTGACACAAAAACCAAAATGCTGGCCGACGGCCTGCGTTACAAATCCAAAGTATCGGGTTCACCCTTCACGGCGGCAACGTCGTTTGGGGCTGCGACCATGTCGTGCTTTCTATGCGGCAAGCATCGCGCGCGCTCGCAGATGGTCACGCGCAAGATACTGGGAAAATCCCAGGCGGTGTGCTCACCGTCTTGCAAGGCGGCGGACGAAGCGGCAGGTTGAGTCCATGATTTTTCAGGTTTTGACGGGATGGTTGGACAACTATCCGCGTCGGCTCTTCGCGCTGCTTAGTCTGGCTTGCGTCAGTTTGCTGGCGTTTGGCCTGTACCTGCAGCATATCGAGGGGCTGGTGCCGTGTCCGATGTGCATCGTGCAACGCTATGCTCTTGTTTTAATAGCGCTCATCGCAGGTTTGACGGGCGCTAGCGGCAAAAAAAGCGTTCACTCCGGCGGCGCCGTGCTGCTGCTGGCCACGGCCGGTTTTGGCGCCTTCGTGGCGGCCCGGCAAAGCTGGCTGCAATGGTACCCGCCTGAAGTCGCGAGCTGCGGACGCGACTTTTACGGAATGATCGAGACTTTCCCGCTGCAGCGCGTCATTCCCATGATGTTCAAGGG
>NZ_DHXT01000076.1:1430-3661 GCF_002413825.1 Rhodoferax sp. UBA5149
TGTGCTTCAGCGGCATCATCGTGCTGGCCCTGGCGCTGATCTGGCGTCAGCTCAAACGCCGCTAACAAGCCTTCTCCAGGTGCCCATATAGCATGCGCCTGATACAAGTCAAAGCATGACGGTTCAAGCGCTGGCGCGGCGCCAGGCTTGCTCTGGTTAAGCGATCTTCTTGACCAGCACCTGGCTCTTGCGATTCCAGTTGTATTTGCGTTTGCGTGCCTCGGGCAGCCAGTCCGGGTCGACCAGCACGAAGCCGCGTTTCAGGAACCAGTGCGTGGTGCGGGTCGTCAGCACAAAAATGCTGTCCAGGCCAGCCGCTCTGGCACGTTGCTCTATGCGTTTCAGGATGCGCTCGCCGTCACCCTGGCCCTGCACCTGGGGTGACACGGTGAGGGCCGCCATTTCGGCAGTTTTGCCTTCGGGGTAGGGATACAGCGCGGCGCAGGCAAAGATCACGCCGTCGTGCTCGATCACCGTGTAGTTGCCGACATCGCGCTCGATCTCGGTGCGGCTGCGCTTGACCAGGGTGCCGTCTTTCTCAAACGGCTCGATCAAGTGCAGGATGCCGCCGACGTCGTCCACCGAGGCTTCACGCAGGCTCTCCAGTTTTTCGTCCACCACCATGGTGCCGATGCCATCGTGCACATACACCTCCAGCAAGATAGCGCCATCCACGGCAAACGGGATGATGTGGCTGCGCTCGACACCGTTCTTGCAGGCCGTGACGCAGTGCTGCAGGTAAAACGCCGTGTCCGTGGGCTGGTTGGGCGCCGGCAACTCGGCCAGCAGCTTTTCGGCGGCGGCCAATGGCAGCTCGGTATCGATCGGGTTGTCTTCGCCCTCGGGCTGCCCCGGCTGGATGCGGATGCCCGGGATCTCGGTCACGAAAATGAGCTTGTCAGCCTGCAAGGCGGTGGCCACCGAGGTGGCGACTTCTTCCATGTTCAGGTTGAAGGCCTCGCCCGTGGGCGAAAAGCCAAAGGGCGACAGCAGCACCATGGCGCCAAAGTCCAGCGTGCGCGTGATGCCCGCCACGTCCACCTTGCGCACCAGACCCGAGTGCTGGAAATCCACCCCATCCACAATGCCGACCGGGCGCGCCGTGAGAAAGTTGCCCGAAATCACCCGCACCGTCGCGCCGGCCATGGGCGTGTTGGGCAGACCCTGGCTGAAGGCGGCTTCGATCTCGTAACGCAGCTGGCCGGCAGCCTCTTGCGCGCAGTCCAGCGCCACCTCATCCGTGACCCGCATGCCGTGCGAATAACGCGGCGCATGGCCCTTGGCCTTGAGCTGTTCATTCACCTGCGGGCGAAAACCATGCACCAGCACCACTTTGACGCCCATGCTCTGGATCATCGCCAGGTCTTGCGCGATATGGTGCAGCTTGCCCGCGGCAATGGCCTCGCCCGCGATGCCCACCACAAAGGTCTGGTTGCGAAATTTATGGATATAGGGCGCCACCGAACGGAACCAGGGCACGAAGGTGAAGTTGAAAACGGAGGACATGCAGACAGGGCCGGGTAGTGGTGGAAAGACAGGTACAAGGGACGAGGATAATCACCGATTCTCTACGAAGTTATTGCCTTGACTGCTACGCCCCTCCAAATCGAGTTTCCAGAATCCCTCCCCGTATCGGGCAAACGTGACGAGATCATGGCCGCCATGGCCGAGCATCAGGTCATTATTGTGTGCGGCGAAACCGGCTCCGGCAAGACCACCCAGCTGCCCAAGATCGCGCTGGCCATGGGGCGCGGCAAGCTGAACTACCCGCCCGGTCGGGGCAAGCTGATCGGCCACACGCAGCCGCGCCGTATCGCCGCCAGCAGCGTGGCCAAGCGCATTGCCGAGGAGCTGAAAACCACGCTGGGCGACGTGGTCGGTTTCAAGGTGCGGTTTCAGGACCGCCTGAGCCGCGATTCATCGGTCAAGCTGATGACCGACGGCATCTTGCTCGCCGAGACGCAGACTGACCCGCTGCTAAAAGCCTACGACACCATCATCATTGACGAGGCGCATGAGCGTTCGCTCAACATTGATTTCCTGCTGGGCTACCTGCGCCAGATTTTGCCGCGCCGTCCCGATCTGAAGATTGTGGTGACCTCGGCTACTATCGACGCCCAACGTTTTGCCGACCACTTTGCCAGTAGAAATGGCCCGGCGCCGGTCATCATGGTGTCGGGTCGCATGTTCCCGGTGGAGCAGCGCTACCGGCCGTTTGAAGAATCGCGCGA